>CAZNOK010000086.1:0-20155 GCA_964574605.1 uncultured Verrucomicrobiota bacterium
ACCAAGCGGCAGACTACCACGAATTGAAGATACAAGGGCAAGCGCCCCGCTTGCCCTGCCGATAACAACGGCAGGCGGAGCGCCTGCCCTACAAATCATCGTGAAGATTCGGGCACCGGTATTATTAGCTTGGCACGACGGCGTGTCGAAACTATTTATTCCGTCGGAGGAACAACAAATGAACGGCATATCCATTTTCGTTGCTGGAACAATCATCGGTTCAATCGCCACAGCCATCGCAGTCGGCAAGAACAGCTCCGGCAAGAACTATATGCTCGCCCAACTCACTGACATCGCCCCTGTGCAGTGTCCCTGCGGCGACAGTCGTCGCGCCTTCTCCAGTCCTGACAACCCGGTGGCCACGCTTCACTTGACCACCATCAAGACCGACAGTCAGGTCCACTATCACAAGAAACTCACGGAAATCTATCTGATCCAAGAAGGCAGCGGACACATGGAACTCGACGGCGAGAAAATCCCGGTCAAACCGATGAGCGCGATCATGATCAAGCCCGGCTGCCGCCACCGCGCCGTGGGCAAGATGAAGATTGCGATTTGTGTCATACCCGCCTTCGATCCCAGCGACGAATGCTTCGACTGATCGCAGGTAGTCCGGTTCGTTTAGCGGCCACCCTTCCGTCATGGGCAGTGCGCAGTGCAGGTGGCGCAAGTTCACTCTTGCAACATATGTGCATGAAACAAATTGTCGAAACGTCCCCCAATTTGGTAGATTGATACCATGCTAACCAAGTTCAAATTGGCCAACTTCAAGAGTTACAAGGAGTCCACCTTGGAACTCGGCCCGCTGACATTGCTCATTGGCGCCAACGCTTCCGGCAAGAGTAACGTTTTGGAAGGTTTTCAAATGCTCTCTTGGTTGGCGCGTGGTCGCCGTCTTGACGATGTGTTCCGCGCCGTGCAGGAATCCGAGTTGACAATTCGAGGGACAGTCGCTGACCTGACGTATAACCAAGCCGATGCCTTCACGTTGGGTTGTTCTCTGCGTCACGATTCGATCTGGACTGGTTTGGAGGCAGAGATTGCTGTCGGCAACAACGGTATGCGTATTCAACAGGAACGCATCCTGAGTCCAAATGAACAACTCCCGCTTTACTGGGTGGCGCAAGACTCACACGGAGTTTCCAATAACCTCTTGGTCACCTACAACAATTTTTCGCCTGGCCCGAACAAGCCGCAAGTGACCTGCACTGATCAATTGGCTGTGTTCACCCAGCTTCAGACGCCGGCGCGTTTTGCAGAACGACATAAGCGGTCGCAAAAGGACATCCCCGCTGTCACCAAGGCGTTCATGGACGCTTTGAGCAGCGTGCTTTTCCTTGACCCATCCCCACGACGGATGCGCGGCTACAGTTTCATCGTGGACAAGGTGCTGAAGGGAGATGGGGCGAACATCTCCAGCACGCTTTTCGATCTTTGTGACACGCAGCAAGCCAAAGACAAAGTGCTGGCATTTGTTCGGGACTTGCCGGAGCAAGACATTGCTGACATCAAGTTCTTGTCAGGTCCACGCCGCGAAGTGATGGTTCAATTTGCAGAAAGTTTCGGTGGCAGACGGGAATTGCGCGATGCCACGGTGCTTTCCGATGGCTCCTTGAGAGTGGTGGCGGTGGCTGCCGCGCTGTTGTCCGCCGCAGAGGGCTCCACTGTGGTTGTGGAAGAGATTGACAATGGCGTGCATCCGAGCCGGGCCAAAACGCTTCTAGCTAACATCGAACGGGTCGCGAAGGAACGGAAATTGGTTGTTGTGCTGACCAGCCATAATCCTGCGTTGTTGGACGCACTGCCGGTCACTTCGCTGCCTAACGTCGTGTTCTGTTATCGCGACCCCGAGTGTGGCGACAGCCGTTTGGTGCGCTTGAGTGATCTGCCAGCCTACCCAGAATTGGTGGCGCAAGGTCCTCTCGGACGGTTGTTGACTCAGGGGATCGTTGATCGGTTCGTCAAAACAGCAACCACTCCGGAACAACAAGTTCAGCAAAAATTGCACTGGATCGAGGAGTTGGAGAAAACGTCGGCCGCTTCATGAGCATTTGCTTGATTGATACTAGCGTGTTCTGCAATGTTCTCGATGTACCGGGGCGCAACCAACAGCGCCCTGCGGTAATTCAGATGCTCAAAGACTTGGCCAACGCCAAAACGGTGTTGCTGCTGCCACTGGCGGCCATTTTGGAGACTGGCAATCATATCGGACAACTGGCCAATGGCGCCGGTCGGCGGCAGTCTGCTGGCCGTTTTGTCGTACAGGTCAAGGCTGCGCTCGAAGGAAAAGCACCTTGGATACCGACACAGTTCATAGAAAGTTCGGATTTGCAGAACTGGATTGATAAGTTTCCAGACGATGCTGCGCGAGGTTTGGGACTTGGAGATTTGTCCATTATTCAGGAATGGGAACGGCAGCGGCAACTGCATCCATATAAACGAGTGTTCATTTGGGCTTACGACGAACATCTTGCTGCCTATGACACCGGTGCGCAGTGAACGGGTGCATCACTTCTCGCGAACGGATCCTGACGACGCTCCGCGGCGAAATCGCCGACCGCGTGCCGGTCGCGCCGTTTGTGCAGGACGAATACCTCGCGTTCTACTACCCGCACAAGACAAAGGTGGACCGCGTCATAGATGCCACGGAACTCGCCAATGAACTCGATTTCGATTTGATGGCCAAACACCGTGCCTTTGAAACGCCGCACTTCTTCCGTCACAGCTACCCGAACTGGGAACTGCGACGAACCGAATCACGCGCCGAAGGCATGATCAAACGCCGGCTGGAAATCGTCACGCCGTCGCGGACGCTCGCGCTGGAAGAAACCGGTCCCGACAGTGGTGCGGCAACGACCGGCGTGCGGTTCCACGTCACACGAACGTTGTTGCAGGACGCCGACGACGCGGAGGTGTTCTTGAAATATCTGCCGCCGCTCAGCGACGCTGATCGTCGTGAAATGCAAGACATTGCTGCAACATGGCGCAAGATCATTGGCGACCGCGGTGTGCTCGCGCCGTGGGGTTTCGCCGGTGTGTTCAACTTTTGCGCCGACCTCTGCGGCATGGACAATTTCTACGTCGCGCCCTACGAGGACGAGGCGCGTTACCGGGCGTTGATGGACGGCGTCGCCAACGCGATGTGCGCCTACAGCGCCGCGCTTGGCGAGACGGCGATTGATTGCATCGGGATGCAAGGCCACATGGCCGGCGGGGCGACGACGGGGCCGGATTATTTCCGCGAGTTCGTTTTGCCGTATGAGAAACGCGTCGTCGAGGCGATTCGCGCTGCCGGCAAATTCAGCGTGTATCACAATTGCGGCTGCGCGAAGTCGCTATACGCGAACTACCGCGAGCTGGGGATGGCCGTCTGGGAAACCGTCAGCGAGCCGCCGCGCGGCGACAACAATCTCGCCGACGCCAAGGCCGCGCTTGGCGACAAGATTTGCCTGCTCGGCAACCTCGACCAGGTTGATTTCCTCAAGCGCGCCACGCCCGCCGAGGTCGCTGCGAAGACGCGCGAGATCATCGCCATCGGCAAACCCGGTGGCCGATACATTTTCTCGACCTCGGACTATTTGGAGAAGAACACGCCTCGCGAAAACGTCGTGGCAATGATCAACGCCGCAAAGGAGTCATGACCATAAATCGTCGCCGATTTCTCAAGACCGCCGGGGTGCTTGCTGCCGGGCCGTTGATTTTGCCGCGCCGCCTGTTCGGCGCTGATGCGCCCAGTAACCGGCTCAACATCGCAGTCGTCGGGACCGGCGGACGCAGCCGTGCCCTGATGACGGAGATCTTGCGCCAAGGCGAGAATCTGGTGGCGATGTGCGACGTGGATCAACGGCAGTTCGCTCCGATCCGAAAGGCCCTCGCCGGTGCGGCGGAGGGCGCGAACGAGATGTTGGGCAAAGCCAAGCTCTACGACGATTACCGCAAACTGATCGATACCGAGAAGTCGCTTGACGCGGTGGTAATCGCCATCGGTTCGCGTTGGCACGCGCCAATCTCCGTGCGAGCCATGAAGGCGGGCAAGCATGTCTATTGCGAGAAACCGCTGGTGCGCACGATTGCCGAAGCGCGGGAACTAATGGACCTGACCCCGCGCTGCAAAGTCGCCACCCAACTGGGCACGCAGGGCACGAGCAGCAAGGCGTTCCGCCGTTCCGTGGAGGTCATCCAAGCGGGCGTGCTCGGTCAAGTCGAGCAGGTTTATCTCTGGTCGGATTACTGCGGCAAGTTTCCTCCCAGCTATGATCGTCCGCCGGGTGAGGACCCAGTGCCCGACGGCTTGAACTGGGATTTCTGGCTGGGGCCTGTGCCGTGGCGACCGTTCAAGGCGGGCGTGTATATGCCCGGCTGCATCAAGGCGCAGCACTGGCTCAATTTTTGTAACGGCATGTTGTCCGGCCAAGGCTGCCATACTTTCCAGTTGCCGGTCCGCGCGTTGAAGCTCGGCCCGCCCGCCCGCGTCACTGCCGAACTTCCCGAACCGCTCAAGGAGACGTATGTCTCGCGAGGATGTTTTCGCTTCGAGTATGCCGCGCGCGAGGGGCTGGCTCCTGACACGCTCTGGTGGGGCGACGGCGGCAAGTATCCGCCAGAGGAGATCACCGACTCCGTCAAGCAATGCCGGGGGCAGTTGCCAAACACCGGCTGTCTGTTCGTCGGGCAGCGCGGCGAACTCTACACCGACGGCTGGGGCGTCGCCGGCATCATGAAACTCAAGGGCGACAAGAACTGGCGTGGCGTGTTGGAGCATGACGCGGCCAAGACATTGCCGCTCAGAGTGCCGCGCCTGCCCAACGACAACCACATGCAGGAGTGGTTCCAAGTGTGCAAGGGCGGCCCGGCCACCTACAACCACTTCGAGATTGGAGCGCGGGTGTGCGAGGCCTACCTGCCCGGCATCTTGTCGTTGCGGTTGGGCCGGCCAATCGAATGGGATGCCGTCAAGATGAAGGTGGTCGGCGCCCCCGAAGCTAATGCTTGGATTCAGAAAGAATATCGAACAAAATGGCTGAGTTAACGAAAGGCATCACCATGAACCGAAGACAATTCTTGAGAACCTCTGCCGTACTCGCCGCCGGGCCGTTGATTCTGCCGCACCGCCTTTTCGGTGCCGATGCGCCGAGCAAGAAGATCGGCATCGGCATGATCGGCATGGGCCGGCAGGCTTACAACTCCAACCTGAAACCGTTTCTCACATCGCCCGACTGCGCCGTGACTGCTGTTTGCGACGTGGATTCGTGGCGACTCGAACAGGGCTTGTTGGCGGTCGAGAAGCACTACAAGAAGAAAGTCGCGAAGGGCTACCGGGATTTCCGCGAACTGCTCGCCGACCCGAACGTTGACGCGGTGATGATCTCGACGCAGGACCACTGGCACGTGCCGATGGCCATCGCCGCTGTCAAGGCCGGCAAAGATGTGTCGCTGGAGAAACCGATCACCCGCTACATCAACGAAGGCCGCATCCTCGCCGACCTGGTCGCCAAACACAAACGCGTGTTCCGCGTGGACAGCGAGTTTCGATCGCTGGAGCCGTTCCACCGGGCCGCCGAACTCGTCCGCAACGGTCGCATCGGCAAACTTCACACTGTCCGCACCGGTTCGCCGAAGGAAGCGTTCCCGGACGAACCGGAGACTGTCACCGCGCCGCCGCCGGAACTCGATTACGATCTCTGGCTCGGTCCTGCGCCGAAGGTTGACTACATCCAGAAGCGCGTTCACACGCCAAAAAACCTGAGATCGCGTCCCGGCTGGATGCGTTGCCTTGATTACTGCGACGGCATGATTACGAACTGGGGCACGCACCTCAACGATATCGGCCAGTGGGGCGCCGGCACCGAGCGCACCGGCCCCGTCGAGATCAAGGCCACCGGCAAGTTCCACGACGGCAAAGTCTGGAACGTGCTGGAGCATTTCGATGCGTGGTATAAATTCGCCAACGGGATGGAGATGTTCTACCAGATGGGCGAGCCGCACGTCCGTTTCGAGGGCGAGAAAGGCTGGATCCACGTCAACTATGCCGCCAGCAAACTGTCCCCCGAACGCCTCAAAGCCAGCGACCCGAAGATTCTGAAGGAGAAGATCGGCCCCGAGGAAATCCATTTCCCGTTGAAACACGAGAAGCAGGATTTCGTTGATTGCATCAAGACCCGGGGCCGGACGCTCGAAGACGAAGAAGTCGGCCAACGCACCACGTCGCTCTGTCACTTGGCGCACATCGCAGTCCAGCTTGGCGGTGCGCACCTGAAATGGGACCCCGACAAGGAAACGTTCCCCGGCAACGCCGCCGCCAACAAGCTCATCAACCGGCCGCGGATGCGCGCGCCGTGGACGTTGGACTGACGTCGAGGTAAACACGCAGCGTTTACTGAGACCACGCTTGACGCTGTTCTGGGAGCGTGATAGCCAATGCTTCTCAGGTCGGCGGATTGGCGACTGCATTGTGCAACCGATGTTACGCATTACCACAACGGTCGTTGGAGTGGTGCTTGCCGGCGTGTTGTCGGCGCGGGGGGAGTTTTATGTCGCGCCGACAGGTGATGATGCTAATCCCGGGACGGCGGCGGCGCCATTCGCCACACTGGAACGCGCCCGGGACGCCGCGCGCGCGGTCTCCAGTGATGCTGTGCCGGTGGTGGTCTGGCTGCACGGCGGCGATTATGTACGGACAAATTCATTCGAGTTGTCAGCGGCCGACATAAACTGTGTCTATCGGGCCGTGCCAGGCGAAACGCCCCGTTTCATCGGCGGAGTGCGCCTCGATCCGACGTGGTTTACACCGGTGACATCCAGTTCACCGGTGTGGAGTCGGCTGGCCTCGAATGCGCAGGGCAATCTGTTGGAAATTGACTTGGGCGCACACGGCATCACCAATTACGGCACACTGAAGCCACGCGGCTTCGACACGACGGCAGTGGCGGCGATGGAATTGTTTGTGGATGGACGGCCCTTGGAACTGGGGCGCTGGCCCAACACCGGCACGTGGGCCACGGTGGTCAGCGTCGTGAGCAGCAATCAGTTCACCTACAGCGGCACCGAACCCTCTCGGTGGTCGCAAGCGGAGGAAGTCTGGTTCCACGGTTACTTCTGTGTTCCTTGGGTCGACACTGCCTGCTTGGCGACCAACATTGATACCGCAACCAAGACGGTTTCGCTGGCGGCAAGGCCCAGCTACGGCATCGTCACCAACACGTCGTATTTTGCCTTCAACCTGCTGGAGGAAATTGACACGCCCGGCGAGTATTACATCAAGCGCGACACTGGGATGCTGTACGTGTGGCCGCCGGCCGGCTTCACCAACGCCGAAATCCTGGTGTCAGTGTTGGAGACGACCATCGTGCACGTGGCCGGTGCCCGCGACATCCGGATGGACGGGATTGAGATGCTGGCTGCTCGCGGGTATTTGGTGCAGATGGATGGCGGAACCAACATCACGTTCAGCCGTTGCCGATTACTGGGAGCCGGCTCGCACGCGGCGACAATCAGAGGTCTGCGCAGCGGCTTCGCTAATTGTGAAATCGCCGACAGCGGCAGCAGCGGGGCAGTGCTCGACGGCGGTAACCGCTACACGTTGGTTCCCGGCCAAAACTTTGTTCGCCAGTCGGTCATCCATGATTTCAGCCGTCTCTCGTTCACGGGCACTCCGGGCGTGAGGCTGAAGGGGGTCGGCCACACGGTTGAACACTGCGAGTTGTACCGAGCGAGCAACATGGCGATCTACTTCACTGGAAACGAGCATCGCCTCGATTACAACCACATCCACGACGTGTGCCAGTCAACGAGTGATGCCGGTGCCATTTACTGCGGCCGGGACTGGGGACTGCGGGGCAACCGGATTCGTTTCAACTTCATCCATGACGTCACTTCGCCCGTCAGCGGATTCGGTGTGATTGGCATTTACGCGGACGGTTGTGGCAGCGGACTGGAAGTGTTCGGCAACGTGCTGTATCGCATCGGCTATGCGGCGCTGCAGAATAACGGTGGCCGGGATAATGATTGGGAAAATAACGTGGTGGCGCATTGTGGCGCGTTTCACTACAGCAGTGCTGTCGGCATCTACGGTATTTCGACCAATGGTGACGATGGGGATTTACTGGCCAAAATTCGACCCTACAACTACCAAAACCCGCCGTGGTCCACGGCCTATCCTGCATTGGCGGCGATTCCTAATGACTACAGCCAGATCGGCCCGTACAAAACGCCCGGCGGTACGATTTTCTCCCGCAATATCGGTTGGTCAAACACCAAGGTGTACGTGCAATGGGACAATGCTTTCAGTTACTACGCCGAGATGACCGGTAATCTGACCAACGAGAATCCGTTGTTTGTCAACGAGGCCGCTCTCGATCTGACCCTCCAGACCAACTCGCCGGCGTACAGCATCCCCGGTTTCCAACCGATTCCATTCAGCCAGATCGGAACAAACTCGACGTTGGTGTGGGACGCCGCGCTCGCCACCCCGGAGGCGCAGGACGGAGACGGCACTTGGGACCTGACGGCGAACAACTGGTGGGACAGCGTCCACTCCACCAATCTGGCTTGGACGGGCAGCAGTCTGGCCCAGTTCGGCACCGCTGGCGGCGGAACCAACAACCACGTGTGTACGCTCGGGACGGCCATTTCGGTCGGAGCCTTGCTCTTTGAAAACCAAAACTATACCCTGACCGGCAATACCATCACGCTTGCCGGCGCCACACCCACTATCATGGCCAACAGCCCCGCGACGATTGAGGCCGCGCTGGCCGGCACCGCCGGGCTGGTCAAGGACGGCAATAGCACGCTCACGCTCACCGGCCCCAACACCTACAGCGGTGGCACGACGATCAATTGTGGCACGTTAAGCATCAACACCCTTGCCGACACCAGCCCCAGCACGCTGGGTAGCAACGCTCCGTTGATTTTCATCGCCGGCGCGTTGCGCTACACCGGCAGCAGCGCGGCCAGCACCATCCGCACCGTGACCAATCGCGGTATTGCGGTCCTCGACGTGAGCGGAGCCGGTGCGCTCACGTGGTCGGGCGTCATCACGGGTGGGGGCGCGTTGCTCAAGTCGGGCACCAACACGTTGACGCTGGACAACGCCAACTCCTACGGTGGCGGCACCATCATTGCCGCAGGTACGCTGGTCATTGGGGTCAGCAATGCGCTGCCGGGCAGCACCGCGTTGATCCTGGGTGATAACGGCAATCTGGCCAATGCCGGCACGCTGGACCTGAACGGTTTCAGCCCCACCGTGAGTGCATTGCTGACCACAACCGCAGCGGCCACCAACGCACTGGCAACGAACACGGTCGTCAACCTCGGCGCCGGCCAAGTGTTGAACCTCCTTGCCGGCACTGCCAACAACGTGGTGGATGTCGCGGAGGGCACCCACTTGCGCCTCGTCGGCGGTGGGGCACTGAACGTGGTCGCCACTAACGGCGCGTTCCGCATCCGCGGCTATCGCTCCAGCACCCTCGCCAGCGGTTTGGACCTGTCCCAACTGAGCTCTTTTACGGCGAGTGTCAGCAACTTGTCCGTCGGCGACCACTTCGGCTTGGCCGACGCCGGCCGGTGCGGCTGGCTCTGGTTGGCAACCAACAACACCGTCACGGCGACCCGTCTGTATGTGGGCTACAGCACGGCGTCCGGAGCCGGCTTTGGTCTGGTGTTGCTGGGCAACAGCAACACCTTCCACGTCGCCGACCTCTACCTTGGCTATTGCAAGATTCGGGGCACCATCACGGCCACCACGGGTCCGCCGAATCAAGTGACCATCACGGGCACCAACGACGACACACGAGCCAATCTCTTTCTCGGTTTTTTTAATCAGCTCAATTCCGGCTCGTGGCCGACAGGATTCCTCATTGTCACCAATGACGGATCGTTTCTGAGCGCCCAGTTGAATCAACTGGTAGCCGGCACGCTGGAAACGAACGCCAGCAGCGCCACCGCCGGCGGCCGGGGCACCGTCCAGTTCATCAATGGCGACATCAACGTCAACACCGTGATTCTGGGCCGCAGTCAGCCCGGTACGACGACCGGCACGGGCATGGGCACCTTGACGATGAGTGGAGGCCAACTCACCGTCAACAGCGAGTTCACGCTGGGGAAAATGCTCGGCAGCGGCAGCGTCACCGGCATTTTTGTCTTGGCTGGAGGCACGGCGACAGTATCCACTGATATTGTGGACGGCGGTGGCGGCAGCACCTTGACCATCAACGGCGGCACGCTCGACCTCCAAGGTCACACCATTGGCTCTGCGATTGCCCCCATCAACTACCTCAATATCCAAAGCGGCGCACTGCTGAACGTTGTCGAAATCAACGGCGGTGCTGCTCTCGTCAAAACCACTGGCGGCACGCTTGTGCTCGCCGGGAACAACACTTATACGGGTCCGACCACCGTCAGCAACGGAACGCTGCTGGTCAACGGCTCCATCAACACCGGTGCCGTCACCGTTGCCGCTGCTGGCACGCTTGGCGGCAACGGCACCATTCAAGGCCCGGTCACCATCAACGGTACCCTCGCTCCCCGCAGTTCGCCCGGCACGCTGACCATCAGCAACCACCTCGTTCTTGCCCCCACCGCCACCAACGCCTTCGCTCTCGGCTCCACCAGCGACCGCGTCAACATCAGCGGCACCCTCACCCTCGCCGGCACGCTCAATATCACCGACGCCGGCGGCTTCTGCCCCGGCACCTACACAATCATCACCTACACCGGTGCCCTCACCAACAACGGTCTGACCATCGGCACGACACCGAATCCACTCTACTCCTACCAATTTGACACCACCGTCCCCGGGCAAATCCGCCTGCTGGTGCGTGCAACACCGGCTTCATGGCAAATGGACAACTTCGGCTCCACCAACTCTCCGCAAGCCGCCATGACGGCCAATCCTGCCGGCGACGGCCTCGCCAATCTCATCAAATACACCATCGGCCTCGACCCGCTGGCGGTCTGCGCCAACCCGATTCAATGCGATCGCGTCACCACCAACGGCTTCACCTACCTCCGCCTCAGCACCCCGCGCGACCCAGCGGTGACTGACGTCATCATCGAGGGCCTCAGTGCCGGCGCGCTGACAAACTGGACCACCAACACCGTGATTGAGATCAACACAACAAACTTTTTTCGCGTCCGCGACACGCTGCCCATCGAAACGAATGTGCAACGCTTCCTGAAGTTGCGCTTCAGCCTGCCGTGAATTCCATGCAGTGTTCAGCGTCAAATGCCAACAACATGAAAACCATCCTCATCACGCTTCTATTGTCCGCCGCAACAACGTTTGCGGGGCCGAACCCGTTTTTCGTGTTCGACAACGGGCTGCGCGGCGAGAACCTCAAGACCATTGACGCGCAACTCGACCTCGTGAAGGAAGTCGGCTTCGACGGTCTGAGTTGGCGTACCGATGCGCCGGAACGCGTCAAGCAGGTACTCGACGGCGCAAAGCAGCGCGGACTGAAACTGTTCGTCATCTATGCCAATCTTGAACTCAAGGACGGCAAGCTGGTTTACAAACCGGAGTTGAAGGAGATCATCGCGCTCTGCAAAGGCACCGACACGATGATCTGGCCGAACATGACCAGCAAGCAGTTCAAGCACTCCGACCCCGCCGGCGACGATATCGCGGTGGCCGGGCTGCGCGAACTGGCCGATAGCGGCGTGCGGATTGCCATTTACCCCCACGTCAACATGTGGATCCACCGCGTCGAAGACGCCGTGCGCGTGGCGAAGAAGGTGAACCGGAAGAATGTCGGCGTCACGTTCAACCTCTGTCACGCGTTGCTCGACAAAGCCGAGGACCGTATTCCAAAGTTGATTGAGGAAGCCGCGTCGCATCTGTTCTGCGCCACGATCAACGGCGCCGACAGCGGCGGCAACGCCATCCAAACGCTCGACAAAGGCAGTTACGATGTTGGCATCGTGCTGAAGAAGTTGAAGGCGGTCGGCTACAAAGGCCCGGTCGGACTCCAGTGCTACAACATCAAAGGCGACCCGAAGACGTTGCTCGCCGGCTCGATGGTCGCATGGCGCAGACTGAACCCGTGAAGATCGCCTTCACGCCGGCAGTGTACGAACACGCGGCGCGCTTTGTCGGGCGCACGCCGTGGGAAGTGTCACGCGACGCCGAACTGTTGTTCGCCGCGCACCGGGCCGCGTGGCTGGAATACCGGCACCAAGTGTTGACCGTCGGCATTGACATCTATAACCTCGAAGCGGAAGCCTACGGCGCGGTCATCGAGAAACCCGACGGCAACGGCATCCCCGCGGTTCATCAACCGTTGCTTGCCAGCCTCGACGACAACCTGCCGGTGTTTGAATGCGGCGGACGCATTCCGATGACGATTGCGGTCGGCCAACGATTGAAACGCGAGTTGCCGGAGGCCGACGTGCGGGTGCCGGTGGCGGGGCCGTTCTCGATTGCGTTCAATCTGCTCGGCATCAATGCGCTTTGTGAGGACGCCGCGCTGGAGCCGGAGAAGACCGCGCGGTTGCTGTGGCGGCTGGCCGAAAATCAAGCCGGGTTTTTCCGCGCCATCGCGGCGGCGGGACTCGATGTGGCGTTCTTCGAGTCGGCGGCGGCGCCGCCGTTGTTGTCGCCGCGGCAGTTTCACGAGCTGGAGTTGCCGGCGCTGAAGCGGGTGCTGGCCATCGCGGTGGAGTGCGTGGGACATCCGGTGCCGTGCATCATGGGCGGCAACACATTTCCGATTCTCGATGATTTGCTGGCGACCGGCACTGGGTTCCTGATCTGCAACGTCGAGACCGACCAGCGCGCGTTCGTCGAGCGCGTCGCACGGACGCATCCGCACGTGACGGTGCGCGTGAACATGGACGCCGGCGTGGTGGTGTGCAACGACCGTGCGCGGATCCGGCGCGAGGTGGATCGCATTCTCGCATTTGCCGGTGGCCGGCCGCGTTGCGTGCTCGGCACCGGCGCGTTGCCGTTTGAGACGCCGACCGAGAACATCCGGTTCATCCGCGAGTACGTCGCTAACTCATCTCCTGGCCGCCCGTCACGCTGAGGGCGATGCCGGTGATGTAGCTGCTCGCGTCGCTGGCGAGGAAAACGACGGCGTTGCAGATATCGTCATAGGAACAGCCGCGTTTCATCGGCACCTGATTGACGTAGGCTTGGCGGACGTCGTTGATGTTTTTCGCGCTGGGCACCTTGCCGGCGTTGAGGTACTGGACGAACAGCCCCTTTTGCGGGTCGGTCCAGAGCGGCGAGTCGAGGAGGTTGCCGGGACAAATCGCGTTGCAACGAATCCCGTGCGGCGCCATCTCCAGTGCGACACTTTGCACAAGACCGATGCCACCGAACTTGCTCGCCGCGTAGGCGCTGTTGGCGGCGCTGCCTTTTTTGCCGGACTTCGAGTTGATCTGCACGATGACGCCGCTCTTGCGGGGTTTCATCACGCGGCAGGCGTGCTTCATCGTCAGGAAATTGCCGAACAGGTTCACGTTCATCACCGCGCGCCACTTCTCCGCGTCGGCCTCAGCAATCGGCTCGGCAATCAGGATCGCCGCGTTCGCCACGACGATGTCCACGCGCCCGAATTGTTTCACCGTCCGGTCGAACAACGCTTTCACGTCCTCTTCTTTTGTCACGTCAGTGCAGACGTCGAGTCCTTTCACATCGGCGGGCACGACGCGTGCGCCCTCCGCGGCGAGGCGTTGGCAAATGGCGGCGCCGAGGCCTTGCGCGGCGCCGGTAACGATGGCGACTTTGTCCTGAAGTGTGGGAGTCATGGCTGTTCTTTTCCCAAGTCTAGCGCACATCGTCAAGCCTTGCCAGCTGGAGCGATTCCGGCTACAAGAGCGCGCATGTTTATCTCGTTACTTTGTTTGTTGGCTGCCACCGTGCCGTGGACGCAGTTCCGCGGACCAAACGGTCAGGGCGACACCGGCGACGCGAACCTGCCGTTGACGTGGAGCGAGCAGAACAACGTCGTCTGGAAAACGCCGCTGCCCGGCAAAGGCTGGTCATCGCCGGTGATCTGCGACAACCAAGCGTGGATGACCGCAGCGACCGACGATGGCCACGCGCTGCACGCCCTCGGTGTTGCGCTCGATACCGGCAAGCTGTTGCACAACGTGACCGTGTTCAAGCGGGCAGAGCCGGTATTCGTGCACGCGAAGAACAGCCACGCCTCGCCAACGCCGGTGATCGAACCGGGGCGTGTGTATGTCAACTTCGGCACGGCCGGCACGGCCTGCCTCGACACGAAAACAGGCGCAATCCTCTGGCGCACCGACGTGCTTCAACTCGACCACGCCATCGGTCCCGGCAGTTCGCCGATTCTGTACCGCAACCTGTTCATCGTGAACTGTGACGGCACGAACGCACAGTACATCGCTGCGCTCGACAAACGCACCGGCAAACTCGCGTGGGAAACGCGGCGCAGCGGCAAGCTCCACGACAATCCCGACTGCCGCAAAGCCAACAGCACGTGCGCCATCGCCACTGTCGCCGGCAAGGACCAACTCATCAGCCTCGGCGCCGATTGGCTCTACGCCTACGAGCCGCTCACCGGCAGGGAGCTTTGGCGGTGCGGTTTCAAAGGCTTCTCGAACGTGCCACTGCCGGTCATCGGCGACAACTTGATTTACTTCTCTACCGGATTCGGGCGGCCACATCTGTGGGCCGTCCGTTCCGACAGCGGTGCCGTGGCGTGGAAATACGAGAAGCCATCCCCCTCGATACCGTCGCCGATCCGGGTCGGCGGCGAAGTGTATTTCGTCACCGAAAGCGGCGTCGCCATCTGTCTCGACGCGCGCACGGGCGCGGAGCGATGGCGCGAAGTGTTGCGCGGCGCGCACGCGGCGTCGCCGTTGCACAATCGCGGACGCATCTACTTCTTCAGCGAGACCGGCAAGACAACCGTCGTGGCCGCGTCACGGGAATTCAAGTTGCTCGCAACAAGCCAGCTTGACGGCAAGATCATGGCGACGCCGGCGGTTGTGGACAACGCGTTCATTTTGCGGACCGACGCCGCCTTGTACCGAATCGAACAGCGATGAACGCTTTTCTCCTTGCGGTCGCCATGGCAGCCGGAACACTACCGGAACATCCGCGGTTGTTGTTCCGCGCCGAGGTCGTGCCGGAAATCCGTCAGCGCGCGTTTGGCGGCGTCAAACGTGACACTGACAGTTGGCTCAAGAAGGAAATCAAGCTGCCGGATCGCGGCAGCCAGTGGTACCACTGGTACGCGTGCAAGAAAGACGGCGCGAGCTTGAAGACGGAATCGCCGACCCGCCACGTCTGCCCGGTCTGCGGCGAGGTTTACACCGGTTATCCGTACGACGATGTTGTGCTCAGCGGCGTTCACAAAGGATTGGCGCAGGGTTTGTTGGATTGTGGCGTGATGTTCCAACTCAGCGGCGACCGGCGTTACGCTGCGAAGGGCAAGGAAATCCTGCTGGCGTACGCGCAAAAATACCGGGACTACAAACTCCACACGACGCGCGGCGCGGAAAAAATCGGAGGCGGCCGGGTCGGCTGCCAGACGCTCGACGAGGCGATGTGGTTGATTCCGATGGCGCAAGGCGCGGACTTGATCTGGAACACGCTCAGCGCCGCCGAACAGAAACTCGCTGCCGACGGTTTGTTCCGGCCTGCGGCGGTTGAGGTCATCCTGCGGCACAAGGGCGGCATCCACAACATTCAGTGCTGGAAAAATTCGGCTGTCGGCCTCGTCGGGTTTCTGCTCGGCGACAACGCGTTGATCGCCGAGGCGATTGACAATCCCGACCACGGCTACCGCGTCCAGATGGCGAAAGGCGTCAGCGCCGACGGTTGCTGGTACGAAGGCGCGTGGGGCTATCATTTCTTCACGATGGCAGCGGCGTGGCCGCTGGCGGAAGCCGCGCGCAACTGCGGCATCAATCTCTACACCGCCGACTACCAACGACTCTTCGACGGCCCGCTGATGCTGGCGATGCCCAACGGCCACCTGCCGGCGTTCAACGACTCCGACGAGGCCGACGTGTTTCGCTACGCGTCGTTTTACGAACTGGCGTTGGCCCGGTATGGGGACGCGCGTTACGCCGGCGTCGTGGCGAAAAGCCGGTGCGATTCGTTGCAGACGCTCATCGCCGGGACGGCGCAACTGCCCGCGGCGCCGGCGAACCAGCGCGGGAGCCGGAATTTCCCGGCGTCGGGCTACGCGATTCTCTGTCACGGCGACACGTGGCTGGCGTTGAAGTATGGCCCGCACGGAGGCGGGCACGGTCATCCGGACAAATTGAACTTCGTGCTCTACAGCCGCGGCGAGATTGTCGCACCCGACCCCGGCACGGCGAAGTACGGCGTGCCGGTGCAGAAGGAATGGTATCGCACGACGCTGGCGCACAACACATTGGTCGTGGACGAGCGGTCACAGGCCGAGGCGACGGGGAGTTGTCTTGGTTTCGTGGCCGGGAAGCGAATCAGCGCGGTGTGGGCGGACGCGGGGCCGATCTACTCCGGCGTGAAATTCCAGCGGGCGGTGGCGTTGTTCGGCGACGATGTGTTGTTGTTCCTCGACGGAATCGTCAGTAACACGAGCCACACCTTTGACATCGCCTACCATAACCGCGGCAAGTTCGCCGAGGCGCCGGAAGGCGCTGCGTGGCCGGTGCCGAGCGCGCCGGGTTACATGCACGTGGAGGATGCGCGGCGGGCGGGGCAAAGCGTGGCGTTCCGCGTCAGCGACAAGCTGATGAGCCGTTTCAGTGCGGTGTTGCCGCCGGGCGCGGAGACGATTGTCGGGACTGGGTTCCTGCGGAACAAGTCCGACCGTGTGCCGATGGTAGTCGTGCGCGGCAAAGGCAATGAACTGATCCTCGGTTGGGCAGTGACCCTCGGCGCGAAGAGCGCGCCGGTGCCGCAATTGAAACGGGAGAGCGGCAACACATTGACGGCAACGTTGGGCAAGCGCGTTTGTACGCTGACGTTGAATCCGTTGCGTGTCTCGGAGCAAATCGGCGGCAAGCTCACTGAGTGACGCCGAACGGCACGAGGCCGCCGGAGGCGTGGCCGTAACCATCGAGGAACAGAACCGGTTCGAGCACGAGATAGTTCAAGCGCGGTTGGTACACGACGCGTCCGAAGTAGTCGTAGCCCGTGGTGCCGGGCATCAACGCGAGTGCGTTGTAGGGAATGGAAGTGGTCCACTGGGCGGTCAGCCCCTGAGGTGGGACGGGATAGACCATGGTGCCGACCGCGGCGAAACCGTTGACCGTGGCAAACTGCGGACTCCGGCTGGCCACGGGGTAACCTTTGCGGCAGCCACCGGCGTCGAAGAAGAAGTGCACAACGATCTGGTCTTGGCGAGCGACACCAGGTGGGATGCTGACGACGCCGTCAATCCTCAGCCACAAAGCGCCATTACGATCTTGAATGTTGTGCATGACGTTGGTGATACGGAAATCAACTCGTGCGACCTGCGGTTTAATTACAGGCGGTTCGAAGGGATTGCGCCGGCCATCAGGTGAAGGCCTCGGATTGGTAGTGACCGCGTCATTTCGGGCGTCTTTGGCCACGAAGGCTTCGTGGACGACCTTTGGAAAGAAATCATACGCAATCCATCCATAGCCCCGATCACCCCATTCGCGACCCCAGGAATTGATCAGCTTGAAGGCGCGTTTCCGGTCGTCGTAGCCAACAAGAACCATGGCGTGAAGGCCCAAGGTTTCGCCTTCCTTCTGCGTCCAAACAAAGCGAGACATGGTCTTCTTGAACTTCTCATCGACTTCCGCGCCGAACACGATCGGGCAGTTGTTGTTGAGATGGGCTTTGATTATTTTGATGTTGGAGACCTCGACTTGGTCCCAGCGCTCGATTCGGTACCGGCTCGCACGGCTTGCAACGTCGGAGTTGGGCTTGGTTTGGTAGTCAGACGGATTGTATGGCATCTCGGCCAGCGTGGCGATACCTTGGTCGCGGAGCAGATTCAAGGCGTCCTCAAAATGGCAGCCGCCGTCACGACCGTTGTTGATCTGGTTGTAGATGAACGACGGGCTGAACACGTGCAACTGTTCGGGGTATCCTGAAGAATCGGCCAACGACCAGTTCAGTTCGAGTTTTTCTTGGAAGCTTTTCAGCGCATACGCCGTCGCCCAAGCGACGCAGGAGCCTTGCTTGCCCTGCTGACCCGGTGGGGGCATCTGTGGGGAAAGATCAACTGACTCCGGCAATTCCGAACCACAAAACGGCAACTTAGCCATATCGATTTGGCTCAGCCGGTGCTTCGGTGTCGGGATATATCCAAATTGCGCCCGGCTGCCCGGTGCCGCCAGCAACAGCACCACTATCAGCCATGACCACATCCAACGGTTGCGTTCCGTTTGCATAGCGATCTCCTAGCGGACCGGTAACTCAGCGAACCAGCGCTCCGCGAACTTGCGGACGATAGGTTCTGCCGATGGTTCGACTTTCAAGAAAGGCGCGTAACAGAGCAGGTCCGCCACGTATCGTCCCTTGGCGAATTGCAGGTAGTAACTGCCGTCGCCGTTGCGCGTGTACGCCGACAACGCGCCGAGACGCCCCGGCGCCAACAGCCCCTGTTTGACGGCTTGCTTTCGAAACTCTTCCACGCGCGCCGCTGCAGATTGGTCGTCGGGGAAGACGAATAGTGTTGTCTCCACGACGTGCCCCGCGATGCTCTCCACGCCGTACCGGCGGAATCCGAGTTGTTTGATGCCCAGCCGATGCCATCGCTCGCAAACTTCCAGCGGTTGCCCGCTGATGTCCACCAGCGCCAGCGTCTCCACCGGGATCACTGCCGATCCGAGAAGGCGCCCAACCCTTGCGCTGGCTTGCGCCGACGGCATGTGTTTGGCGTGCGATTGCGGGAACGGCTCGGCATGCAACTTGCCGTCCAACAGCGCCTGCACCTTCCGGACAACCGGCTCAGCATAACGCGCCAGCGTCGCCGGCTCCTCGTAGTGGCCTTGGATCATCACTGACACACGTCCCACCACGCGCCCGACGCGGAACCGTAATGCCGTTTCGCAAAGATTCTCCGGGCTCAAGCGCGTGAAGTAGCGTTTGCTTTCTCCCACCGCAGGCCCATCACAAGCCACCGCGCCCTTTTCCAGAGTATTCGTCGAGGAGAACATGCCGGCCGCGGCGCTGGCCGGATCGCAATACAAACTCAACCCGGTGGTGATCCGCGCCTTCGCCGGATCGGCCACCTTCTGAAAACTACGCCCCGCGTATGCCTCGCAACCCGGTCCGCCGATGGCCGGGCGAATGTTCAGGCGTGGAAAACCAGGCCACCAGTGTTGCGGGTCGGAAACCATTCTGGTGAAATCAGCCGGTTGCAGTGTAGCCGCCAGCAAATCCTCCGGCGTGATCCCTGTGTTCCCCGCAGGCGGCTGATGCACGCAGCCCGCCAACCCCAACATGAGCCACGTTGACAGAAGCGCCGCGCTCCAAAAATATCTGTTCATAGAATCGGCCCTCGCTCAAACACCTATCACAAGCGCCATCGCCAATTCAAGCACCGTGATGTCTCACGGTGACGCGGCAGGAGAACGCACTGGTTCAACAGCCCGAGTCGGCCCGGAGATGATTTCTTCGATGGCAGCCACCAGGTCCTCCGTCCGGAACGGCTTGGAAATGACTCTCTCCACACCGTCGCGGAACTCCGCTGGCAACTGGTCATATCCAACTGCAGTCACTGCGATGACCTTGATCTTGGGCCGCACTTGGTGAACGTACTGCAATGTTTTCGCGCCATCGAAACCGGGCATCCTGTAGTCCAGCAACAGTACCCGCAGGTTCTCGGGGGCGTTGACGAGGATGTTCAAGCCTTTCGGCCCAGAGGTCGCGGTGTACACCTCAAATCCGTGCGCCATGAGCAGCGACCGTATCGTAGTGAGAAACTCGGCATCATCATCAATGACCAGCACAGCCATCCCGACAGTGTTGTTCGGGGCAGGGTCTTGCGTATCGGGCCTGTCGTGGTCCGCCAGTCCCAGCGCACTTGCCATTCTTTGCAGCCAAGTTCCCATTCAGTAGTCTCGTGCTACGTATAGTACTTTACTTGTTGCTTTACTTGTTGCATGACAAGTATCAGGTTCCCGCTGATTCTGCTGTAGGGTCTGCCCTCAGGCATATAAGCCCACATTTACCGGATATGCTTCACAATCCGCAGGCAACAATCTATAGTTC
>CAZNOK010000087.1:0-10117 GCA_964574605.1 uncultured Verrucomicrobiota bacterium
CGCCGGTGAGTGTGCCGCCGAAGAGGTTGGCGGGGCCGGCCTTGATGACGCGCTGGATGAGGTCCACGCCGGTGTCGTTCTGGTTGGCGAGGGTGACTTCGCCGATGATGACCTCGATGAGGACTTGCGGGACGGTGGTGTCAATGCTCTTGACGAGTTGCACGATCCGGTCCATGTCGTCCTTGGTGGCCATGAGCAACAGCGTGTTGGTCCGCATGTCGGGCAGGATGCGGACGCCTTCGGGATATTCCAAAAACGCTGCCGGTTCGGAGACGCCGGCGCCGCCGGTCCGGACAGTTGGGACGGGCGTGGAGGGGGCGGGTGTGGTCGTGCGCGTGGCGCCGGTGATGCCGGTCGCGCCCCTGCTGGTAGAGTGGGTCGAGCGACGGGAACTGGCGCTGGCGCTGGTGTATCCGCTGCCGCCGCCGATGACGGCGTTGACGAGCGAGGCGGCTTCGTCGGCGTTGGCGTAGTTGAGTTCAACGACCTTGGTGATGACGTCGGGTTCGACCTTCACGTCCATCTCGGCAATGATCTTGTCGAGAAGATCGAAGTTCTTGCTGCGGCTCAGGACGAAAATCTTGTTGGTGCGTTCGTCGGGCGAGAGAATGGTTTTCGTCTCGATGGCGCCGGTGGACGCGGGACGGCCCGGAGCGCCGGGCGCCGGCGCGGGGCCCGGCGCAGACGGAGCGCCACCGCCGCCGGCTTTTGGTTGGAACTGCTGGGCAGACTGGAGGATGGTTTGGATGCGCTGGACGGCCTCGGCGGCCTTGGCGTAGCGGAGTTGATAGACCTTCGATTCGAGACGCAACTCGTATGGTTGGTCAACGTGCTTGAGAAGCTCGAGCATCTGGTTGACGTTGTTGGCGGTGTCAATCACGAGGATGCTGTTGGACTGGTGCAGCGGCACGATCGAGCCATACGAATGCAGCAACGGCTGAACGGCGCTTGTCACGTCCGTCAACTCCGCATACTTGATCTTCACCACTTGCGCCAAGAACGCATCCGATGCCGGCAATCCCGCGGCCTCGCCAAGCCCGATGCGGACGCCTTCCTGTTTGGCAGTCGGCGCTTGGACGACCTTCAGGAACTTCTCGCCCATCGGAATCACGGTGACGCCATTCATGGCAAGCACAGTGTCGAGCGCCTGCAACGCCTCGGCTTTGGTCAACTCCGTTTGGCTGCGGAAACGGATGACGCCCGCCAAGTTCGGCGCCGCGATGATGGAGCGCTTCGTCAGGCGCGCGTAGTAGTCGAGCACCGCCGTCACGGGCGCGCCCTCGAAGTCAATGATGCCGACCGATTCCGAGCCGCCGGCGACGGGCGTGTTGGTTTGCGCGCGTCACAACGCGGTCATCGCCAGCGCGACGACCAGCGACCACGCGAGACAACTGCGGGAGCTTGGGATTGTTTTCATCGTATAAAAGGAACCCTTCGCCGCGGGACGGGCGCTTGCGTACCCGGTGCCGCGGGTGCGGCAGGCAGCGGGACCGGCCCCGCCATGGGACGCGCCATCGTCGGCACCGACGCGGCGGGCGCACCCTCGCCGAACACGAGCGCGCCGGTTTCGATGCCGCGGCGCAACAACAGCCGCCGTTTCGGTTTCACGTCTTCGATCCGCTCGACGACGATATCGCCGATGGTTTCGCCGGGCGACTTGAAATGCGACGCGTTGGCCGCCTTGTCGAGGATGACGGCAAGTTGAGCGCCGTTGCCGTCGGGCGAACCGATGACGCCGACAAACGCGAACCGCGCAAGGAAATTCGATGCCGTCGCCGACACCACGCCGCCGGCGGCTTCCGTCTTGCCGAACGGGCTGCGCTCGACAATCACCTGATAGCGCTCCATCGTCGGTGCGGCCAAGGCTGTCGTTGCCAACAACACGCTGAGAGCCACCAACGAAATCGTCTGAGATTTGTGGGAGCGACATTCCTGTCGCGACCTTGTTCGGCGCAGGTCTCCTGACCGCGCCGTTCTGCCTGACCGCAAGGTCTCGCCGGTCGTCCGTTGACAGGAGACCTTCGGTCGCGTTCTGTGCGGGGTCAGGAGACCCTCGCACAACCGGAATCTCGTTCTGCGCGCGCTCATGACGCCGCCTTTCCGCCGCGCTCGCTCAACGCCCGCAGTTGGATGTCGCCACGCAGGATGCTGACGTTGTCCGGGCGTGGCGCCAGTTGGAGTTGCTCGACGGTGATCAGACCGGTCTCCGTCTGCAACGCAAAGAGGAATTGCACGACCGACTGGATGCTGGCCTCGAACGAACATTGCACCGCCAGCTCGCGGTAGCCGCCGTGTTCCTCCGTCGGCAAGGGGCGCCGCGCGCTGATGGCGATGCCGGCGCTCTTCGCGACGTCTTCGAGTTGCTTGAGTAGGTCGGACATTTGCTCGAAACGTTGCTGCTGCCGCAGTCCTTGGCGAAGCTGCTCAGTCTGCGCCACCCACTGTGGACGGCTGCGAATGGCGGCCTGCATCGAGGCCAACTCGCGCTGGCGCGACAAAATCTTGTGCGACTGTTCCCGCCAGCGGTTCGCCAGCGCCGCGCCCGCGGCCCAAGTGCCAAACAACACCGCCAGCCCGGCAATCGCGCCGACAAGAATCTGTTCGCGTTGGTTCAGCGTCATGGGTGTGCTCCGACCGTCTTCAACGTACAAACGACCTCGAACTTCGTCAACCCCTCCGGCGTCGTCGGCATCGAGACGGTCTTGACCTTGGAGAACAGCGGGCAACGCTCCAGCCGCCCGATGAACTCGGAGGCCAGCGCCGCCGAGGCCGTCTCGCCGCGCAACGTGACCCGGTCCGACTTTTTGAAATTGAACCCGTTCAATCGCACGTTCGCCGGCAGCAGCACGGTCGCCTCGCGCAACACCTCCAGCGCCGTCTGCTCGGTGTCGAGCCGACCTTGCAGCATTTGGAGCGCATTGCGCGCCGTGCGCGCCTCGCCGAACTGCGCTTGGTGCGCCTTGATGTCGCGCTCAATGGCGCCGAGATGCCAGGATTGCTTCAACGCCGCCGCGCCGTAACCCAGCAACGCCAGCGCATACACGACGGCGACGATGAACGCCGCGCGAACCAATCGCCGTCGGGTTTGGACGCGATGCCGGCGTTCGCGCCATTCGTCGGAGAGCAGGTTGAAAGAGTCGGCATCGTCCTCCTGCAACGCGGTGTCGAGGCTCGGAATGTCGGAGAGGACACGGCCAATTTCCTTGGCGCCGGGTCCGGTGATGACGGTTTCGCCAAATGTGGCGTCGGGATGTTCGACGGCGAGCGCGAGCCGTGTGTGCGTGATTTCGGCGAGCACGGCGTCGGTGTCGGCGGTCATCAGGGAGCGGACGAGCAACGGCTGGCCGTGACGGTGTGCAATCAACGTGGCGCCGTCGGAGTCGAATTGGACGAAGAGCTGAAGCTGGTCGTCGTGCGGCAGAAGATTGCGGCGAACGAGCGCGCGGAAAATGGCGACGGCGTCCACGGAGACAACTTCGGCGTTGGTGGCGGCGACACGTTCGTCGGAGACGGCTTTCGGCGCGAGCGCGACGAGGACGCGCGTGCTGGCGCCGTTGTGTTCGAGCGGCAGGAATCCGAACACGGTTTCTTCCACCGGCAACGGCGAGAGGTCGTCCATCTGGAGCCGGACCATTTGCGCCAGCTCGGCGGTTTCGGTCGCCGGCAGGGTGAGGACGTGGCACCACGCGTCGGCGGCGCGGACAGAGGTGATGACGCGAGGATGACGCTGCTCGTGTTTCACGATGCGCCTCCTCCACGTTGCGGCGTCCACGAAAGGATGTCGTAGTCGTTGTTGTTGTGGACAAGGATGACGACGATGGTGCGTTTGACACTGCCGACTTCGCCGGTGGCGGTGACGCGAAAATGCGTGGACTTGACGGTGAGGAGCGACTGCCACTGCTGGCACTCGGCGGGATCGGCAGGGCCGAAATTCGTGATGAACTCCGCGATGGAGCGGAAGGGATGATCGTCCTTGGTGCCGAGAATGCCGTCGGTGCCGTTGCGGCTTTCGATCAGAGCCGTGACGCGCGGGGTATCCATATTGAGCATGACTTGGAGGACGATGGGCGAAGCGGTGTTGACGTTGATGCGGGCCTCGGTTCCGACGGTGGTGAGGATGTCCTTGAGGCCGGGACGCGCGGGATGTTTCTTGGTGGCGGCGCAGGCGTTGTAAAGTTCGGGCGTGACGCCGCGGATGAGGAGGAGTTCCTCGATGTGGTCGAGCGGGGCGTTCTTGGCGTGGTAGGGAATGGGAAGCTCGTTGTAGTAGTCGGTCTCGGCGCCGTTGAGGCGGTGGAGGTCGTCGCCGTCAATCCAGTCGAGGATGGAATCGGCAAGCGTGTCGGCCTCCGCCATGTCGAGGTCGAACAGGCGGCTGAGGCGTCGGAGTTGTTCCGGGGAAAGCTTGTTGATCGGGAGCCGGCTTTGTTCGTCGGTGACGGTGATGTTGATTCTGCCGTCGCCGAGCGGCTGGTTGGAGTAGGCTTCGTTGAAGGCCCATTTCTGGCTGGGCGCGTCGAAGTCGGCCTCGGCGGGCGTCTTGGCGTGGGTGAGCAGATGGAGGCGCGCCACCTCGATTCCCGAACGGGCGAGGGCGTCGGCCTTGAGTTCTTTACGGCTGAAGGATGTCACCTGGGTCTCGACGTGCATGGTGAAAGCAAACCCGCCGATGAGCAAGGACAAAACCACAATGACCCAGAGCACCACGACAAGAGCCACGCCACGATTGGAACGGAGCGAAATTGCCACTGTAGCCGCGAGCCTGCTCGCGGCAGGCGATGAGTTGGCGCGCGTTCTGCGGGCCGCGAGCAGGCTCGCGGCTACAGAGTTGCCCAGACATGTTCGGTGTGCATTCATCGTTGCTGGCGCAGGAGTTTGGCCGTGGGCAGGTCCACTGTGCGAACGACGACGAGCGGCTCCTTGCCGGCGAAGGTGATTGCGAATTCGAGTGCGGCGGGAAAATGATCGGCCTCCGTCCAGTTGTCCTTCCAGACGCCCGTTTGCGCGTCGCGGTAACGGACGGCGAACCCGACCACGTCGCGCCCCAACACGTGGCCGACCGGCTGGCGCAGTTTGTCCACCTCCTGAAGCGCGGGAATGTTCAGCATCGTCAGGCACGGCTGGCCGTTGTCGTCGCGCGCCATGCCGACAGTCACGCGACGCATGCCGCCGACGATGGCTTCCTGCGGCGGCAACAGCGCGTCGGAGGACGTGACGAAACTGATGGAGTCGCCAAGGAACGGGTCGCGTTCGGCGCGGACGGCGTAGAGCTTGGCGCGTTCGGGCACGTAGATGGCGGCTTGGGTCAGCTCGGTCAACGCGTCGAGCACAATGCGCTGGCGCTGATACATCTCGGCGAGGCCGTTGGAACGTTTCCAGCCGCGCAGCCCCGCGCTCCACGTGCTGGAGACGGCGATCACCAACAAGCCGAGCATCGTCACGGCGAGCATGACTTCCAGCAGCGTAAACGCCGAGGCGCAGTTGTGCGCCGGTCTCCCGACCGCGCACCAGACTCGACCGAAGGTCTCCCGACGCGTGCCGGTGCGGGAGACCTTGCGGTCAGCGCACACGGCGCGGTCAGGAGACCTGCGCCGAACAAGCGTGAAAGCTGTGCGGCGTTTGTTCATCGTTGTTTCTGTGGCAGGTAACGATACTCGACGAGGGAGTCGGACGCCTCGCGACCATGTTCGTTCCACATGACGCTGATGGTTTGCTCCCAAAGACCTTGCGTCGCCGTCGGCGCAAACGACCGCCGCCACGTGAAGCCCGGTTGGTCGGGGAACTCGCCCTCTTGGTCCAGCGTGTCGGTGACGCGGTCAAGACGGAACTCGCAGGCTTTGTTGGCGAGCAGGATGTCGGCGTGCGTGTAGTTCTCAATGCTCCGCGTCGCCGCCAAGCAACGGCCAAGACAATCCATCAGCACACCGAGCGACAACCCGACCAGCGCGACCGCCAGGATCACCTCCAGCAGGATGTACCCCGAGTCCCGTCGCCGGTTCATGACGCCGCCAACGCCTCGTCTTCGTGCGTCACGCGCGCCACTTCCTCCACCGTCGTCAGCCCGGCGCGGACCTTGGCCCAGCCGTCGTCGCGCAACGTCTTCATTCCGCCGGCGCAAGCGGCGTGTTTGATGACGGAGGAGGACGCGCGTTCGATGATCAGCGGACGCAGGCTCTCGTGTATCACGAGGATTTCGTAAATGCCCATTCGCCCGCGGAACCCGGTGAACCGGCATTCCTCACAGCCGCGCGCCCGGTAAAACGTCGTGCCTTCGCTCTGCGCCGGACAACCGACTTCCTTCAGCAATTCCGGCTCCGGCGTATACGGCTGTTTGCATGACGGACAAAGCGTGCGGACCAGCCGTTGCGCGATGATCGCCTCGACCGACGAACTCACGAGGAATGGCTCGATCCCCATGTCGAGCAATCGCGTGACCGCCCCGGCGGCGTCGTTGGTGTGCAGCGTCGAGAACACGAGATGGCCCGTCAACGCCGCGCGAATGGCAATCTCGGCGGTCTCCAGGTCGCGGATCTCGCCGACCATGATGACGTCCGGGTCTTGTCGTAAAATGTGGCGCAGGCCGCTTGCGAAGGTCAGGCCGATGTCGGCGCGGACCTGCATCTGGTTGACGCCCGGCAACTCATACTCGATCGGCTCCTCGATGGTGATGATGCGCTGGTCAATGGAGTTGATCGTGCTGAGGAATGCGTAGAGCGAGGTGGATTTGCCGGAACCGGTCGGCCCGGTCACGAGGATGATGCCGTGCGGCAGGTCCACGAGTTTGCGGATGATTTTGATGTCGCTGTCGCTCAAACCGAGTTTATCGAGGCCGAGGAAGATGCTGTTGCGCATGAGCAACCGCAGACTCACGCTCTCGCCATACGGCGTCGGGATGGTCGAGACGCGCACGTCAATCTCCGCGCCGCTGCTGCGGACGTTGATGCGCCCGTCCTGCGGCAGCCGTCGCTCGGCGATGTCCATGTTCGCCATGACCTTGATGCGCGAGATGATGGCCGATTGGAATCGTTTCAACTGCGCCGGGACCGGCACTTGGTGGAGGACGCCGTCCACGCGGTAGCGGATGCGGAGGTCATTCTCCATCGGTTCCAGATGAATGTCAGTCGAACGTTCCTTGTAGGCTTCGGCGATGATCTGGTTGACGAACTTGACGACGCTGGCTTCCTGGTCATCGTTGGCGACGTCTTGTTTGGCAACAGTCGCGTCGGCCATGTCGAGGTCCACGACATTTTTCTGGAGCAACTCGTCGAGTGTCTCCGCGCCGACGCCGTAGTATCGTTTCAGCGCCTTCTGAATGTCGGAGCGCGGGCTGAGCGCGAGACGGATGCGTGACTTCGACGCCATGCGCAGACACTCGACCATCGGCAGGTCGAACGGGTCATTGGTCGCGACGAGCAGGCAGCCTTTTTCCATGCGCATCGGCATGACGTTGTGTTGGAAGACGGCTTTGGTGGGCACACGCGCGCAAACCTCGGCATCAATTTCGCCTTCGCCCAAGCGGGTGAAATCCAAATGGAGCGACTGGGCGAGTCCTTTGAGCAGTTTCTCTTCGGGCACCATCCCTGTCTTCACAGCGGCGCGGACGATGGATTCGCCCGACTCGCGCGGCGACTGCATCAAGGCGTTCAACTCCGCCGCTGTCAGAGCGCCTGTTTGCGCCAGTTCATCCCGAAGTTGTTGGGGCCAGTTGTTCATGCCAATGAGGTGCAGGCAGCATAGGCAACCCGTCGCACCCTGTCAAGGAAGGCACCGGTGCCGCCGAAACGCAAAGGGCCAGCCCGAAGGCTGGCCCGCGCGAAAAACAGCCGCAGAACACTAACGGCGCCGGCGACGCAACAATAAGGTTCCCAGCAATCCCATCCCCACCAATACGCACGCCGATGGCTCGGGAATAGATAGCAGACGGAACTGCTCAATTGGATCCCAGAAATTCCCATCATTCCAATTGTAGGGATTACTGCTTCCGAGTATGCCCGTAACTTGCGTGCCGATAATGGGGATTGCACCCGATAGATCTACGGCCATATTACCAGTGATCATATTTGCAGGGTAGTTAGTACCAAGCTGGAACACGCCTACTTGGAGAGTAGAAATGAAATTGGTGGCGGTCGCATTAAATGCCATCACATAGATTGGTGAGCTGGCGAAGCTTGTATTACTGCCATAGTATGTTTGAAGCATTGCACCTGAATTCGCGTCACTTGGTGAATATGTCGTTCCGTCCCCGATAAGGTTAACAGGGTCAACATTCAACGGCACAAAATATGACAACAAGGTTGCATAGTTAACCAGTGGTATCGTCCCGCCAACCACAAGATTAGAAAGCGTTGCGTTGTCTGTGGTGAATGAGCCCATAAAGACCGAGCTTGAATCTAGAAGCCACGATCCACTCACATCGGCAAAGTACGCCTGGTCAGCGACGGAAAAAACTACCGATGCTGAGGCATGAACCCGTGGCGTTCCCACACCGAGCAGGGCTACTAATGTCACGATTGCGACCGTCAGGATTGTAGCTCTTTTCATTTTCGTCCTCTTTTCAATTCACCTTGTCATTATGTGAGTATCGGTTTCCGAATCGTTCGTCAAGCGATAAAGCGTCAATATGGTGCCGGCATCACATAGTCCATCTGTTGGGCGATCTTGCGCTGAATCTGCATGACAGCACCAAAAGGCAACTGATTCGTTCCTCGATCAATTACTGTGCTAGTGGAATCCCGCCAGCCGGGGGTGGCACCCGTTGACCGATACCAATATGTCACAGACGATTGAGTGGCCGGATCCCAAATAAGCAGGTTATCCGCATTAACCACTGAGTTTGAGCCCCACACACCCGTTGCCGCATTGGCTGTCCATAACAGGGAATTGCTCAACGTATAATTGCTGGCGTATACCATTCCCAAGTAGGTATAGCCATTAGCGACTGCGGGGTTGTATGTCTGGCCAAGCTTAACGGCGCCGACCAGTTTGGTCTGTGCATCACCAGCAACCTTTCGCTGGATTACAATACCATGTTCCATATAGAGAACGTCTGTTCCGCGGTCGAGGACTGTACTAGCGGAATCCCTCCAGCCGGGAGTGGTGCCTGTTGACCGATACCAGTATGTCGCAGCCTGTTGGGTGATTGGATCCCAAACAATTAAGTTGTCAGCATTAATCACCGAATTTGAACCCCAGATGCCACTCTGCGACGGTGGTCCGAATGCTGTGTTGAGCGTCCAATGCGGATAGATCTTGTACGTCTGCCCTGACGCCACCAGCGAGGCGAAGGAACCGTCATCAACGAAAACACTTGTGGTGTTGTTGCTGACGATGTCAGCCATGTGGCCCGTATACGTTCCAGAGGTGACCTCAATAAAGGCGACAGCGTTTGTATGGCTGTTCGTAATGATCTGACTAAACTGCCCATTTGTGAGCGTGTCGCTGACTGTGATTTGAGTTCCCGAAACACCCGAGACCAACCCACGGCTGGCCACCGGCTGCGTCAGGCCTAAACTGACATAAGAATACCCGTTGCCAACCGCTGTGAGGGTGATAAACCCAACGGGATCGGTGACGACATCCGTGTCTGCTCTGGCCACTTCCGCCAACCCCAGCAGACCGACACATACTGTTAACCTCCAAATAGCTTTCATAAACGTGCCTCGCCTTCCTACTTGTTACATGGTCATATTTATAGCAAAGCATCCCTAATGCGCAACTGTTTTTTTTGCATTACGCCAGCACCGGGGCACATCTGGGCACTGCCACCAGTTGGTGTCCCGCCTTCAGGCGGTCTGCCTCGAATTGCCACCGAAACCGCCTAAAGGCGGGACACCAGCAAACTGCTTCTGATTCAAACGGTGGCAGTGTCAAGATGCGCCCCCAGCACCGCCCGGTAGAGGGAATCGCGCTGGACGGGGTCGCGGCCGGCTTCGCGGATGGCGCGTTCGAGTTCGGCGCGCGCCATTTCCTGCGGCGTCTGAACACCGGCCATGTGGTAAATCTTCTCTTCCATCACCGTGCCGTCAATGTCGTCCACGCCGAAACTGAGGGCGACTTGCGCGAGCTTCATTCCCATCGAGATCCAGTAGGCTTTGATGTGGTCGAAGTTATCGAGGTA
>CAZNOK010000087.1:10217-20113 GCA_964574605.1 uncultured Verrucomicrobiota bacterium
GGCGCGAAAATCTCCGCGCCGCCGCCGGTCAACGAGCCGAGTCCGGCGTCGCGGAGCGCGGCGAGGACGTCGGCGGTGCTGCGCTTGGCGAGTCGGGCAAAATGGCGAATCTCGGTCGCGGTGAACGCCTTCAGGTGAAGGCGCGGGTCAAGTGCGCGCAACGCGCGCAGCATCGCGACGTAGTCGGCGAGTTTCCACGTCGGGTGAAGTCCGCCGACGAGGTGAATCTCGGTGATGCCGAGTGCGAGAGCGGCTTTGGCTTTCTCGACGATCTGGTCGAGGGTGAGTTCGTAACCGCCTTCTTGACCGGGGCGGCGATAGAAGGCGCAGAAGGCGCAGTCGAGAATGCAGAGGTTGGAGTAGTTGATGTGCCGGTTGAGGATGTAGTAGGCAACGTTGCCGTTCTTGCGTTCGCGGACGGCGTTGGCCATCGTGCCGATGGCGTTGAGGTCGTGCGATTGAAAGAGCCGCAACGCCTCGGCGTCGCTGATGCGGTTCATGCGGCGGCGGGCGACGCTTTCGTGCCGAAGCCGAACAGCGTCTTGATGGCGCGCCAAGCGCGCCGCAGGCCGGTGGCACGGACTTCGAGAAAGCCGTATGCCTTGACGACTTCTTCCTCGTGCGTGCGATAACGCGGCGGCAATAGCATCATCATCGTCTCGTTCTCGCCCTCGACGAGTAGGACCTCGGAGTAGAACAGGCCGCTGCCAACAGCGTACTTGCCTTTTGGCAACTCGACGCTGCGTTTCTTGCCGAACAGCCACGGACGGTAGTCGAACGTCAACTTGCCGGCATCGTCGCGCATGAGGCGGCCGTAGGTGCGGATTGGCGCTTTCTGGATTTTGCGGGCGGTGAACATCCAGTTGGCGTTCGGTTCCGGTTTGAACCGGTGTTTGCGTCCCGTCATGAAGTCCCAGACATAGACGGAGCCGAACACCAGCAGACGGAACGACCAGCCAGCGAGGAAATACGCAATCACGATGATGATCAGCGACAACACCATCCCGGCCCACGGGTTGACGAAATGCGTGGCGGTGACGAGACCGAGCAGGAAGGTGCGGAAGGATTTCAGCGCGGCGTCCACGACACCCCACGGACTCAGCAGGATGAGGACGTTGATGGCGTGTGCGACGAGCCAGACGAGGCCGAATGCGACGATGGCCAGCGGAACGGTGATGATGTTGAGCAAGCCTTCCGGATTGAAGCCGGCCATTTGAATGTGCGTGGCGGCGACTTGCGCGGTGCCCGTGTCGAATGAAAAGAACGCGGCGATGCTCGGCACGACGGCGCCCGCCGCGACGAGGCCGCTGACTTTGTTCTCGACGGTCTCGCAAACATCGAGCGGTTTCTTCAGCCCCGGCGGCAGTGCCGTACCGGCGGCGTCCTTGAACGCGACGGCGCCGACCAGCAACAACGCCGGCAGCCAGAAGCTGGGATGCGCATACCAGTTGACCGAGTCGCGCTGCTCGGGCGGCGTGTGGAAATATTCCCATGCGCCGATGCCGGAGGCGCCGAGCAACGGGGAGATGGCAACGCCGGTGACGGTGGTGATGGCCTTCGCAGCTTCAAGGCCCGGCGGCTGCTTGGCAGCGGCCTGTTTCTTTTTCGTCACAGCCAAGGCGGTCGCCGTCGCCAAGACAAGAATCAGAGCAAGCCAAAGAATCCGTTTCATGCCGCCAAAGATACCCAAGAACCGCTCAAGGCACAAGACGGATGCGGTAGAATCGCCGGGGCCGTATCGCCATTCCCGCTACTTCTTTGTGAAGAAGTCCCTGGCATCCACACGGGAGAGCGTTCTGCCATCAGCAACGACCGACACCCGCATTCCCTTCTGAAGGTTCTCGATCTTGCCCGGGTTGCCGTTAACGAGAAACCGGGTGTTTTCCGTGACAGTATATTCGCTGACAGAGCGGCGACTTACGACCGTGAGAACCAGTCCTGCGGGATTGATCGCTCCCACTCTATCGGGAACCTGTGCAATAGACTTGAAGGAGTGCCTGTAATAGAGGTTGCAGAAGTTGCTGCGGGCCTCCGCTCGGTTGGCGGCACCGAATGCCATCAGGACGAGGACAACTGCAATCACAAAGTTCTTCATGTCTCCTCCCTTCTGCTCCCAGTATAGGTTCGGTTTTGCCGCAGTCAAGCAGCGGTTTAGGCTCACCGCATTAGAAATTGAGGCTGATGAAGCTCGTCGTTTCGATGCATGCTGACCGAGAACGGCTCAAGGCACAAGCAGGATGCGGTAGAAGCGCTTGAGTTGTGTCGCCGCATCGGAGTCGGGTATCTGCACGGTGCCGCCGGTGCCGATGAAGGCGTTGGTGAAGCCGACCCACGAGCCAGTCAATAAATCATCGCGCCGCTGGATTTGATAGTATTTGTTGGTGACGGTGGGGAAACTGACGCGGAAGACGCCGCCGCTAAAGATGAAGTTGGAGATGCGCGGCGCTTCGTTCGGCTGGGTCGGGTTGGTGCCGGCAAGATATTCCTGGAGGTTACTGAAACCGTCGCCGTCATTGTCGGCGTTGGGGTCACTGACACTGTAGGCGCTTTCCCATGTGTCGGGCAGTCCGTCGCCGTCGCCATCGGCAGGCGCGCCGGATTGTGCGACGACGAACGCGAGGCCGGCGATGGTGATGGAGCCGTATCGTGGGAGGGCGTTGGTGTTGCGTTCGACGCAGTAGCGCACCTCGCCGGTGATGTTGGTGTTCGCGCTGGAGAGGATGGTGATCCAACGGTGATCGCTGGCGGCGCTCCATTGGCCGGTGCCGCCGCTAACGTTGACGGTGACAGAAGCCGCGCCGCCGAGTTCGTTGAAGTTCTGGCTGGTCGGGACGAGCGCGTAGTTGACGCCGCCGGCGACGACGACGGTGCCGGTGGCGAGGTTGGAGTCGCGCGTGCCGTCGTTGGAACAGAAAGTGAACCGGTTGGTGCCGACAAAGGCGGTGTCGGGGTAATACGTGGCGCGGTTGGTAACGATGCCGACGCGACCGTTGTCGGGTTGTAGGACGATTCGGACGTTGGTGACGCTGACGGGCAGGTTGAAACTGATGGCAACATTCTTGGGGGTGTTGGTGGAGACGCTGGAGGCCGTGGGAGCGGTGGACGCACTGCCGCCGCCCGCAGGGCCGTCGTGACAATCGTAGCAGCCGATGGTGCGGCCACGCCAGAAGCTGACGCCGCCAAGGGTTTGATCCCGGTGTGACCGGGAGAGGACCGTGCCCGTGGAATCGCCTCCATGACAATTCTCGCAAGAGGCGTCCACGTAATCTTTGTGGTTGCTGCGCCACGTGGTTCCGATCGGATGCATGCCGTGCGGGCCGCCGTTGCCGAATGTCGGGTTGCCACCATGACAAGTGTCGCACTTGCTGAGCATGCCGATGTGTCCCTGAAGCTGGGTGCTGGTGACGTTGTCGTTGCGGTTGGCGCTGGGGAACTCGGCGTGTGGCGAGCCGTGGCAGGCGGAGCAGTATAGGTTGCCGTGGCCGCGCGAGAATCGGAACAGGGATGCGCCGTTGGTCGGCGTGTTCGGGTCGGTGGCAAACGTTTGATCGGCGGCGGCGCGCAGCACGCCGTTGGTAAGAGCGTTGGTGAAACGAATGACACCGTAGGAGTTGCCGCTGACGCCGACGTGGCAGGACTGGCAGTTCGGTTCGTCGAGCCATCCCTTTCGTCCCGCGGCGCCGACGGCGCTCATGTTGCCGTGGCAGCTCTGGCACTGCATCGCCATCGAGCCGTCGGCGGCAATCGCGTCGCCCATCGCGCCGCGCAGGCAGCGGGTCTCGCTGCCGGGATGGCAACGATAACAAGCGGAGCGGTTGTTGACGGAGTTGAGCGTCTGGCCGTTGGTGGGGTCGGTGACGTTAGCGTGATTGGCGTGAACGGCCTCGGTCAACGGTTTGATGTTGAGGATGCCGCTGCCGGGCAGCGCTTCGGACTTGTGACAGGCAGCGCAGAGAATCGGTTCGTTGTTGACGGTGACGTTCGCATACAGCCCGGCGGAGTTGTAGCTGTTACTGGCAAGCGCGGCGGTGTAGGTGGGACTGGCCGCGTGCAACTGGTCGTGCAATCGTAGAATGTTCAGGCGATAATCCCGAGTCGGGTTCGGGTCCCAGACCCAGCCGGCGGAGGGTCGCGCATTGGTGACTGTTCCCGAGCCGTGACACGCGCGGCAATCCATTTCGTCGGACACGGGCAGAACGATGTCGAGGTTGGTGAGCACGGTTGAGATTCGCTTGGCGACGAGCCGCATCAACGGGTAAGTGTTTTTGCGCTGCGTGTCGTCGTACGGGGTGATCGGGATGCCGTAGCCGGCGAACCAGATGGAATTGGTTTCCCAGAGCAACGACTGCGGTGTGTTGGCGGGGCCGGGCATGGCGAAGGAGTTGGTCGGGACCGGCAGTCCGGTGTTTTGCGGCAGGTTCGTGCCGAACAACGCGCCGGCATACTGCCAGAAGTTGCCTTTGCCGATGGAGGTGGAGTTCGTCGAACCAGTGGAGTCGCCCACCGCCTGATAGGTGATGCTGAAATTCGTGACGTTGGTCACGAGGCGAGCGGTGCTGTTGGTGCCGACGACCAACTGCGCGTGAATGGTGTTGTATGGCGGCAGGATGCAGAAGACGGAGAAATCGTTGTCCATGCAATGCATGCCGAGATTATTCCACCCGAGCACCGTCGTGTTGGTGACAGCCTCTGCCGTGAGCACTGATGCGCTCGCCAAGAGTATTACCAAGCGGAATGTTTTGTTCATACAACCTCGTCGTCAAAAGCGGATGCCGCAACTGGCCGTGACCATGTTGGCGCGGTAGTTGTTGATGCCGCCGGTGCTGCCTTCGACATACTCGAAGTAACCGTAGCGAAGATTCGCGACGACATTCTTGGCGAGCTGGCGTCGGATGCCGACTTGGATGCCGTGGCGGCGCATGTCCATGCCGTAGTCGTAGCCGCCGCCGGTAAGGACATCGTTGTTGAAGTTGTCGGAATACGAAAACGAATACTCGGCGGTGAGGTCGGTCTTGTTGTCGAGCGCGTAGCCGGCGGTGAGAAGGGCGGTATAGACGTCGCCGCGATAGAGGGAAATCTGGGGCAGGTTGTTGTAGGCGGAACCCGTGTAGGTGTCCTGATAGGAAACCAAGCCGGTGATGTAGAGACGGTTGATCGGCGTGACGGTGGCGCTGAGCGTGTAGATGGAGGAACTGTAACGGCCGGAGGCGGACGCGAGGTTGGTGTAGGTGCTTAGTGTGTTGATGTCATTGAGGAGGAGCTGGTACTTGAACGCGAGGCTCACGCGGGAACATGGGCGCAGAGTCAGCTTCGCCGCCACTTCGTCGGTGTCGGACTGCTGGCAGATGATGAATATCTGATCCACATCGAAATCATCTTCGCGGATACCATGACGGTAGTATCCGGAAAGAGTCACGCGAGGCAGCGGCGAGGAGTTGAAACCGATCTTAAAGTTCTGGCGTTGGGTGTTGACCTGCGTGTCACGCAGCGCAACTCCGTGCTGGGTCGGGGAGAGATCGTAATTGTAGTAGGTTTGTTCCTGAGCGAGTTTCACATCGGCGTAGATGGTGGTGAACGGGATGGCGGTCCAACGCAAGCCGATGTTCTCCTCCAGACTGCGCGCGTCGGTTTCGGTGAGCAGCAGGGTGCTGGAGCCGTTGTAGCCGGTTTGGTAGGCTTCGTCGTCGCTCATTTCCGCTTGGAGGCCGAGGCTGAGAGTGAGTTTCTTGTGAAGGTCGTACATCAGGCTCGCGTTCAAAACGTGCGACTCGCGGCTCAAGTCCACGGCAGTCGTGTAGTAATGGCTGGATCCCGATGGATCGGGATTGACGGTGCGGTCGAATCCATCGTTGCCGTCGAACCGCGAGAACAGATACCCAAGGGACCAGTACGTTTTCTCGTTCAGATGGCTGTCCACGTGGAAGGTGTTGCAGAAAAGGTCGTTCTTGAAGTTCTCCGTGTAGGTCGTGGTCTGGTTGGTGCGATTCAGCGCGCTGATGGGGTTGCCGACGCTGTACGGGGGAAGGTAGCCGGCGGTGGTGTCATAGACGGCGTTCCGCGCCTGGAAATGCTCGTAGCGGAATTCGTTGCCGATGTGGATGTTCTTGATGTCGTGCTCGGCTTCCAACCGGACAATGTCCGTGCGCTCGTCAATCCCCTTGAACGATGGCCAGAGGCGTTTGTTGGTTGAAGCGCCCGTGACGGTGTTGGTGTAGTTCATCGTTCCCCACTCCAGCATGGATTTCATGCCTTCTTTTTCCTGGCGTTCGTAGCCGAGGGTGATCTTGGGGAGATTGGGCCGGAGCAGGCCGACTTCGACGAAGATGTTGCGCAGGTCTATGTGCAGATTCTGGTCTTGTGGGAAATAGACTGGCCCGAGGTTGTTGGTGGCCAAGTAACCGCCGTTGCCGTTGTAGTATTTCCGCCACTCAGTGTAGCCGGCGCGGAAGAACCAGTACTCGGGCTTGACCAATTCGAGCTGAAGCTTGTAGTCGTGCGCGTCGAACAAACCGCGACCATCAATGCTGAGTTCCAGATCCTTGCCTGCCTTGGTGTTCAACTCGAATGCCTCGATGCCGCCGGTCCAACCGTCCTTGATGCCGGTGTCCTCGCGGAATTTCGCTTTGTTGCCGGTGACGCCGGCGAACGTGACGCCGGGTTCGACAATGACGACGGCGCTGTTGTTGGTGTCCTCGGCTTGCGCAAGCGCGGCGGCCAGACCAATCGCGAGGGAGAGAAAAAGAAAATGTCGGTTCATGAAATTCTCTCCTCAGTAACGCAGGTGGTCGTTGATGTTCGATCCGTGCACGGCGGTGTGACAGCCGGCGCTGAAACAGGTTGCCGCCCGGATATCGCTGGCGTGGTTGCGGCCACCGACGCGGAGTTGTCCCGCCGCCGACATTTCGACGTGGCATTTCAGGCAGAGCGTGTTGTCGCGCTCGGTGAGCATCTTCGGGTTGATGGAGCCGTGGATGTTGTGGCAGGTGGTGCAACCTTCGCGGACAGCCTGATGTTCATAGACGTGCGGACGGGTCTGCTCGCGGTGACACTGGGCGCACGTGTCGTTGATGCGCGCCACGGACAGTTTCTTGGTTTTTTTCGGATCCTCACCGTGCGGGTCGTGGCAGGTGGTGCAGGTCATCCGTCCTTCCTTGAGCGGGTGATGATAGGGGAGGTTGAATTCGGCCTGCTTGTCAATGTGGCATTGAAAACACGCTTCGGGACTCTTGCCCGGATTAACGATGAATTTGCCTCGGCCACCGCCGGCGTCCACGTGGAGGCTGCCGGCGCCGTGGCAACCTTCGCAGCCTTGGCCGGGGACGCGTTTCTCGTCGGCGTTGATTTGCATTCGCGAGTGGATGCTGAGCTTGAAGTTCTTGACGGTCTTTTCGTGACAGGCGGCGCAGGTGTCCATGCCGACGTATTTGGCGCCGGGGATCAACGGGGGCGCGACCATCACCCGCTCAATGGTGCCGCAGGAAATGGCCAGCACCAGCAAGGCGCAGCCGCCGACACTCATCAAAAAAATTGACCGGTTGAATCTCATTACAGGTCTCCTGTGTTGCAGAGGACTTGAAATGCACGCTTCGTGCCCGTGATTCTCCTTTGATTCTAACCGCCAGCCGCACAGAGGCTTAGCGGCACCTGCGTTTTCGTATTGTCGCCGGTTACCCTATGGGTGGCGCGTTTCCACGCGCCCAAACGCGCAGTATCACGCGGCGTCGCCGCTGCCGCCTTCGCGAAAACCGAACTTGATCAGGCGCCGGCGCAACGCGTCGCGCTCGATGCCGAGCAGTTCGGCGGCGCGGGTCTGGTTGCCCGCGGTGCGTTCCATGGCTTGGCGCACGAGGTCGCGCTCGACGGTTTCCAGCGCAATGCCTTCCGACGGTAGCGCCACGACCGTCGGCCCGGTGCTCGGCACGCCCGCGCGGATTTCCAGCGGCAGGTGATTGAGCGAAACAACCGGGTCGGCTTCGAGAATGACAAGCCGCTCGATGGCGTTGCGCAATTCGCGGACGTTGCCCGGCCAGGAGTATCGTCGGAATGCGTGTTGCGCCTCGGTCGCAAGTTGTTTCCGGGTCTTCTTGAACTCCTCGGCAAAGTGTTCGAGGAAATGTTCGGCCAGCGGCGCGATGTCCTCGGCCCGCTCGCGCAACGGGGGCATCGTCACGGCGATGACCTTGAGACGGTAATACAGGTCCTGCCGGAACTCCCCGGCGCGCACGGCGGCGACAAGATCCTTGTTGGAGAGCGAGATGACCCGGACATCCACGGCGATGTCCTGCGTGCCGCCGACGCGCCGGAACTTGCGGGTCTCCAGCACGCGGAGCAGTTTGACCTGCATCGCGGGTTTGAGATCGCCGATCTCGTCGAGCAACAGCGTGCCGCCGTCGGCCAACTCGAACAGCCCCTTCTTCATCGTCTTGGCGTCAGTGAATGCGCCGCGTTCGTGTCCGAACAACTCGCTCTCGAAGAGAGTCTCCGGCACCGCCGAACAATTCACGTCGAGGAACGGCTGATCGGCGCGGGCGCTGCCGAAATGGATGCCGCGCGCCGCGAGTTCCTTGCCGGTGCCGTTCTCGCCCTCGACGAGGACGGTGGTGGCGTCGCTGGCCGCGATCTTGCCGATCAATTCACGCACGGCCCGCATGGCGGCGCTGGGGCCGACGAGGTTCTCGACGCCAGACTCGCGTTGCTGGCGGTGGTGCAGGCGGCTGACTTCCCGTCGCAGCTTGAGGTCTTCGCGAGCCTTTTCCAACGCGAGGCGGACTTCCTCGAAGTCAAACGGTTTGCACAGGTAGTTGTGGGCGCCAAGGCGGACGCATTCAACAGCGCGGGAAATGCCGGTGTCGGCGGTGAGAATGACAACGCCAATCTCCCGTCCGAGTTTCTTGATTTCCTGGAGCGTCTGGACGCCATCCATGCCGGGCAGGCGCAGGTCGAGTAATACCAGCTCGTGGTTGCCCTCGCGCAACAGGTTCAAGCCCTCTTCGCCGGTCGGGGCGCTCTCGACGTCGTAACCTTCGCGGGAGAGTTTCTGTTCGAGCGACCAGCGGACGAGCCGCTCGTCGTCAACGACCAACACTTTGCTTTTGGGCATGACAAGCCTCCGGTTTACAGACGAGACATTCGATCACGGCAGTGGTGCCATGTCCCGGTTCGCTTTCGAGGCGGATGGCGCCGCCGTGTTTTTCCATGATCGTGCGGGCAATTGCCAGGCCGAGTCCGGTGCCGCGGTGTTTGGTGGTGAAAAACGGAGTGAAGACGCGCAGCATGTTCTCCTTGGTGATTCCGGCGCCGGTGTCGCGGATGCACAGGCGCAAAACCTCCTCGTCGGCCTCGGCGTGCAGGGTCAACGTGCCGCCTTGAGGCATGGCTTGGATGGCGTTGATTAACAGGTTGAGGATGACCTGCTGGATTTGCGCCGGGTCGGCGCAGATGGACGGGACATCCGCCGGGCAATCCTCGACGATGGCGACGTGCTGTTTCTGCGCGTCGGGACGGATGAAGGCGAGCATCGGTTTGACGAGGTCGCAGAGGTCGCAATGGACGATCTCGGGTTCGCGTGGACGGGAGAAGTCGAGCAGCTCGCGCAACGTGGTGTTGAGCCGGTGAATCTGGCGCTGGATCTCCTCGACAATCTCGCGGTCAGTGCCGCGGTTATCGGCGAGCACTTCGACGGCCGCGCCGATGCCGGCGAGCGGATTGCGGATTTCGTGGGCGATGCCGCTGGCCAGTTCACCAATGGAGGCAAGCTTGCTGGCCTGCTGCATTTGTTTCTCGTGGGAGTCGCGCAACTCGCGCGTGGCGGTCTGGAGGCTCTCGACCATCGTGTTGAACCCTTCGGTGAGCCGGCCAATCTCGTCGCGGCTCTGGGCCGGGACGCGGACCGCGAG
>CAZNOK010000088.1:0-19654 GCA_964574605.1 uncultured Verrucomicrobiota bacterium
GCCCGAAGGCCCGCAAACCATCGCCTACGTCCGATGAAAATCGTCGTCGCGCTCGACAAGTTCAAAGGCAGCCTCACCGCGCCCGACGCCTGCGAAATTGTCCGTCGCGAATTGCTCCACCTGCAACCCGACGCCCACATCGTCATCAAGCCGATGGCCGACGGCGGCGACGGCACCGCTGAAGCCCTTCACGCCGCACTCGGCGGCGAATGGATCACCAAGCAAGTCACCGGTCCGCTTCCCCAGATACCTCGTACTACGAGGTATCTTTGGCTCGCGGACGAACGCCGGGCATTCATCGAGATGGCGCAGGCCAGCGGTCTCGTCCTCGTTCCGCCGTCACAACGCAACCCGCTGTTGACCACCACGCGCGGCACCGGCGAATTGCTTGCCGACGCGATTCAACGCGGCGCGCAACGCCTCTGGCTCACCGTCGGCGGCAGCGCGACCACCGACGGCGGCATCGGTGCCGCGACCGCACTCGGCTGGCAATTCCTCGACGCCGACGGCAAACCGGTCCAACCAGTCGGCGGCGAGTTGCAGAGGATCGTCACGCTCCACGCTCCGCGCTCCGCGCTTCCCGCCGTCGAAGTCCTCTGCGACGTTGACAACCCGCTCTGCGGCGAACACGGCGCCGCCCGCGTCTTCGGCCCGCAAAAGGGCGCAACGCCGGCAATGGTCGAGCAACTCGACACCGGCCTGCGTCATCTGGCCGCGCTCGTGAAAGCGCAACTCGGCAAAGACATTCTCGATGTTCCCGGTGCTGGCGCTGCCGGTGGACTCGCTGCCGGCGCGATGGCGTTTCTCAACGCGCGGCTTGTGCCGGGCATCGAGACGGTGATGAACGCCAGCCGGTTGGCCGAGGAACTCGCCGACGCCAACTGGGTCATCACCGGCGAAGGCCGGTTCGACGCGCAATCGTTGCGCGGCAAAGTCGTATCGGGTGTCACGTCGTTAGCGCGACGCGCCGGCGTGAAGGTCGCCGTGATCGCCGGCTCCGTTGCATTGTCCGAAACCGAATGGCGAAGCGCCGGCATCGCGATGGCACGCGCCATCAAACCGGCAAAGATGAGCACCGCCGAGGCGATGAGACGCGCGGACGAGTTGTTGGCGGCGGCGACTCGGAAGTTCCTTCAGGCCAAGTCGCAGGCGACCCAGTGATTCTTGCGAACCTCGCGCCACGCAGGGACGACCTCGTGGCATTTTGCCACCGCAACCGGGCAACGCGGATGGAACGGGCAACCGCTCGGCGGATGAATCGGTGACGGCACGTCGCCGGGCAGAATGATTCGGCGACGCTGCGTCGCGGGATCAATCGTCGGCACGGCGCTGATGAGTGCTTGCGTGTACGGATGCAACGGATTGGCGAGCAGTTCGCCCGCTTCGGCTTCCTCGACGATTCGTCCGAGATACATCACCAACACACGGTCGCTGATGTGTTCGACGACAGCGAGGTCGTGCGCGATGAACAGGTACGTCAGCTTCAACCTCTCTTGAAGCTCCTGAAGCAGGTTGACGATCTGCGCCTGCACGCTCACGTCGAGCGCGCTGACCGGTTCGTCGCAGACGATGAACTTCGGCTCGACCGCGAGCGCGCGGGCGATGCCGATTCTCTGGCGTTGGCCGCCGCTGAACTCGTGCGGGTAGCGTCGCATGTGCTCCGGGGAGAGGCCGACAGCGGCGAGCAACTCCGCCACGCGCTCCGGAACATTTCCGGAACACAACTTGTGGACACGCAACGCCTCGCCGACGATGTCGCCGACGGTCATACGCGGATTCAACGAGCCGTACGGGTCCTGAAAAATCATCTGCGCCTGCCGTCGGAAGCTGCCATTTGTTCCGGAAATGTTCCGGCCGTCAAACAAAATCTCACCGGTGGTCGGTTCGTAGAGTTTGAGAATGGTGCGACCGAGCGTTGTCTTGCCGCAGCCGCTTTCGCCGACGAGTCCGACGGTCTCGCCTTCGTTAATGGTGAAGCTGACGCCGTCAACCGCCCGCACCCAAGCCACCGGCTGTTGCAGCACGCCGGTGCGAATCGGGAAATGAACCTTGAGATTCTTTACTTCGACGAGGCTCATGGCGTGTTCCAATACGGGCAGCGGAGGCGGCCTTCGAGCAACGACGGTTCGGGGTCGCGCGCGCAATCGGGTTTGGCAATCGGGCAGCGCGGATGAAACTTGCAACCGCTCGGCAAGCGCGCGGCGTTGGGAACTGTGCCGGGAATCGCTTCGAGACGCGCGGTGCGGGCACCGAGGCGCGGAATCGAACGCATCAACGCCTTCGTGTACGGGTGGCGTGTTTGCAACAGTAGTTCATCGGCGGGAGCGTACTCGACGATGCGGCCGGCGTACATGACGGCAATGCGATCGGCGAGGCCGGTGAGGATGCCGAGGTTGTGGGTGATGATGAGGATGCTCATGCCGACGGTGCGCTTCAATTCTTTCAGGAGGTCGAGCACTTGCGCTTGGATGGTGACATCGAGCGCGGTGGTCGGTTCGTCGGCGATGAGAAGTTCCGGGTTACACGCGAGCGCCATCGCAATCATCACACGCTGCTGCATGCCGCCGCTGAGTTGGTGCGGATAATCGCGGGCGCGCTGCGCCGGTTCGGGAATCTGGACGAGCTTGAGCAGGCGGACAACTTCGTCGTCGGTCGCGGCGTCGCGGCGATGGAGTTTGAGAACTTCCTTGATCTGCGCGCCGACGCGGAAGACGGGATTCAACGAGCTGGACGGTTCCTGAAAGATGTACGAGATGCGCGCGCCGCGGATGGCGCGGAGATGGTCGGCGTTCATCGCAAGTACGTCGTCGCCGCGGAGGAGAATCTGGCCGGCTTTGTAAGCGCCCGGCGGTGTCGAGACGAGTTTGGCGAGGGCGAGGGCGGTGACGCTCTTGCCGCAGCCGCTTTCGCCGACGAGCGCGAGCGTCTCGCCGCGTTTGATGGTGAACGACACGCCGTCCACGGCGCGGACTTCGCCTTCGTCGGTGAAAAAACTCACCCGCAGGTCGCGCACGTCGAGGAGCAGGTTGTTGGAGCCGGGCAGCACGTTTGGGGCGGTACTGTAGAGAGTGCCTCCGTTAAAGTCAATGCACCGCCCTGCGCCCTCAATTCTGCGCTTCCCATGGCGACCGTAATAATGCTACAGATGTAGCGTTATTACGGACAGCCCGTTGCACGGAAAGGAGACGCGATATGGCAAAGGTCTGGAGTGAACAAGCAGAGGAATTTCTGGAGGTGATGCTCTGGGGAATGGAGAAGCTCTGTTCCACATCGTTGCAAATCTTGGACGAAAGCTTCGAGGCGTGGCAGTGGCGGCACGGATGGCGCCGCCAAGCCCGGCGGCTCGAAGACAAGGAACTCATACGCCGTGAACGACAGGCGGGCCAATTGGTTTTCCAATTGACCGAGCTTGGCCGACTGGCCGCGTACGGCGGTCGCGATCCGGAAGCGCGATGGCAACGGCGCTGGGACGGCCAGTGGCGGATGATCATCTTCGATTTGCCGGGCCGGCAACAACTCGTCCGCCAACGGTTATTACGCTGGTTGCGGCAAAATGGCTTCGGATACCTGCAAAACAGCGTCTGGATCCATCCAGACCCGTTGACGAGAATCACCGATGCACTGGAGGAGTTTCGCGACGATGTCGAGTCGTTTACCGTCTTGGAGTCGCACTGTTGCTCCGGCTACTCCGATGCAGCAATCGTTCGCGGCGCGTGGAGCTTCGACGAGATTAACGAACGATACGAGGCGCATCTCTCGCAGGCCAACGGCGACCTGCGAAAGGCGTTGCCCTCACGAGATGGCATTGCGGAGTTGCGGCGGCGATTGCGGCAGGAACGGATTGCGTGGGCCAACGCTGCGGCGATAGATCCGTTTCTGCCGCAGATCTTGTTGCCGGCGGATTATCTCGGACAACGCGCATGGCAGGCGCACCACTCCGTGATGAGCCGCTTGGTCCGTGCACTGGTCGCGCAGTCGAGCCGACCGTAATAACACTACATATGTAGCACTATTACGGTAACAGAAGAGGGCGTCAAGCAATTGCCTTCGGCGTTCACAGGCGCGGAGTGTGCGAGGAAACAGTTTCGGGAACAAGTCTGAATCCACCCGCCGGGATGTTCTGGAATGGCCTTGGGCTGAAATTGACAGTGACGGTGACGCCGTTGGCGAAGGTGGTCTGCTGGACACTGCGGTCGGGCGTGAGGAAACGATGGTCAGTCATCTCGGCGTAACCGTTGGCGCGAGCAAGGGGCGCGATGGCGAGATAGCTCTGGACGAATCGGTTGCGGTTCTTGTTCCAGATGTCGCGGGTGAACATGAACATCGGTGGCGTGCCGTAGAGGATGTTGAAGAGGTCGCGCTTGTCCCAGATTGAAGGCAATTTGTTGTTGTAGTCGCCCCAATACCACTGGGCGATGACGCAATCGTGATACACCAGTTCCCAGAGCGGCAGACGGTAGCGTTCGCCGACTTGGAATTTCGCCACGCGTTCCGGCACCTCATCCCAAATCTCCTGCATTCGCCGACCGGCATCGGGCACACGATACGGACCAAGGCTGAGCATTCCCTCGAAATAATGCACGAACGGCACTGCCGCGTCGTGGCCGGTTTCGGAGCCGGTGACGAGCTTGTGTTTCTCCGACATCAATCGCAGCAGTTCCATTTTCCAGTGACGGCTCTCGGTGCGCGTGAGCGGATGCGCCGGCGCGTAACACTCGCGCCACGGCGATGCGGTCGTCGTGTCAATAAACCGGCACTTATACGGATGCGTCGCCAGTTCGGCGGGCACGCGCTTCTCGGCGTATTTGATGGCTTCCTTGTCGCAGGTGACGCCGCACGGGTACATCTGGTCGTCTTTTCCTCTGACTTGCCAGCCGCGAATCCAGTCGCCGCGCGCGTTGATCATGATGTCTTTCGGCCACGCCTCGGTCGTCCAATCGCCGTGAACACCGCGCAACTTCGGGAATGTCGCCGGGTCCATCACGTCCTGATAAATGTCGTAGCGGCTCGTCAACACACCGAGATCGTTCATCGCCGCGATGTCTTCCGGTTTGGCGCGGTTGCTCCACAGAATGCGCTTGATGCCGGCGGCTTGTAATTCCTTCACGATGCCGACGGGATATTTGTCCCAGCACCAGATGTTGACGGCGCCGACGAGCAAATCCACGTTCGGGTTCTCGCGACGTTTCTCGGTAAGCGTCTTTAAGGGCACGGCGCGCCGGTAACGTTTGCACATCGCGACGTGCCCACCGCGCTCGAAGAAAACGTAACGCAGCCGCCGCTCGTAACCGAATCGTCCCTTCTGCAAGTCCCAACGTGGCGCGATGCAGAGCTTACCGTTGACCCGCTCAATGCTGATCGAGGCGTCATCCGGCGTCTCGATGATCGTCATCTGGCCGCGTTCGCCGTCGGTGACGCCCCAGAACGCCATGCAGATGCCGTGGCCGCCGTACGCGATGAGGCGCATCGGTTTGATGGTCTCGTCGTCCACCGGATACGAGATGCCTTCGTTCATCGGCACGACAAGATACGTACCCGCTTCAGTGACGAATGGACGCGGGAACGCCGGAGCCGATACGCCGTCGGCGTTGAGTGCGACGGTGAATTCCGGCTTGTCGCCGTCGAGATTGATCGCGCAGCGGAACTCGCGGCAATCAAGTGCAAGCGCATTGCCGGTGCGTGTTGCTTGTGTGCTGAGCGGTTTGCCGGTGGCTGGTTGCCGCCATGTTTGTTGCGTTCGGCGGTCGAGCACCGACAACGTCGTTGTCGCAGTGTCGAGCGTGACGACGAGCGCGGTGTTTGTGAGTGACAACGTGGCCGCGTGGAGAGTGGTCGCTCCGGCGAGGAACAAAACGCTTAGTTTCATAAGCTCTTGATAATGGCCAATGCCTGCCGGTGCAGGCGACGGCTGCCGCCCACAACCGCGTAATCGCGTTTGCCCGGTTCGCCGGTGAGGTCGAAGTGGATGGGCTTGCCTTGCTGGTCGGTCATGATTCCGCCGGCTTCCTGAAGCATCAATACGAACGGCGCGATGTCCCAGATTTTCGTCATCTGGTTCAGGCACGCGCCGAACCGACCATCCACCGTCGAACAGAAATCCACGAGGCAATTCGTCATCCGCAGGTTACGGGCGCTGGCGAGCATACGCTGAAATAATTCTGTGTTGCGTCGCGTCTGTCGTCGGTCGGGCGTAGGATCAAGTGCAAAGGAGCAAAGCACGTCGCTGAGTTTCGTTGCGTTGCTGACGCGCACACGTTTGCCATTGCGGAAAACGCCTTTGCCTTTTTCGGTGAAGTAGAAGGTGCCGGTTGCCGGAAGATAGACAGCCGCCATGACGGGCTGGGCGTTGCGGAGCACTGCGAGCATGACGCCGAACCACGGTAATCCGGCAGCAAAGTTTGACGTGCCGTCCACGGGGTCAATCACCCACGTAAATTCCGAGCCGCGATTCTGCCAGCCGGTTTCTTCGCCGAGAATGTTGTGCTCGGGAAACCGGGCGCGAATCCGACCAGTCAAGAACCTCTCAACAGCCACGTCCGCTTCGGTGACGACGCTGGCTTGGCTTTCCTTGCGTTTGACGTGCAGCGAGCGTCCGAAGTAACGAAGCAGGAGTTTACCGGCGGCTTTGAGGTCACGAGTCAATATCGTTTTCATGGCTTCAGGTCTTTAGTCTCGACCAGTTTCCATGTGTCGCCGCCATCGGGCGACATCAAGACGGTGCGACGCCGGCCAAGGCGGTCGTTACGGTAAAACCAGTGCGTGGACCAGTAGTCGTAGGACAGAAACAAACGGCCTTTGCGGTCAATGGTGAGCCGGTGATAATAGACGCTGTATTCGGAAAACGGCGGCACGATCAACACGCGCGGCGGTTCCCACGGTTGGCCGGGGCGTTTGCGCTGGTAGGCCAGCGTGCCGTAACTGCTCGCGGGAAACGGTTCCATGCTGCGCCGCCACAGCCGGAACGCCGAGTGCAGTGCGTCGTCAGGACCGCATACCATGCCGATGTAAGTCTGTGAAAGATCCTCACCGGTGAACACCGCTTCTGTCCAACCGCTGCCGGCGTCGTTTGGTTTTAACGAGCGCGCATACGGGAATGGCCGCCCGTGCGTGCCGCCCAGCGCGTGCAGGAACCCTTTGCTGTCCATCGTAATGCTAGGCGCATTGTGAACGTCGTTCGCGGGCGCGCCGTAGCCGACGAGCGCGGGTTTACTGAGTTGTTTGCTCTTGCGGTCGTACGTGGCAACGTAGGCCGGCAGTCCGGGGACTTTCTCTTTCGGGTCGGTGGCTTCGCCCCAAATGATATGAACCTTGTTGCCTTTCGATACCACAGAAGATGGAATGCCCGAGTGATCGGCCAATCCAATGCACTGTTTCGTGATGAGAATCGGCTCGCCCATCACGATGCGACCGTCCACTTTCCTCGGTAGGAACAATTCCAAGTCATTGAGGCGTCGCCAGAACAACTTGTCGTCCTTCGCCGTCAACGTGTACCGCAGGATCGGCGGTGGGCCGTCGAGGATGTTGTGCCCGGTGAACTCCTCAATGTCGAAGGAAGAAGATTGGCGTCCGCGCCGGGGAATGGGGCACGAGGCAAACGTCTTGCCGCCGTCGGTCGAGTAGGACAAACCGGCCGTGGTGAGAATATAGATGGTGTCGTGCTTGTCGAACGTGATTTTCGAGGAAGAACCACTGCCAGCGTTAAAGGCAACCCACTGATCATTTCGCAACGTGGCGATGCTGCCGCCGGTTCGGACAAATGGCCGGTTTTGCAGATCGAAGTAGAGTTGGTTGGCGGTCGGGAAGTCGGACAAATAACCGAACTGTTCGTTCTCGTGCTGGTATGGTTTGAGCAGGATGGGGATGTTTAGCGGCTTAGTCGCCGGCGCTTCGCCTGACTTAACGATGAGCGTCGAGTAGGTTGTGAATCCGCTGTCATCGAGTGGCGTGGCGCAGAGATGATAGATGCCCGGCGTTGCAGCCGCGACCATGACCGTGGCTGCTTTGCCACGTCCAAGAGTCACGCGTTCGACGGACAACTTCACCGGTGGTTCGGCACTCAGTTGGATCGTTCTCTCCCGTCGGGAATCGTTGCGGACTTGGAAGGCAATCTCTTTCTGGCCATGGACGGTTTGATTGTCAGGTGTCAGCAGCCAGCGGTTTTCCAGAAACGGGAACCACGATTTCGGGTCCGGGGTCCAAATGGCCATGTTGGGATGAGGATCGCGATTCTCCCAGCGTGTCACGCCGTCAATGGCAATGCTGGCCTGTGCCGATGGAAAATGCAGCCGCCACAGCGCCGCAACCTTGGCGGTAAACTCATGCGACGGCTTGTCGAGTGTGGCGACAAGCGCGCCGGTGGAGTCGAACATCTGCGGTGGCGCCGCGCCTTTCGGCACACCGGTCACTTCGACGCTGAATGTTCCCTGTCGCGGCAAAAAACAGACATCGGCTGGCCGGTCTGGACTCGCCAGCACAATTGGTTCCTCGTGCCGCGCATCGCGGTGACCGCGCGCAGTTTCGATCAGGTATTTCAGACAGTTCGAGCGGAATCCCCAGATGACATTCTCGCCGTAGCGGTCGTTTGACACCGTTACGTTCAACACGTAAACGCCTTTCCGCTCGACGCGCGTCGAAAGGCGGCATGATTGCACCGGCCCCAAGCCGCTGCCGCGTCGTTTGCCGTCGTCGGGAATGACGGCCTCCTTCAACACGCGACGGTCCGGTCCCGCGAGAATGGCGCGCAGTTCGGTGCGCGTGTCGCGCCGGTTCAGGTCGCGTTTCTCGACCTCGACGACGAGTTCACCCGGTTCTGCGAGAAAATAAACGCCGCCGCAGCCGCCGACGAAAAGGGTTGGTTCCGCTGCGACGCACGCAGACGCTAACGCTGAGATCAACAGGATTGTCTTCATTCAGTTTACCGGTTTCAGAAGCGATTCTTTGGTGTGCGAGAGGACAGGCGGGATGCCTTGGAACCGGACGTGAAAATCTTCCATCGCACTGGCGGAAGGTTTGTCCAAGCGCAGGCTCCAGATTTCACCGGTGGAATTGCTGGTGGGTTTCCCGATGAACTGATGCGCTTCGGCGATGTTGTCCTTTTCCTCGACGGTCTTGCCGTCGGGACTGCGCAAGGCGGCTTTCACGCGCTCGCCGCTGCCTTCGCCGGAGACCCGCAACGCGAACTCCTTCGTACCGGGCGGCACCCAGAAGAAATATTCGCCGGTGGTGCTGAGGAAATGAATCGCACAGTTCGCCGAGTAGAGACAGACGCGGTGGGTGGTGGAGTTCACGTTGGCTGTCCACTTGCGGGGGTCGCAAACAATCTTGTGCGTACCGGTTTCCGCGGCTTGAAATACGTAGGCGGTTTCGCCTTCGCCTCCCGCGCTTTTCAGCTTCTTGGTCTTGCCCGAGGGGGCAACAATGCTGACCGGTACTGGTTTCGGCTCGCCCTTGCCGACGCGTCCAATGCGCACCGTAAGAGACACTTCCTGCCCGGCCTCGGCCCACAACAGCCATTCTGACGGCCCGCGGATGCGCGCGGTGCAACGCCCGAATTTCGGGGTGGTTGAGACGGGTTCGTAGCGAACATTCTTGGTGGGGAACTTCGGGATCTGTTTGAAGCCGGTGTGCGGCATCCACTCAGCGAGAAGTTGCGGCGTGATTTGGTGCTTGGTGCCGGTGACGATGAGCGTGCCGGTGACGTCGCGCAGGGCGAGGCCGCCGGACATGTCCTGATACGACATCGGCTTCCGATTCAACGGATCGGTGATCGTGCAATTGACGAACCGTATGTTGCCCATGTCTTCCGTCGCGGTGGACCGGTTCGACAACTCGATGGGCGACGACGCCGGTTTGTTCGTGGCGGCGTTGATGATCTGGCAGTTCACGAAGCTGACGCGGGCGCCGTTGACTGGTTTGTCGCCGACGCCGATGCCACCATCGAGGCCACCCTCAAACTTGCAGTTGATGAATTCCATCGTGCCCGTGACGCCGTTGGTTTCGCTGTCGGCATTGGTGATGAAGCGCGCCGAGTTGCGGCAACCGATGGCGCGGCAATTCTCGATGCGGATGGAGATCGGTTTCGAGTGGGCACGCAGCGGACGCAGGTAGAACGTGTAGGCGCTGCCGCGGTTGTTTTCGGAGACGCAGTTGCGCATGACGCAGTTGAAGAGTTCCTCCGTGTCATGGTTCGGCTCGAAATCAATCCCGGCCATCGGATTGGTGCCGCCGGTGTCTTTGAGCACACAATTTTCGATGAGCAGATTGCGGGCGCTGATGACGCTGATGCCTTGACGGTAATTGTTGTCGCAGACAACATCCTTGATGACGAAATCGGAACACGGCACGCCGCGTTGCGCCACGCCGAGGTAAATACCGTCGCCGCCGCTGTCAGCCAGCGTCAAGCCGAGCACGCGAACATTCGAGCAGCTTTTGAAACAGAGCACGTGCCGCCATTCGGCGTGGGTGTATTGCGTCTTGTCGTCGTAATCCTCCTTCCACATCTTCAACGTCGCGCCGTGGCCCGTCAGCGTGATGTTCGTCTTCAGCGTCGCGGTGAACAGCGAATCATTTCGTCCCTTGAACGCGCCGCGCAACGCCTGCACGACGGCGCCTTTCTGGAAAACGATCTCCTGATCGCTGGTGAGTTGGATCTTGTTGACGATCCACGGCGCGCCCATGTTTTCCACGATGACCTTGCTTGCGCCGGAGTTGATGGCTGCCTGCAAGGCCGCCGTCGAGTTGGTCGGATCAAATCCAAACGAGGAGGCGCGGACGGTTTCCTGTGCGGCGAGCAGCGGCATCGGGGCCGCAAGGACAAAAGCGATGAGCAGTGTTTTCATTGTCGGTTCCTGTGTGAGTGTTGGCGAATGAGGCGCTCAAGCTCCCGCAACTCGGTGTTCACTTCAAGCTCGAAAAGCTCCGCGGAGACCGACTGCGCGCCGAGGGTCTCGACGACTTGGCGCTCGACGTTGTCGGAAGTCACGACGAGAATCAGTCGTCGTTGTTCGCTTTCGCCGACCATCCGCTCGATGACATCGTCGGCGGTCTTGCCGCTGGGCGAGTAAATGACCTCGACGCCGCGAGGGCGGTCGGTGGTTTCGGGCTTGTGTTTGGCCGCGTAGGCGTCGAAGACGACGGTGACGCGCCGGCCGCTGTGGTCGGCGTAACGTTCGAGGAGCGCGAGCAACGCGTTGCGGCGCAGTTCGAGCGAGCGTCCCGCGATCTTGCGCAGGCGCGGCCATTGGTGCAGCACACTGTAGCCGTCCACCAATACCCAGCGGTCGTTCATGTCACCTCCAGATCGCGTCCACGCCACGCGAACCAGAGTGTGCCGAGCACGCCGAATCCGAATGCGACCAGCAGGTTGACGTTCGGATGAATCGCCCAGAAGCCCGCGCCACCGAGCGCGGCGAAGGAGACGACGACGTCGCGCACGAGATAGTAGAGACCGAACATCGCTGCTTTCCGGTTTTCCGGTGCGAGGTCCATGATGAGCGCCTTGCGGGTCGGTTCGCCGAACTCTTTCAGGCCGCGTACGACGAACGCGCCGACCAGCGGCCAGAGCGAGTGTGAAAATAAAAGCGTCACGGGGAATAGCGTGAAAAACACAAACGTCGCCAGTACGAATCGTTTCTTGCCAAATCGGTCGGCGTAGTGCGCGACGGGGATGTAACAGAGCACCGCCGTGATTTGCTCGATGGCCGAGAGCCAGCCGAATTGAAGCTCGGTCACCGGCGACAGAATCGTACGTGCGCACCAGACGACGACGAACGAGTCCGGTATTCGCTCGCAAAACCGGATCAGGATGTCGCTGAGCAACAGGTTTCGCAGGTCAGGACTCATCTCACGCCACAACCGGAACGGGTTCTTCTCCGCCGACTCACTCGCGGGCGCGGCGTCCTCGATCAGGACTTGCTGGAGCACGAGCGCGACGAGCGCGAGCGCGAGCGCAGCGACGAATGCGTAGCGCACGCCGTCGGTCACCCCCCAAATGGCAATGAACGTTCCGCCGAGCACGGGGCCGAGCATCTTCGGGATGCGGCGCACGAGCGATTGCAGCGAGACGCCCATCGTGCGTTTGTTTTTCGGCACAACGCTGGCGATGAGTTCCATCGTGGCGGGGAGTGAGATGGCTGACCACGAGATGAAAAACGCCGCGCCGAGCAGGACGGCCCACCACGTCCGGATGAAGATGACGATGAGGAAACCGATGATCGAAATGAGATTGAAGACGAGCAGGGCGCGTTTGTGGCCAAGTTTGTCGGAGAGATAGCCGCCGGGGAAGGAGTAGAGCGCGGAGAGAAAATCATCGAGCCACGCGAGGATGCCGATGGCGAAGATGGCGGTCGTGCCGGCGGCGAGTTTCTGGAGGTAGAGCGGCAGGAACCGTTCGGCCATGTGTTCGCCCATGCCGACAAGCACGACCATCGCCAACATGCCGACAACGCTGCGCCGCAATCCGAGGAACTCGACCAGCGATTTCATCGCGCAGGCAGGCGGATAATGAGTTTGACGGGCGCGCCGACAGGCGGAACGACGGCAGGATTGACATCGAAGCCCTGGTCGTCACTTTTGTACGGGTTGCCGCGGTCGTCGGCGAGATTGACGACGATGGACGACTGCCACCAGAGGGCGATGTGAGCCTGTTCGGCATCAGCGAGGAAAACAGGCTGGTCGGTGACGGGGTTCCTGCCAAAACAGGAACCGCTAAAGACCCAACGCAGGCTGGTGGGCGGCTTCTTCGTTTTGCGGTCAATCAGCCATCGTTCGACGGGGACGCGTTTGTTTTTGTATTCGATCTCGACGTTGACGACTTTGCCGGTGTCACCGCCGATCAATTCGATGGCGTAACGGAACGCGGACGGTTTGCAGTCGAGCGTGAGAAGGCTTTCGTAGTCGCGGCCCAACGGTTCGACGGCGATGAATTCGAGGAGGTCGTTGGTGCGCGAAACTTTTCCGGCGGCTTCGAGGTACGGCGAGGCGACATCGTGGATGACAAGGCCGGGAAGACGGACGGTTGTGCCGACGCGTTGGACATCGGCGGTGTTGACCAGCGAAGAGGCGAGGGCGGCGAGGAGGAGGATTTTCATTTCGTCTGGACACGGACGGCTTCCACGGCGACGACGCAGAGGTCGTCACTGAACTCGCTGCTGCCGGCGAACTGAACGATATCGCCGAGCAGGTGATCGAGGAGTTCGGAGGCCGAAAGTCTGGCGAATTTGGCGATGGCGGCGAAGAGCCGTTCCTGTCCGTAATGTTTGCCCTCGCGGCCTTCGACTTCGAAGAGGCCGTCGGTGTACAGAACGACGACGTCACCGGTGCCGAGTGGTTGTTCCGTGGCGACATAACGGGAGCCTTCGAAGACGCCGAGCGCGGGTCCCATGGAAGCCTTGGAGCAATCCACGGGGTCAACCTCGGCTGTTGCGCGACGGAGGCGGCACGGGAGCGGGTGGCCGGCGCTGGCGCAACGGAGCTGGCCACGGCCGATGTCGGCGACGAGGTAGAAGGCGGAGGCGAACATCGGCATTTTGGTTTGCTTGAGGATGGCGAAGAGGCCGTTGTTGATGCCGGTGAGGAATTGGCCGGGGTCGCCGGCGATGGGTTTGAACTGTTCGATGAGAGCGCGCAGGATGGCGGTCACCAGCGCGGCGCGAACACCGTGGCCCATGACGTCGCAAATGAGGACGCCGGCCTCGGTGTCGGAGACGGGCAGGACATCGAAGAAGTCGCCGCCGATGGCGACGGCGGGGCGGTAGCGGTGGTGGAAGCGCAGGGCGCTTTGTTCCGGTTTTGTTCCGGCGGGGAAGGTCGGGTAGCTCTGCGGGAGGAACGCTTCCTGGATTTCGCGGGCGAGGTTGAGGTCGGACTGCATCTGGTCGTTCTTGAGGGCGAGTTCGCCGGCGGTGCGGGCGAGCTCTTCCTCAAGGAGTTTGTCCTCGGTGATGTCGCGGCTGACGCCGACCAAGCCGATGAGTTTGCCTTGGCGATCGCGCAACGGAACTTTGGTGGCCGAGACCCAGAGGACTTTCCCGCTGGGGTATGTCACGCGTTCTTCTTTGCCGATGACGGGTTTTCCAGTTTCGAGGATGTGCTGTTCGTCTTCGGCGGTTTCTTGGGCGAAGGTGGACGGGAAGAAATCGGCATCGGTCTTGCCGATGGCGTCCTCGGGGTGGGCGAGGCCGAGGTCACGGGCGTGGGAGGCGTTGATGTGGGTGAAGCGAGATTGGAGGTCTTTGAAGTAGATGTGATCGGGAGCGTTGTCCATGAGGGCGCGCAGCAGCGCCCGTTCTTCGGCAAGGGCGTTTTCAGTGCGTCGGCGTTCGAGGGCGCCGCTGATGGCACGCAGGAGGCTGGGCGCGTCAAGGTGGTCTTTGGACAGGAAATCCTTAGCGCCCATTTTCATGGCTTCGACGGCGACTTCTTCCCGTCCGATGCCAGTGAGCATGATGGCAGCAGGCCGGCGTGCTTCAGGCATGAGTTGGATGTGGCCGAGCAGGGTGAGGCCGTCGGCGCCGGGCAGCTTGTAGTCGAGGAGGGCGAGTTCGTAGTTGGTGCGGTCGAGTTCGACGACAGCTTTTTCGGCAGTGTCCACCCATTTGAGGTTGAACTGGAATTCGGCGCCGAGTGACGGAAGGAACTCGAGGAGAATCTCGGCGTACATGGGACTGTCGTCGACGAGGAGCACCGGAATGGGAGTCGTGTTCATCAGCGAGGCGGCAGTTTGGAGAGTTCGAGCCAGTAATTCTGGATGGTGGCGACGAGTTTGACGCAGTCGTCGAACTGGACGGGTTTGGTAAGGTAATTGTTGGCGCCGTTGCGGTAGCAGCAGCGGATATCTTCATCGCGATCGGAAGTGGTGAGGACGATGACCGGGATTTCGCGGAGGGATTCGTTAGCTTTGATTTGTTCGAGGAGTTCGAGGCCGCTGCGTTTCGGCAGATTCAAGTCCAGAAGAATCATGTCGGGGCGCGGCGCGTTTTGGCCGCGGAAGTAACGGCCGCGTCGGAAAAGGTAGTCGAGCGCGTCTTCGCCGTCGCGGCAGACGCAGACACGGGTGCCGCTGCCGCTGCGGCGGAATGCCTCCAGCGTAATCTCAGCGTCAGCGGGATTGTCTTCTACCAACAGGATGTCATACGGATGTTGCAAGGCTGGTGGTCCCTTTCATAATGGCAACCGTCGAGTCGAAGAGGGTGACGGTTTTTGAGAATTCCCGTTTTGGAATCGGGAAGCAAAACGTGGAGCTTTTGCCTTTTTCACTTTCCGGCCAGACGCGTCCCCCCTGCCATTCGATAACGTGGCGTGCTGAACTCTGATATTGTATTTGGCAACCATCCGGTTTACGCGTCCGCGGCTTCGGTGAACCAGCGCGGACGCCTACCCGTATTCTCATCTCACCGCGCGCAAACGTCAAGCGTCCCGTGCTCCCCTCAATTTGACTCGATAACCATGGTCGTTGCCACTTCAGTACATCAGGTCCTGTCCAAACACAAGGAATCGCAATAAAGGCGATGCCCGTACAATCAGTAGTTCCCCTCGCTTCTGCTCAGCGGCGTCACCAACCAGTTGACGCCGGCACAAACGATGGACTACGACCCCCCCCCACAGAATCCGTCGCTCGCCGGTCAGACTTACACACTCGACGGTGGGGGTTCACTGTCGCCGGTGCCGGAGCCGTCGAGTGCGTTGCTGGCGGGGCTTGGTGTTGCCACGCTGATGCGTTTCATGATAGGACGACCCGCATGAAGCGCGCGATTCTTGTTCTGACGACTGCCTGCTCGCTACTAACGACTGTTGTTTCCGGGCAGGACAACATCTGGACTGATTTTGCCAGTGGCCACAGTGTGCGGATTACAAATGACTTTTCGAAAACGGTTACGATCAACGATGCGACCGTCAGCACATGTGATACGCGCCGTCGAAAACCATGCCGCCCGCCGCCAGCCGGTCAATGATCGGCGTCTTCAATGACGACTTCGAGTCATAGACTTTCAAATCGAAAGGCGACTGGTCGTCCACGAGGACGAAGAGGATGTTGGGACGTTTCTCTGCGGCGATGGAGTTGGCGCCGACAGCGCGGACAACAGATTCGTCTGCGGCTCGGCATTTGCGAGTGCGGACAACGATGCCAGAAATAGAGCGGAGAACAACTTGATGGCGACGAGTTGTATCAAACCTCGCCCCGTCGCCGCGACAGCAAATGTTCCGGTTTTGTTCCGGCTTCTCTGTTGTAGCCGCGGCGCTCCGTCGCCGCGTCTTTTTCAGCCTTGAACTGCATTGGCAGATTTCATAATCTGTCCATAGTTCAGCGTAATAGCAATACAAGGATGGTAAGTGGAATGCGTCCCTGTTGCAATAGGCGGAAAGCGGTAAAGCAAACTGTTCGGCCAATAGAAACAAGATGTTCACACTTTTCGACATGCTTGAACTTCTCAGCCCCATCTTCGGCGCGCTGGCGGGAATAACCTTGGGGGCTCGCCTAGGCGTCATCGCAGCCGTCATCGCAGGTATTGTCGGGTTTGTCCTTGGTCGCATTATCGGACGGATTCCGACCATCTTAATGATACGGATGATGCAAAGACGATTCAGAGGTAAGTCGGCGGCCGAATTGCGGGCAGATCTCCGCCGTCCCGATTGCATGACGCCCAACTGCATTCTTCTTGAATTGTCCTCACGGGGCGAGGACATCAAGAAGGATCTCGATGTCGTCCTCGCCTTGCTTGAATCCGAGGAACCCTCCAAACGCGGGTTTGGGTGGGCCGCTCTGACTTCAGCTTTCCCCGACATGGCGCGCATGATTTCAGATTTTCCGATCAACGGATCGTTTGCCGAACGCAAGAAGATATGCGACAGACTTCGAGAACTGGCCGAACAAGCCGGTGGAACTCCACCGCCCTAATCGGGCGGAGGTTCACCGGTTTTTCAGTTCGCGCAGAATCGAATCGGTGGCGGCTTGGGCGAGGATTTTGTAGGCGTCGGATTTCCAGTGGAACTGGTCGCCGTGGGCGAGGTCGAGTTTGTTGGCCAGTAACGAATAGAAACCGTTTACCGGCACGTTCATCTCGGCCATGACTTTGGCGGCCATGCGGTTTTGTTCGAGAATGTTGGCGTTGATGACGGGATCCAGTTCGGTCGGTTTGCCTTTGACGGTGACGGGCGTACTGCTGGCCCAGATGATTTTGGCCTTCGGCAGCTTCTGCCTGATGACTTCAACGTAGGCTTTGGTGAGCGGCTCGAACGCGCCTTCCTTGATCCGTCCTTTCGGCCAGCCGTGCAGGCCCATGTTGAAATGGACGACGTCGTACGGGCCGTTCACCGTCAACACGTCGGCGAGGAGCTTGTTGTAATGCTCCGACTGGCAATACGGATTCACCCAAACGTCTACGTACGCTTTGCCGGCGAGCGAGGCGATGACTGGGCTGCGGTAGCCGTTGAGGATGGAGTCACCGATCAACAAGACGCACGGCAGTCTTGTGTCGGTGATCTTCGCTTTGTCGAGGCCCCAGCCTTTGCCGTCGGCGTGGAGGCGCTTGTCGCTCTCTTGCGCGGTGACGGAAAGCGTGAGCGCAGCGAGAAGAATCGTTGCGATGCACAGAACGTGTTGTAGGGCAGGCGCTCCGCCTGCCATCGGTCGAATGACGGCAACCGGGGCGGTTGCCCTACAATTCCAGCGCGGCTTGTTCCGTTTGTCCATTGTGGACTTATTCTTTGGTCTTGGGGTTCCCGGTTCCGTCGGGAATGTTCTTGAGGTCGGCGGGCAGCGTCGTGAGGTCGTCGCGTCGAAGTTCGGTCAGCCGGGCTTGGAGCGCTTTGACCCGTTCAGGTTCGGCGGCGGCGAGGTCTTTTTCTTCATACGGGTCGGCGGTGATGTGAAACAGTTCCGTCTCTGCCTTGCCACGGTTCTTGCCCTTTGCTTTGGGCTGATGGACGATCAATTTCCATTCGCCCTCGAAGACGTCGGCGCCGTTGACCATCGGGATGTAGATTGTGCGCGGCTCCGGTTTCTTGACTGCGCCGGTGAGGAGCGGCCAGATGTCCATGCCGTCGAACTTCGGCGGCGTCGCCGGTTTCCAGCCGGCGAGTTTGGTGAGCGTCGGCATCCAGTCGGCAGCGTGCATCGGCGCGGTCACTTTGCGCGGGGCGAGGACGCCGGGCCAGTTGACGAATGCGGGGACGCGGCAGCCGCCTTCGTAAAGCTGCGCTTTGTGGCCGCGCAACGGGAGGTTGCTGCTAATCCCCACCTTCAACGGCGGCGTGTTGCCGTCGTAGGGATTGCCGAGCGCGGGCGTGCCGCCGTTGTCGGAGGTGAAGACGACCAGCGTGTTCTTGCGCTGGCCGGTTTGTTCGAGCGCGGCGATGAACTCGCCGACCTTGGCGTCCATTTGGGAAACGAATCCGCCGTAACGCTGGATGTCGTCGCTCTTGCCGGCGTAGAGGCGCTTGTACTGTTCGGGCGCGTCAATCGGGATGTGGACGGCTTGGAACGGCACGTAGATGAACCACGGTTGGCGTTTGGCGCGAATCCAGTCGAGGGCTTGTTTGGCGACCAGTTCGGTGGCGTTGCCTTCTTCGTCAACGAACTTTCCATCGCGATGCCACGTCTGCATGTAGGGGCCTTTGCGGTAGTGGTGCGTCCACGGGTCCACCGCGCCGGCCAGCGAGCCGTAGCTGTGATCGAAGCCGTAATGGTTCGGGCACCATTCGGGCCGCGAACCGAGATGCCATTTGCCGGTAAGATGCGTCGTGTAACCGGCTTCCTTGAGCGCGGACGCCATCGTCGTGGTGCCGGGCGGGAACGCGCGGAGGTTCGACGGATTGAGCACGTGCGGACCCCAGCGGCTCGTCCATCGCCCCGACATCAACGCGGTGCGCGTCGGTGTGCAGACGGGCTGGACGTAATGCCGATCCAATTCGACGCCGGCGCTGACGAGCTTGTCGAGATTCGGCGTCTTAAGCGTGCTACCGTGCCAGCCGACATCGGCCCAGCCGAGGTCATCGGCGACGAGCAAAAGGATATTTGGCTTGTCCGCTGTAGCGGGCAGACTTGCGAGGGCGCAAACCAACGCGACGAGAACGACGCGATTCATTTCTTCATCTTGGCGAAGGTTTCTTTGAGCTGGCGAATAAACTCTTTGAAGAATGGCGTGTCGTAATCGTGCCATGTGCGGCAACTGATCAGGTTGCGATCGAGCACCCACGGCTGGTTGACGTAGGTGCCGCCGGCACTGGTGATGTCCATCTCGCACTTGGCGACGGTGGTGGATTTACGACCCTTAAGCATTCCGCTGGCAGCGGCGATCTCAATACCGTGACAGGTCAACGCCACCGGCTTCTTCGCCTCGAAGAAATGCCGCGTGATTCGCATCAGGTCCTTGTCGTAGCGGAGATACTCCGGGGCGCGTCCGCCGGACAGGAACAAGCCGGTAAACTCCTCGGGCTTAACGTCGCGAAACGCCACGGTGGCCTTGATGTGGTAGGAAGGTTGTTCGCGTGTGATGTCCCACGGAATGGTGGCGTCGGGCGGAACCTCGTGCATCACGCCGTGATAGTAACGCGCTTCGGGACCGGCGACGACAATCTCGATGCCTTCTTCCGGCAAGCGGAAGAACGGATAGAGCGTGTCCATCATTTCGGTGGCATCGCCGATGGGCATGAGGCC
>CAZNOK010000089.1:0-19534 GCA_964574605.1 uncultured Verrucomicrobiota bacterium
CGTTCCGCCGTTCCGCCGTTCCGCCGTTCCGCCGTTCCGCCGTTCCGCCGTTCCGCCGTTCCGGATATCACTTCAATCTTCATACGTCGCTGAACTCCTTGTTTACCAGAAGCCGGGCGGCAATGTCAATTTGATTATCCGTCACTTCTTTTTCGGCAGCGCGCGAGTCGCGCCGCCGGAGATACCGCCATCCACCAAGAGCGTTTGGGCGGTGATGTATTCGCTGGCGTCCGAAGCCAAGAATACTATCGCGCCTTCCAAGTCGGTCGGATGACCGGGCCGCTTCAAGGGGATGCGGTCGCAAAGATAGTCAACCCATTCTTTGTTCTCATACATCACCGCGTTCTGCGACGTCTTGAACCAGCCGGGCGCGAGACAATTGACCGTGATGCCGTGCACACCCCAGTCATCGGCCAGACTCATCGTTAACTGTTTTACGCCGCCCCTGCTCGCGCCATACGGCGCGAGACCAGCGTAGCCGAAGACGCAGGTGACGGAGCCGATGTTGATAATGCGGCCGTATTTTCTGGGAATCATGTATCGCGCCACCGCTTGGGACACGAAGAACGTGCCGCGCAGGTTGGTGTCGAGCACCAAGTTCCAGTCGTCCCAAGTCACATCCACCGCAGGCTTGCGCACGTTGCAGCCGGCGTTGTTGACGAGGATGTCAATCTTGCCGTAGTGAGCGTGGGCCGCCTCGACCATCTTCTGGATGCTGTCGTAATTGCGCACGTCCAACGCCAGCGGCAGCGCCTTACGTCCCAGCGCTTCCACTTCTTTTTGAAATGGTTTCAAGGCTGACGGATCGCGGCTGGTAATGACGAGGTCTGCGCCCGCCTTGGCCAGCGCGCGTCCGAAATATTGTCCCAAGCCGCGGCTGGTACCGGTGACAATCGCCACTTTGCCGGTAAGATCGAACGGATTCTTGTTCATGTGTCTATTCCTCCGGTAAGGGCTTGTCGGTTGTAGGCCGCGTGACCACACGCGGCGCAATCTGTGGGAAAAACGCCGCGTCGGGTGACGCGGCCTACAAGCGGAACGCTGTTGGCAGTACTGTCCATTTGCCTATTTCTCCGGTGTCAGCACCACCTTCAACAGCCCGGGTTCTTTGCGGTAAAGACGTTCAAACCATGCCGCGCCCTCGGACAACGGCGCCTGTGCGCTCAACAGCGGCGCGGCTTGGATGGCGCCGCGCGCCATCATATCGAGGCACGCCGGGTATTCGCCGCTCGATGCGCACGAACCGAACAGCGTCAATTCGCGCGTCACTACCATCTGCAAAGGCAAATCAACCTTGGGCGTCACATTTCCCACGAGCGTCACCGAGCCGCCTTTACGCACGCACTGCATCGCCAAATCCACAGTTGCCGGCACGCCAACCGCCTCGAACGCCACATCAGCGCCGTCAATCAACCGCTCTGCTGGAGTCATCACGTCGGTCGCGCCCAGCTTGGCAGCCAAGGCGAGTTTGTCGGGAGCGATGTCCACCGCGATGATGCGCCCGCAACCGGCGACGCGCAGCGTCTGAATCAGCGCCAGCCCGATCATTCCCGCGCCCACGACAACACAAGCGTCGTTGATGGTGATCGGCGTGCGGCGCACCGCGTGGAACGCGATGGAGAACGGCTCGACCAGCGCGGCGTGCTCGAACGACAATCCATCCGGTAACCGGTAAAGAATGCGTTGCGGCACGGCGACAAACTCCGCGAACGCTCCGTGCTGGCGATATTCCTCACAGGAAACTCCCAGCACCCGACGGTTGTTGCACAGGTTGACTTGGCCGCGTCGGCAGAACTCGCAATGTCCGCACCAGATTGTCGAGTCAAACGTCACTCGGTCGCCGGGCTTCCAGCCGCTGACCGCCGTACCGATTTCGGCAATCACGCCGGAGGCCTCGTGGCCCATGATGATGGGCGGTCGCCGTCGTCCAGTGCTGCCGTCCATGCCATGCACGTCACTGCCGCAAATCCCGCACGCCTTGACGGCCACCAGCACTTCATCAGGAGCGATCCCCGGCGTCGGCACTTCCTCGACCGCGAACTTCTTATACTCTTTGAGCACCAATGCTTTCATAGCCAACCATGGCAGTAAACAAGCAAATCAAGAGTTGTTGCAAGGCAAATCCCCCAACAGCCGCATTTGGATATTGCCGCCAGTCCCGCCGTAATTGTAGCCGCGAGCCTGCTCGCGGCTTTGCCGATTTCAAGCTGGTCGCCCCGGCCCCGTGCCGCGAGCAGGCTCGCGGCTACAAAGAACCTCCGGAACAAAACCGGAACAGGGCGTCTGTCACCAGTATGCCGCTTCGTTGCGTAACGTCAATTGCTGGTAGTGCGATTTCGGTAACTCCTGAATGAAACGGGACGCTCGCTGGAAGCCGCCGCTGTCGCCGCCCATTTGCCGGTAGAGCGGATACGTCATGTAAAGCTCGTCCTTCGCGCGGGTCACGGCCACGTAAAACAGGCGGCGCTCTTCCTCAACGCCTTCGATGTTGTCGAGCGTGCGGCCCAGCGGGAACATGCCATCGCAGAGGCCGATGACGAAGACGACTTTCCATTCCTGCCCCTTCGCTTGGTGGACCGTGCTGAGACGAATGAATTCTTGTTCGTTGGCGGAGAGCAACGTCGCGTCCTCGGCTTCGAGGTTCGTCAACAAGGCAAGCTGGCTGAGGAATTCTTCCGTCGTCGGGAACTGAAGCGAGAAGCTGGCGAGCTGGTTGATGTCTTCCTCGCGGACGCGGGCGTTGTCGTACTTGGTCTTGAGGTAATCGCTATAAAACGCTTCGAGGACGATTTCGATCATCTCGTCGGCGTGTTTGTCGCCGTCGGATTTGTCGCGGAGTTGGTTCAACGCCTCGGCGATTTGCTTCCAATCGTCAGCGGCCTTTTTCGGCACGCTCGAATGTATGACCGGCACCGCGCCGGTCGGGTGAATCTTCTCCCAAAGTTTGTCGGCGGTGGCCGCGCCGACCCCCGTCATCAGCTTGGCGATGCGCTTGAAGGACATCTCGTCGTGCGGGTTCAGCGTGAGTTTGAGGAAACAAGCGATGTCCTTGATGTGCGCCTGCTCGAAGAACCGCAGGCCGCTGGTGATGACGTAGGGAATGTTCCTCCGGGTCAACTCCAGTTGGAGTTCCATCGCATGGAAATGCGCGCGGTACAGGACGGCGATCTCGTTCAACTCGACGCCTTCGTCGCGCAGTTCGAGAATCCGCTGAGCGAGAAACTGCGATTGCTGATTGGCGTCCGCGCACGCAACGAGCCACGGTTTCGCGCCGCCCTTGCGGACGGCTTGGAGGTTCTTGGCAAACTGGTTCGGGTTCGCCTTGATGGCGTCGTTGGCAAGATTCAGGATCGTCGGGACGCTGCGGTAGTTGACCTCGATCTTGTGGACCTTCGCGCTCGGATAGCGTTCGGGGAAGCTGAGGATGTTCCGGTAGTTCGCGCCGCGCCATGAGTAGATGGATTGCGCGTCATCGCCGACGACCATCAGGTTGCGGTGTTGCATCGCGATGGCGTCAATGAGGTCGGCCTGAATCTTGTTCGTGTCTTGATACTCGTCCACGAGGACGTGCAGGAATTGCTCGCGGTAGCGGTCGCCGATCTCCTTGTGCTCCTGGAACAGGCGGAGGCAGTTCACCAGGAGGTCGTCGTAGTCCATCGCGTTGGCCTTCAGTTTCCGTTCGCGATAGACATCACGCAACGTCTTGATCGGCCCCGCGAGGTGCGAGAAGTAATCGTATTGGTCGGCGAGGACGCGCTCGATGCTGCGCTCGGTGTTGACGGCGAGCGAGTAGATCTCCGCCAGCACGTCGCCTTTCGGAAAACGCTCGGCCTTCGTGTCAATCTTCGCCTCGGCGATGCAATCGTTCAGCAGACTCGCCGAGTCTTCGCGGTCGAGGATGGTGAAGTCCGGCCCGTAGCCGAGCAGCTTGCCATGCCGGCGCAGGATCCGGTTGCCGACGTGATGGAAGGTGCCGCCCCAGATTTGCGAGATGTCCATCGGCAGCAAACCTTCGACCCGGCGCAACATTTCCTTCGCAGCCTTGTTCGTGAAGGTGAGCAGCAAAATCCGCTGCGGCTCGACGCCATGCTCGACGAGCCACGCGACGCGGTAGGTCAACGTCCGCGTCTTGCCGCTGCCCGCGCCCGCGATGACGAGCATCGGTCCCGAGTTCAGCGAGCCGTCCGCGCCGCGCGCCGTGACGGCGGCAAATTGCTGGTCGTTGAGTTCCTTGCGGTAGTCAATGTGCAACTCCCGCGGCGCGTGCGCGGGATGAAGAATGTATTCTTTCGTCATTGCTTCAGAGCACGTCCTTCAACTGCACTCGCCCGTCGTAAAGCGCCTTGCCGATGATCACGCCAGTCAAATTCGGATGCTTCAACTCACGCAATCGCCGCACATCGTCGGCTGTCGAGACGCCACCGCTGGCGATGATATCGCACTTGACCGCAGCGCACACGGCGGAGACCGCCTTGAGGTTCGGCCCCGTCAATGCGCCATCGGTGGAGATGTCGGTGAAGATGATCGTGCGAACGCCGAGGCCGCTGATCTGTCGCGCGAACTCGACGGCGGCCAGCAAGGTCTTCTCGACCCAGCCTTTGACGGCGACAAACCCGTCACGCGCATCAACGCCGACGGCGATCTTCGCGCCAAACTCAGCCACCAGCGACTTCACGAAAGCTGGCTCGCAAGCCTTGGTTCCCACGACGCAGCGGGACACCCCCATCGCCAGCGCGTCAGCAATTTGCTGACGAGTGCGAAGTCCACCGCCAAGCTGAACAGGGATATTTACTGCGGTGAGGACCGCGCGGACACAGTCCCAATTGCGCGGTTCTCCACTGAATGCGCCGTCGAGGTCAACGACGTGCAACCATTGCGCCCCCTGCTCCACCCAATCTCGCGCCGCGCTGGCCGGGTCGTTCCCGTAAACCGTTTCCGCATCGGCGCGGCCTTGATGCAGTCGCACGACACGAGCGCCCTTCAAATCAATTGCCGGGTAGATCGTCATAGCAGGCTCACGAAATTTGAAAGCATTTTCAAGCCGACAGCCTGCGACTTCTCCGGATGGAACTGCGTCGCGAAGATGTTGTCGTGCCAGAGCGCGGCGGCGAACTCGACGCCATACTCGGTCGTGGCGGCGACGACGGAGTTGTCGCGCGGCTGACCGTAATAGCTGTGCACGAAATAGACGTAGCTGCCGTCGGGCACACCGCGCAACAGCGGACAGTCGGGACGCTTGATGTGGAGTTGATTCCACCCCATGTGCGGCACCTTCAACTGGCCATCCGGAAAACGCGGCACGGTGCCGGGCAGGACGCCGAGGCCGGACACGCCGGGCGATTCGGCGCCGGTCTCAAAGAGCATCTGGAGGCCGACGCAGATGCCAAGGAACGGGCGTTTGCTGGCGATGAAGTCGCGGATGGCGTTGAGCAAGTCGAGTTTGGCAAGGTTGTTTACGCAGTCGCCAAACGCACCGACACCCGGCAAAACGACGGCATCGGCAGCGAGAACGTCGGCCTGCGCGCTGACAATGCGAACGTCGCCGCCGACCCGCGCGAGCGCCTTTTCGACGCTGCGGAGGTTGCCGCTGCCGTAATCAATGAGAGCAATCATGACGGGCGGAGAGATTACACAGAATTCACCGGCGGGCAAGTCTTCAACGCAGGGAGCAGAATCGCCGTTGACACCGCGAAGGGTAATCGTACAATTACGCACGAAATGAGGGCTGGAATGTGGTGCGCCGACAGATTCGGAGAAGCGTGACGGTAACGGGTACGACGGAGGCCGATCACGGACGAATCGAGGCGGCAACTTCCCGTTAGATCTTCAAATGTCCAAGCGAAACGCTGTCTGCCTGTGCGTTGATGGAAACATGCTCATCCCTGCCATGTTTGTAGCGGACGCTGTCAAATCCAATTCCCTCGGCGCCGCAGATCGCTTTGACATCATCCTGTTCACTGGCCCGGACGATGTCACGGATCAGCACCGGGACTGGATGAACAACAGAGGCATAATCCACTGCCAGAGCCTCGACGTCTCAGGCGTGCGCGACATCGAGATAGTCCAGGAGCGGCTCTCGTCGGTAACCCTTTCCAAACTGTTGCTTGCCGGACACCTCGATGGGAAGTACGACAAGCTTCTCTATCTTGACGCTGACCTAACGATACACGACGACGTCTCAGCGCTATTCTCTCTCGACCTCAGAGGCTTTGCGATGGCCGCCGTGCCATCAGGCCGCATCTGGGCCGACAAGAGCGAAGCGGAGCGGATTGCCTACTGCGCGCACTTCCGTGCGCTCGGGATGACAGAGCCCTATCGCCACATCAATTCCGGCGTGCTGCTCATCGACGTTGCGAACTGGAACCGCGATCAAATCGCCTCGCGAGCCCTTGATTTCATACGGCGCAACCCGTCGCTCTGCACTCTTCCCGACGAAGACGCGCTGAACGCTGTCCTCGACGGCCGGCAGACGGAACTCTCGCCAGTGTGGAATATGCGGCCTTTTGGACGGTGGCGGAGCAAAACGTTCGACATCGCCCGGCCAGTCATCGTCCACTACATCGGCCAAGCAAAACTCTGGAAGCGATTCTCAGGCGGCAAGCACATGTTTGCGCACCGGAGCGCCTATCGTGCATACGAGGATTTTCTCCGCGACACGCCCTGGAAAAACTGGCTGGATGACCAATGGAGCTTCCGCGATGTCCTCGCAGGCATTCGTTTTGAAGCAAAGACTCTCCGTCGCTCGCTGAGAGGCAGCTACCCGGCGGGCACGCGAGCTGGGCGTCGTCGCTACGTCGAGGCATTCCGGCAATATTGCGCCGACGGGCGGTTCGCCGACGTGGAACAGGGCATTGTAACACGAGAAGGCGCCCTGCTTCGCCTCAAGCAGTCGTGGCCTCGTAACACATGATTTCTACGGGTCGAATTGTCATTTCTGCAGGATGCGGAGATGGCCGGCCGACTGCTTCTCGGCGAGGCTGCTAGTTTTTCCTGTCTTCTCCGGCACAACGCACCGGTCAAGGACATGCAGAAAACCGCGGCGCTCTCGAAGAGCATTTGGAGACCGACACAGATGCCGAGAAATGGACGCTTGCTGGCGATCAACTCACGGATCGCATTGGAGAGGTTAAGAGCGTCTAACAAAACTCAAAACTCCTTGCGTTTTGGAGGTAGGGGCGACCCGCCGGGTCGCCCGCCGGTCAGGATCTTTACGACGCGGACGAGCCGGCGGCTCGTCCCTACCGGCGGTTTTGTTAGGCGCAATAAGTTTCGCCAAGTTCGTCACGCAATCACCGAACGCGCCCACGCCCGGCAGGACGACGGCATCGGCAGCGAGAACGTCGGCGGGTGCGCTGTCAGTGCGCACCTCGCCGCCCACCCCCGCGAGCGCCTTCTCGACGCTGCGAAGGTTGCCACTGCCGTAATCAATCAGACCAATCATGCCGGGCGGAGAGATTCCACGGATTGTGACGGCGGGCAAGCCTAGTCGCGGCTGATAACAAAAATGGCGAGGTCGGCGTTGCGATTCGGATCGTCAGTGACTACCGTGTCTTTCTCGGTGTCGAGCGCGATTTGCCGGTGGATGCGAATGTTCTTGGCGCGGCAGAAATCCTCGAAGTCGGCGATGGAGAGGAAACGAATGTTCGGCGAGTTATACCATTCGTGCCGGAGGATGCCGGTGGATTTTGGCGCGCGGCCTTCGTCGGCGAGCATTCGACGCAACGGCTCGTAAGCCATGTTCGGAAACGTGACGATACCCTTTTTGCCGACACGGAGCATCTCGTTGAGGATGCCCTCGACATCGTAAACGGCCTGCAACGTCTGGGAGAGCAGGACGCAGTCGAATTGTTTGTCGCCGAAGCCGCGCAGGCCCATGTTGAGGTCGGCTTGAATCACGTCGAGGCCGCGGCGCACGGCGGTCAGGACCGACGGCTCGTCGAGTTCCACGCCGACGACGCGATGGCCGGGCTTGCGTTTCGCGCGGGCGAGCAAGCCGCCACGTCCGCAGCCGAGGTCGAGCACGCTGGCGCCATCCGGGATCAACTCAACGATGCGGTCGTAGTCCACGCGGTGTTTGTGAAAGATGCTGGTGGGCGCGTTGCCGAGGCCGTCGGGCACGGGTTGGACGGCGTCTTCAAGCGGCATGCCGGTGATATTGGCGAGGAAGGCGCGCATGAGTTCGCCATACACGTTCAGTTCGTTCGCCAGAAGAAAAGCGTCGTGGCCGCAATCGCTGCGGACGTTGCAGTAGCTGACCGGGAAGTTGTTGGCGACCAGCGCGTCCACCATGTCCCGGCTTTGGAACGGCGGGAACAGCCAGTCGCTGGTGTAACTGACAATCAACCAGCGGCAGGAGGCAGGCGCAAAGGCGCGCGCAAGATCTTCTGGAGTGGTGCCGAGGTCGAACAGGTCCATCGCCATGGTCAGCGTGAGGTAACTGTTCGCGTCGAATCGTTCGACGAACTTCTGGCCTTGGTAGCCGAGGTAAGCCCCCACAGAGAACTTCTTTTCAAACTGGATGGCGACATTCCGAGGCTGCAGACGGTCCGCCTCGAACTTCTGGCTCATGGCTTCGCCAGAGAGGTAGGTGATGTGACCGATCATGCGGGCGATGGCCAGCCCGACTTCGGGTCTTGTCTTCTTATCGTAGTACTGGCCGCTGTGGTAGTGCGGGTCGCGCATGATGGCGTTGCGGGCGACAACATCGAAAGCAAGCGCCTGACTCGTGAGCCGCGGCGACGTGGCAATCGCCATGACGCCGGCGACTTGGTCCGGGAAACGAGTTGCCCATGTCAACGCCAAGTGGCCGCCCATCGAACCGCCCGTGACAGCCAACAGTTTCTTGATGCCGAGATGCGCGAGAAGACGGCGTTGGACCTCGACCATGTCACCGACGGTAATCGTCGGGAAGTCGCGACCGTACGGCCTGCCTGTTTCGGGGTTGACGCTACCGGGACCGGTGGTGCCGCGACAGCCGCCAAGCAGGTTCGGACAAATCACGAAGTAGCGATCCGTGTCAATGGGCTTGCCGGGTCCGACGACGATATCCCACCATCCGGCATCATCGTCAGCGTCGTGCTTCGCAACGTGGGAGTCGCCGCTGATGGCGTGGCAGACGAGAACGGCGTTGTCTTGGGTGTTGTTCAGTTCGCCGTAGGTCTCGTAGCAGACGCTCACGCTCGGCAGTTGCCCGCCAAGTTCGAGCCGGAATGGGCCGTCGAACGTAAAGACCTCGGCGTGGCGCAGTGCTTTTGCGTGCCGCAGACTGTCGCTGCTCTCGTAAATGTTATCCTTCACGAGCGCTACTTTTGCGATGCTTTCAACGCTTGGTCAAGGTCATTGATGATGTCACCAACATCTTCCAGCCCGATGGAAAGGCGCACGAACTCAGGCGACACGCCCGTCTTCGCTTGCTCATCGGGTGTCAACTGTGAGTGCGTGGTCGAGGCAGGATGGATGATGAGCGACTTCGCATCGCCGATATTGGCGAGATGACTGAACAGCTTCACGTTGTTTATCAACTTCACGCCCGCAGCCGCGCCGCCCTTGATGCCGAAGCCGATAATTGCGCCAGCGCCGTCACTAAGATATTTCTTCGCGTTAGCGTGGTGCGGGTGACTGGGCAGACCGGGATAGTTGACCCAGGCGACGGTGGGATGTTTCTCAAGGAACTTGGCGACGGCGAGCGCGTTCTCGCAGTGTCTTGGCATGCGCAGATGCAGCGTCTCGATACCCAGCAAGGTAAGGAAGGATGCGAACGGACTCATGCAGGCACCCGTGTCGCGAAGCCAGTGCGTACGGATGTGAAGGATGTAGGCGACGTTACCAATCGGGCGCAACGCCTCCTCGAACACGAGACCGTGATATGCCGGGTCGGGTGCGCAGAACTCCGGCCATTTCGACGGGTTCTTTCCCCATGGGAATTTGCCGCTGTCAACGACAGCGCCGCCGATGTGAACGCCGTGGCCGCCGAGAAACTTTGTCGTCGAATAGACGACGACGTCCGCCCCGTGCTCGAACGGACGGAACAACGCCGGCGTCATCACCGTGTTGTCAACAATCACAGGCAGGCCGTGTTTGTGCGCGATGTCCGTCAGTCTCTGGAAGTCCGGCACGTCGTTCTTCGGGTTGCCGAGCGATTCGAGATAAACGGCGCGCGTGTTGGCGTCCACCAACTTGTTCATGTCTTCGGGTTTGTTCGGATCGAAGAAGCGCGCCTCGACGCCGAGCTTCGGAAACGTCTGCGAGAACAGTGTCCACGTCCCACCGTACAGACTCGTGGCGGAAATGAAGTTCTGCCCGGCATGCACAATCGTCAGCAACGCCGCCGTGATGGCCGCTTGCCCACTGGCAAACGCGAGCGCCGCTGCGCCGCCATCCAACGCCGCGAGGCGTTTTTCGAGCACGTCGTTGGTCGGGTTCATCAGGCGGCTGTAGATGTTCCCGAATTCCTTCAACGCAAAGAGATTCGCAGCGTGGTCGGTGTCCTTGAACACATAACTGGTAGTCGCGTAAATCGGCACAGCGCATGCCGTGGTCGTGGGGTCCGGCGCTTGTCCAGCGTGCAAGGCCTGTGTGCCGAGTTTGTAGGTTGGTGTTTTGTTCGACATGGTTAATTCTCCTTATTCGTGTTTTTGTTCAATTTGTCAAACTTCGTCTTTTTCACGTCCAGTCGTGGAACAACACGGTGGATAGATACCGTTCGCCGGCGTCCGGTAAGACTACTGCAATCGTCTTGCCGTCAAACTCCGGCTGCCCGGCCAGTCGCACGGCTGCCGCCGTGGCCGCACCCGACGAAATACCACTGAGGATGCCTTCCTCGCGAGCCAAACGCCGGGCAAATGCGACAGCCTCGGTGCTATCCACCTGCTCCACGCGGTCAATCAGCGACAAGTCAAGTGTGTCGGGAATGAATCCCGGGCCGATGCCTTGAATCTTGTGCGGGCCGGGTTTCAATTCTTGTCCCGCCAGTTTCTGCGTGATGACCGGGCTTTCCCGTGGCTCGACGGCCACGGAAAGGATCTTCTTGCCTTGGCTCTGCTTGATGAATCGCGAGACGCCGGTGATGGTGCCGCCAGTGCCCACACCAGAGACGAGAACATCAATGGCACCGCCGGTTTGTTTCCAAATCTCAGGCCCGGTGGTCTTCTCGTGGATCGCCGGGTTGGCCGGGTTCTTAAACTGCTGTGGTAGAAAGTAATGTTGCGGGTCCGAGGCTGCGATCTCCTCGGCCTTTGCAACCGCACCGGCCATGCCTTTTGCGCCTTCCGTCAACACCAGTTCCGCTCCGAACGCCTGAAGCACCTTGCGGCGCTCCAAGCTCATCGTTTCAGGCATCGTGAGTTTGAGCTTGTAACCGCGCGCGGCGGCAACAAATGCGAGCGCGATGCCAGTGTTGCCGCTGGTCGGTTCCACGATTGTCACGCCGGACGTGAGCTTGTCTCGTTGCTCGGCGTCCCAGATCAACGCGGCACCAAGGCGGCACTTGACGGAGTAGGACGGATTATGTCCTTCAATCTTCGCCAAAACCCTAGCGTTGGTCGCACCAGTGATCCGGTTCAGCTTGACCAACGGCGTGTTGCCGATGGATTGCGAGTTGTCTTGGTAATATTCGGGAGTGCTCATTGTTTTTGCCTCCTATTGGCGTTTGTCAGAATTCGTACTTGAGCGACAGTGCAAAGCCGGTGTTTTCAACGGTATTCAGCACATTGCCGAAGTGGCCGTAGCCAACAGTGACGGTGCTGTGGTTGTTCAGCACGTAGGCTGCGCCGATGGTCCACCAATCATCCTCGATGCGGACGAGATTGCCGATGCTGCCGTACGGGCTGCGTTTCTGGCGATATTCTCCCGCCAACGCGAGGCGGTCGGTTATCAAATAAACGACGTTACCTTCGGCACTGGGCCGGTACGTGTCGCTGAACCCGAGATAGCCGAGTTGGTCGGCGGCGCTGAGCCGCAGGCTGCCGGAAACAATCAAGGGACGGTGGAAGACGTTGGGGAACAACTTGCTGGCCGTTGCCACAAGATCCACTCCTTTGTCGTGCCGGTAGCCAATGCTCGTGAGTGCACCGTGGAGGTTATTATTGATGCTGGAGATGCCGTCGTTGATCTTCCCCTGCACGCCGAGCGTAACCGCAGGCGTGGGCAGGTTGAAGCTGTTCTCCAGCAAGACGAGAGCGCGGACGTTGAGGTTGTACAACCACACGTCGCTGCGTGCGATGTCAATGCCAGTCGCCTTCTGTACGTCAGTGCCGAGACTGCCGGTGCCGAATCGGCTGGCAGAGAACCCCAGTTCCACGCGACGCCACAACGTCTCGGTGATGACAAAACTCTCGACATCCTTTTGTCCCGCGTTGACAAACGTCTCGGAGATGGACGGCAAACCGGCCTTCGTGCCTTCCGGTCCCGGATTCACGAGATAAGCGATGGGCGTGATCACCACGCCACCAACGCCGTCAATCGTGTGCAGCGGCAACGGCGGCGCTTTTTCTGCCGGTACGGCTTTGGCCGATGCACCCTTGCCTTCCGCGATGGACAGGCTGGTGAGTACTTGAACCGCCGCCATGGCGACGACGAACAGTTTCAGGTTTTGTTTCATTGCGATGACTTCCTTTTCCTCGGCAAAACCTCCAGTCGTCTGGTCAGCCTCGCAATTTACTGCGTTGTAGTTAGCCTCCATGTCGTGTGGTCGGCGATAAATTCAAATCTCCCAATCGGCGTCGGCATTCAGACGCACCTTTTCAGTTCGCTCAATCTGTGTGACGCGTCCGTCGTGGACAACGATTTGCACGACACCATACCTCAGCGTTTTGACGTGGCGCAGCACAATGGCCTGCCAGTCTGCTTCGCGCCGGCGCGCTGTCTCGTTCGCGGGTTGACGTTCTTCAGCCACGGTGACCTCACTCAGGCTAAATTAACTCCAAGCGGTATCCGGTCGCCGTGGGTAACAGTCGGTCACGTTTGCGCTGCGCCTCGGCAAGGTGCTTGGTGCCGAGCGAAACACGGAAACGTTGCTTGGTCAATGGCGTCGGGTATGCGGTGTAGTGGAGAAACCACGTCCCGTTGTTGTTCCACAAGTGATGCCGCGGGTTCGCGGGATCCACTCGAATTGCTACTACTGTTGTCTGACTCATGATACGTAACTTCCTTTCATTGTTTACGCATCAGAGATGGGGAAAAACATCACCGCCATCGCTGAGCTGTACTTCGCTCACTCTGGCGGCTGGCAGGCTCACCAAAGTTTTTGTTTCGGGAACTACCCTCCCGCACATCGATCGCCGTCCGATCTCACCACCGCAGGATCTTTGAACCTCGGTTGGTGGGTCGAGTTACTGCCACTCGACCGCTCTTGATGTGTCGTCAACAATACTGCATAACGTCGCCTACTATAACGTTCTCTTCTTTTGTCGCAAGTGCGTTGTGTGTCATAAATGCAACGCCATTTTCATCCGCCAAACAGCGGCGTAGAGAGATATCGCTCTCCGGCGTCGGGGAGTACGACGACAATATTCTTGCCGGCAAACTCCTGTGTCTTTGCCAGTCGCAACGCAACGGCTGCTGCCGCGCCGCTGGATATGCCGCAAAGAATCCCCTCCTCCCGCATTAAACGACGGGCGCATTCAATCGCTTCCTCGCTGCTGATTTGCTCGACGCGATCCACTACCGACAAGTCGAGCACCTTCGGAATAAACCCGGCACCAATGCCTTGAATCTTGTGCGGCGACGGCTTGAGTTCTTGGCCCGCAAGCGTCTGGCTGATGACGGGGCTTTCCTTTGGCTCGACAGCAACGGTCACGATGGCCTTGCCACGCGTCTTCTTGATGTGCCGCGAAATGCCCGTGATCGTGCCACCCGTGCCGACGCCAGCAACGACGACATCCACGCTCCCGTCAGTATCGTTCCAGATTTCCGGGCCCGTGGTTTGCTCGTGAATGGCCGGGTTGGCCGGGTTCTCAAACTGTTGCGGCATGAAATGGCGTTTCGGGTCTGCGGCGACGATTGCCTCCGCCTTTTCGATTGCGCCGCGCATCCCCTTGGCGCCTTCGGTGAGAACAAGCTCCGCACCCAGCCCGGCCAAGACACGCCGTCGCTCGATGCTCATCGTCTCCGGCATTGTCAAAATCACCTTGTAACCGCGCGCTGCCCCGACGTAGGCGAGCGCAATGCCCGTGTTGCCGCTGGTTGGCTCGACGATAACGTTTCCGCGTTTCAGGACGCCGCGCTTTTCGGCATCCCAAACCATTGCAGCGCCGATCCGGCACTTGACGGAGTACGATGGATTCCGCCCTTCAATCTTAGCGAGCACTGTCCCGCATGCGCCGTCGGTGACGCGATTCAGCTTCACCAGTGGTGTTTGACCGATGGAGAATGAGTTGTCGTTAAAGATTTTCATGGCGTGCAAAATAGGCGCCATTTCTGGAATTGCAAGAAATAAATTATTATCTTTACCAAGATACTAGAGATTACGCGGCACTCTTCTCTTGTCTCTGTCGCAGAATCGGTTCCCGCTCTCCTTCGACAGCCGCTCGGTTGATCGTCACCTCCACGATGTCGTTTCTTGACGGTATCTCGTACATCAAATCGAGCATCAGTTTCTCCAGTAGCGAACGCAACGCGCGGGCGCCAGTGCCCTTCTGGATTGCCTTCGCCGCCAGCGCGTGCAGCGCGTCCTTTGTGAAACTTAAGTGCACGCCTTCCATCGCAAAGAGCTTGCTGTATTGTTTGGTCATTGCATTGCGTGTCTCTGTGAGGATGGAAATCAGATCCGCTTCGGTCAACCCACCCAACACAGAAACCACTGGGAGACGACCCACGAACTCAGGTATCAAGCCGAACTTCAGGAGGTCTTCCGGCTCCACATGCCGCAAGAAGGATGCGCGTTCGACGCTTTCCACGTTGCCACTGTCCGCGCCGAATCCGAGCACGTGACCGCCCACGCGCCGTTGCACGATCTTGTCAAGGCCAATGAACGCGCCGCCACAAATAAACAAAATATGCTCGGTGTTCACACGGATGTACTCTTGATGCGGATGCTTGCGCCCACCCTGCGGCGGGACGCTACAAACCGTACCCTCCAATATTTTCAACAGCGCTTGCTGAACGCCTTCGCCGCTGACATCGCGCGTGATGCTCGGTGAATCACTCTTGCGGCTGATCTTGTCAATCTCGTCTATGTACACGATGCCAAGCTCGGCGCGTTTCACATCGTAGTCGGCTGCTTGCAGCAGACGCAGGATGATGTTCTCGACGTCCTCGCCCACATAGCCCGCCTCCGTCAACGTCGTGGCATCGGCGATGGCAAACGGCACGTCCAGAATCCGAGCGAGCGTGCGGGCCAGCAGCGTCTTGCCGGAGCCGGTCGGTCCGATCATGAGGATGTTGCTCTTCTCGATCTCGACGTCGCTCGCTGTCTCGTTCTGGTGAATCCGCTTGTAGTGGTTGTGCACGGCGACGGAGATGGTCTTCTTGGCTTGTTCCTGTCCCACGACGTACTGGTCGAGCTGTCGTTTGATGGCAGCGGGCTTGGGCACATCGAGACGCGATAAGTTGCCCTTGCGTGGGGATTGTGACTGGTCGAGTTCCTTGTCGAGAATGCTCTTGCAGACGGCGATGCAGTTGTCGCAGATGTAAACGCCCGGCCCTGCAATGAGCTTACGGACTTCGCCGTGCGTCTTGCCGCAGAAGCTGCACATCGTCAGGTTGGTCGGACGCGCCACGGGGGAAACCTTTACGCGGATTTCTTTTCGGGAATGTCACGACGGGACTTCACCACGTCGTCCAGCAACCCATAATCGCGCGCCTCGGCGGCCGACATGAAGAAATCGCGGTCAGTGTCTTTCGCGATCACGTCAATCGGCTTGCCCGTGTGCAGAGCGAAGATTTCGTTGAGTCGGTCTTTGAGTCGGAGGATTTCCTTCGCCTGAATACTGATGTCGCTGGCCTGGCCTTGAACGCCACCCCACGGCTGGTGAATGAGTATGCGAGCATTCGGCAACGCGTAGCGTTTCCCCTTCGTTCCGGCGGCGAGCAGCACTGCGCCCATGCTGGCGGCTTGACCAACGCAATAGGTTGTCACGTCGCATTTCACAAACTGCATCGTGTCGTAAATCGCCAACCCCGCCGTGACGGAACCGCCGGGCGAATTGACATAGAGATTGATGTCTTTCGCGGGGTCCTCAGACTGGAGGTAAAGCATCTGGGCAATGATGAGGTTGGCGATGTTATCGTCAATCGGCGTGCCAATGAAGATGATGCGATCCTTCAGCAGCCGCGAATAGATATCGTAGCCGCGTTCGCCGCGGCCGGTTTGTTCAACGACCATCGGGACCAGGACTTGTGCCTTTTCCATAGCGCTCCTATTGTGCAGTTTCGACCTTAGCATTGGCCATGAGGAAATCAAGCGTCTTGGCCACTCGGATTTCGTCCTCAACACGACCCATCTCATCGTGCTCGACCAATTGCGCCTTGATCCGCTCCGGCGTCGTGCGGTTGCGCTGGGCCAACTGGGCAATCTTCGTGTTCAATTCCGCCTCCTCGACGTTGATCCCCTCTTTGTCCGCGATCGCGTCGAGGATGAACGACGCTCGCAGCCGGTCCTTCGCATTCTTGGCAGCGAAACCGAAAATGTCATTCTTCCGCTGTTCCAATTCCTCGCGGCTGATGCCGCGCATCGTGTTCTCGCGGACAACGTCGTACACGATGCTGCGCGTCTCGGCGGCGACAAGCGAGTCCGGCAGGTCGCACGGCGTTTGTTTCAACATCTGATCCACCAGTTGATTCCGCAGATCGGCTTGTAATTCCACTTCGCGCTCGTTGGCGATGCCTTTGCGAACCTGTTCCTTGAGTTTATCCAGCGACTCCGCGCCAACTTTCTTCGCGAACTCTTCGTTCAACTCCGGCAATTTCTTCTCCTTGATGCCGGTCACGTCCACGAAGTATGTCGCTTTGCGGCCCGCTAGTTGTTTCTGCGGGAAATCGGCGGGGAAATTGATGAGAACCTGTCGCTTCTCGCCCGTCGTCGCGCCAAGCAACTGGTCGCAGAATCCCGGCAGGAACGAGTCGGATTCGACCAACACCCAGAACCCCTGATGTTCGCCAAGGCCCTTGTTATCCGGCACGAGCTCCGCGATCTGTTTGCCGTCGGCGACGCCGGTGTAGTTTATGACGGCAAAATCGCCGGTCTTCAGGCCGCGGCCCTCGACGTTGGCAAAATCCGCTTGTTGCTCCCGGAGCGCGTCCACCATCTTCGCGACGTCTTCGTCGGTCACGGGCGTCTCCTTGCGCTTGACGGTGAGACCTTTGTATTCCGGTAACGCGAATTCGGGCGCCACGTCCACGATGGCCGTGTAAATCATCGGCTGCCCCGGTTCATGCTCAACCTTTTCAATCTGCGGCATGCCGACAACGCGCAATTTCTGCTCGCCGATGGCCTCGCGGTACGTGTCGGGGATGAGTTTCTTGCGAACCTCGTCGTCAATCTCCTTGGCGTATCGTTTCTCGACCATCGGCTCTGGCGCCTTGCCCGGTCGAAAACCCGGTAGCGCGGCAATCTGTCGAAATTCGCGCAGGATTTCCGCGCGGGTGCCGGCAACGCGCTCGGCGCTGATTTCAATCCGCAATTTCTTGCGGCACGGCCCTGCAATTTCAATGGACACGGACATGATTATGTTCTCCCATCTTCTTGGCTGGAAAAAAATGGAGCGAGCGAAGGGAATTGAACCCTCGACATTCACGTTGGCAACGTGACGCTCTACCAGGCTGAGCTACGCTCGCTTCCAAAGATGACAGCGGGAAGATAACAAAACGCGGTTTGACTGCAACAGGATTTTTTGGTTCGCCTAATAGACATACGGCTCGCTCATTTCAAACGCGTTCCGAATCAGGCGCACATCTTCCGGGCGGCGCGCTTCCTTCGGCAGAATGACCTCGACGATATCGAAGCGGAACTGGATTTGCGGGTAACCGAGTAACCGAAGATAGTCGAGCGCGACCTTGCTCATGTGGCGCTGTTTGGTAGCATCCACTGCCTCGCTCGGCGCGCCGAGGTCTTCGTTCACGCGCGTCTTGACCTCGACAAACACCAACCACTCGCCATCGCGGCAGACGATGTCAATCTCCCCTGCCCGACTCCGGAACCGACGCACGAGAATCTTGTAACCGTGCCGGCGAAGATGACGAGCCGCGAACTTCTCGCCGCGCTCGCCGAGTTCAAGCCTCCACGACTGCGACGGCTTCGGTTGGCGCCGCGAAGAAATCCAGTTGAACGGGTTCGAGAGCATTGCGAATGGGCGCGAACGTGCGCCGGTGAATCGGACACGGACCAAACTGCGTGATGGCGGCGAGATGATCCGGCGTGCCGTAGCCTTTGTGCGCGGCAAAGCCATACTGCGGATACTCCTTGTCCAGTTCCAACATCATCCGATCCCGCGTGACCTTGGCAATCACACTGGCGGCGGCAATGGAAAAACTTTTGGCGTCGCCCTTGATGATGGACGTCTGTTTCATAAGGATCGCCCGGCAACGATGCCCATCTACCAGCACGTGGTCCGGTTTGACCGGCAGATTGATCAACGCCAGGTACATGGCGCGCTCCGTCGCCCGGAGAATATTGTATTGCTCGATGATCTCAACAGAGGAAATGCCAACAGCCCACGAAATGGCGGGGTTGGCTGTCAACTCAGCGTAAATCTCCTCGCGCTGTTTCTCGGAGAGTTGCTTCGAATCGTTCAGCGTCTTGTGACGAAACTCGCGCGGCAACACAGCGGCGGCGGCCACCACCGGTCCTGCCAGCGGCCCCCGCCCGGCCTCATCAATTCCAGCAACGATGTTCGCACCACCTTGGTACGCCTTCTTCTCATAGCGCAGCGTTGGCATCGGCGCGATTTAGCCAGTTGCCTTGCGCGCTGTCAAGCTGCTATCCTGCGCCCGTGAGCGAACCGGCCAACACCGTCACACGAAGCGCGCGCACCGTCAGCATCGCGGTACTCGGCTCGCGCGTGCTCGGATTGGTGCGCGAACAGGTGCTCGCCGGGTTGTTCGGCGCGAGCGAATCGTTCGACGCGTTCATTACTGCATTCCGAATTCCGAATCTGCTCCGCGATCTGTTCGCCGAGGGCGCGCTCTCGGCGGCGTTCGTCTCCGGCTTCACGCACAAACTCACCACCGACGGCGACAAAGCCGCGTGGCGCCTCGCCAACCTGGTACTCAACGCACTGCTCGTCGTCCTCAGCGTCATCACGCTCGTCGGCATTCTCGCCGCACCGGTCATCGTCAACGCCATCGCGCCGGGCTTTGCCAACATTCCCGGCAAAACGGAACTGACCATCACCCTCACGCGAATTATGTTCCCATTCCTCTTGCTCGTGGCGCTGGCGGCGCTGGCGATGGGAATGCTCAATGCCAAGCTCGTGTTCGGCATTCCGGCCAGCGCCTCGATGATGTTCAACCTCGGCTCCATCCTCGGCGGCGTCGGCTTCGCCTACTGGCTCGACCCGCATTTCGGGCCGCGCGCCATGATCGGCATGAGCATCGGCAC
>CAZNOK010000090.1:0-2440 GCA_964574605.1 uncultured Verrucomicrobiota bacterium
CTTCGCAGATGATTCGCACCCGCGCAAACTGCCCCGGCCGCAGCCCCGCGTCCTTCGGCACTGCCGCCCGCACCAGCACGCTGCCGGTTTTCACGTCCACTTGCGGCGCAATGAAACAGATCGTTCCTGTTCCGACAGGTTTCTCGTCCGCTTTGTCCATGCGTAACTCCACCGGCAACCCCAGCTTCAGCAACGGCAGTTCCGCACTCGGAACATTAGCCGACACAACCAGCCGGTCGAGGTCCACGATTTCAGCCATCACCGTCAACAACTCGACCGCCTCGCCGGGGTTGATGGCGACCCGCGCGATCGTGCCGGACAGCGGCGCGGTCACGCGCAGCAAATCGCACTGCGTCTGTGCGGCTGTGAGTTCGGTCCGCGCGGTGCGCAACTGCTGCTCAGCTTCCTGAAGCTGTTTCAACGAGGTGCCTTGATTTTCCATCAGCTTCTTCTGCCGCGCATACGTCACTTCCGCAAAGTCCGCCGCTTGTTTGGCTTTCTCCAACTGGACATTGGCCAGACGCGCGTCCAACTGGAACAACGTCGCCCCCTTCTCGACGCGTTGTCCCTCGGCGCATTTGACTTCCATCACCACGCCCGCGACGGGCGAGGCGACACGCGCACTGGCGGCGGCGTGGCCGTTGTAGGCAGGCTCCGGCTCGACGGTGCCCCAGCCCTCGACATACCGGCGCAACGTCGTGCGCACGATCTTACCCACGCGCACCGCAACTTCGGTGGGGGCTTTCTTCTCCTCTTCTTCCTTCGCGGCCGGTTTGCAGCCGGTCAGGCTCAGGCTGAAAACGGCGATGACACTCGCCAACAAAATCAGAGTTCTTGTGTTCATAAGAGTTATGGGGTTGTGGAATACACGCGGAGTTCGGCGGTCTGCCCGTCGCGTTGCGGCACGGCGAGGAACAGCCGCTCCAACTCCGGCACGAACAACGATGTCGCCGCGCCTTTCGCCGTGGGCACGCGGCCAGCCGGTTCATAATGGTCGGCATCCTTCTGCCGAATCACGTCGAGCGAACCGTCGCCGCAGGAAACGTAAAGCTGCCGGCGTTTCGCGTCGAAATAAATGCCGTCCGGTTCGGGCGCGATGTCCACGGTGGCAACCGGCTGGCCGGTCACGGTGTCGAGCACCGCGAGTTTGCCGGGTTCGCAGCCAACGAACAGCCGGTGACTTGCCCGGTCGAGCGCCATCGGCACGTTATCCTTCGCCGCGGCGACCGGCCAGGTGGCGACGACTTTCTTCAGTTTGCGGTCAATTACCGCGACATGATTCGCTTCCGGCACGTTCACGTAAATCCGGTTGCCGTCCAATTCAAATTGCTTCGGGAAATTTGCCAGCGGGATTTCCGCCGTGATAGAATCCTTGCGCGTGTCCACGACGCCGATAGCGCCGAAGGTCTTGCCGACGCCGACGAACAGTTCGCGCGTTTGCGGGTCGAACCGGAGGTTGTTCGCCTTTTCGCGGAACTGGATGGCCCGCTGGAAGGCAAACGTCTCCGAGTCGTACACGCGCACGGCGCCGGTGCCGTTGGCGATGTAGAGCCGGCGCAGTTCGGGACGATACACAACCCATTTCGGTTCGGTCCCGTCCGTGATCGTGTGCGCCAGCCTGCCGGCGGCGAGGTCAATGACTTCGGTGGTGTTGTTGTCCTCGGCGTTGAGAAACAAACGGCGACCAGCAAGATCAATGGCCATCAAATCGAATCCGCCTTTCACGTGCAGCAACGGAATCGTTTGAATCAACTGCGGCAACCCGGCAACGGGCGTCGCCGCCGGAGTGCGCGATGATTCTTCGGTCAACGCCGCCGATGGAGGGGCATTTTGCAGCGCGTCTTCGAGTGCGCCGAATGCCTGTTGCACCTTCACCAGCGCATCGAGCCGCGACAACTCAGTCGTCAACATCTCCGCCTCCGCCGTGGCCAGCGCGAGCCGGCTGGTTTCGCCGGCCTCGAACATTCGTCGGGCGGTCTCGCGTTGTTTCTGCTGGTCGGCGAGCAATGCCGCTGCCGTCGCCGCCTTGCGCCGCGCGGCTTCGTAGCCGGCCAGCGTGCGGTCAATCTCGCCGATCACGCGCGCCTGCAACGCCATAAATTTCGCCGCCGCCTCCTCGCGTTTGGCGCGGGCCTCGGCGACGCCACCTTGGTTCTGGTTGAGCAACGGCAACTCCACCGACAAACCGACCGTCCACTTGTCATCGCCCTGATCGAACTGGTAACCGGGATTGAGGTGCACGTCGGGATATTGTTTGGCGATTTCCAGTTGCAGCGCCGACTGGCTGGCCGCGTATTCGGCGAGCGCGCCGAGAATGTCCGCGCGGCTCGTCAACGCCACGCGCCGCGCGTCTGCCGCCGGCATGGCCGGTATCTTCTCCAAACTGGCAAACGACACCGCGACGCGGTCGAGTGCTCGCGCCGGCACGCCGAGCGCATCG
>CAZNOK010000090.1:2450-19520 GCA_964574605.1 uncultured Verrucomicrobiota bacterium
GCGACACGCGCCTCCGCGAGTTGTCGTTGCGCTTCGTTCACCGACAAACTCGCGGTGCGCCACGCGATGCGCGCCTGCGTCACCTCAAACGGCGAGACGGCACCGGCATCAAGTTGCGCCTGCAACAGTTTCACGACTTGTTCCTGCGCCGTTTGCTGTTGGCGCGACAATGCTTCCGCGCGCGTTGCGGCGAACAAATCGAGCCAGCGGCTTCGCACCCGGCTGCGAACCTGCCACGCGACTGCGGCAATGCTGAGGCGAGCCGCTTCGGAAAGATGTTTGGCTTGAGCCAACCGGTAGCCGCGTTTGCCGGCGGTCTCAATGGGAATGTCGAAGTTGACGGAGGCGATCCACGGTGACGGCATCGAGGTGGTGGTGTCGAAGCCCGGCGCGACGCCTACTGTCGGGTTGGGCCGCTCACCCGCCTTGACCTGACCGGCCTTGGCGACGCTCCATTGCGCCCGCGTCACGTCGAGGTCGGGATGAAAATACAGCGCCGCCAACGTCAGCGCCGGGAAATCCCACGTGGTGACTTCGTGGTGGAGATTGGTGGCGATGAATTGGTGCAGGCCGGCGTCGTTGAGCGAGCGCGCGTCGAAATCGGCCGCCGTTTGAACCGGCGCAAGCGGTTTCGATTGGAATCGCGCGCAGCCGCCTGCCAGCGCTATTCCAACTATCATGCAACAAACTGTCTGTCGGTTCATCATACTGTCCAGTCGAGGCATAAATAGAAAAACTCCTACTCACGCCATATCGCGTTCGTAGGAGTCATCAGCGCTGAGACACTCAGGCAGTTTTCCCTCGCGGGACGGCAAACTCCATTGCCGGTTGGCCGTAACTTATGCCATCCGAATCCACGCTTGTCAAACGGCAAAGTTTTTCTTTGACACTGTCGTCGTCTTGCTCATAGTACGGACGGCGATGGAGTTCGCCTGCAACCGCCCCGACCGCTTTCGGGACTGATGACTCCTACCACGACGGAAGCGTATTTATGGTTCGAGCATTATTGTTATCGTTGGGCGGCGTCTTCATCGCCGCCGCCAGTGGGGCATCGGGTGGGTGCGGAGGTTGGGGGGATGGACAAAAGCAAAACTCTAGGGCAATATCAACTCAGGTTCTGGACTCAATATGCACTGGCCTGAAAATGTAAGTCCGATTAGATCGGTTTAATTACGGGAGATTTGCCATGATTATCAGAACTATTGTGGCAGTCGCTTTCTTCGTGGCGTCAGCGGTGATGATGGGCAAGGTGTTTGGGATGCTCGACGAGTGTGTGCCCGCTTCTCAGGAGGCTGAAATAAAAGCGAGGGCTCGGCGACGGAAGGAAGTCGTGGCGGCGGTCGTTGTCGGTGCATGGGTTTGCGCCGTCTGTATCGCCTTTGTCTTCAACATGCCACAGGCGCTGTGTGTAGTAGTCTTCGCGGGCGCTGCTGTCATCACCGTTCCAGTGATTGTCTGGGTGCTGCTGGTTTATTAGACAGCCGCCCCCATGAGAACCCTCTCCATAAGACTGCTTGAGACGGTACCTTGTTATTGATTAATGATAGAGGACACCACCCAGACGGATTTAACTCGCCCTGATTTCAGTAGAGATTATGGCCAGTCTGTGGTAATGAAACCACCGGCGATGGGGTTCGCCTGCAACCGTCCCGAATGCTTTCGGGGCTGATAACTCCTACCACGACAGAAACGTATTTATGGTTCGAGTGTTATTGTTGTCATTGGGCGGCGCCATCGGGACCGCAGCTCGCTACGGGCTGAACGGTCTCATCTCCGGCCATCAAGCCAAACATCATCCGTGGGCTGTCTCTTTTCCGCTGGGCACGATGGTCGTCAACATCACCGGCTGCTTCGTCATCGGTTTTCTCGCGACGATTTCCGGCCCCGCGATGGGACGCGCCTGGCTAAAACCGGAATGGCGTGACTTTTTGATGATCGGTTTTTGCGGCGGCTATACTACGTTTTCCAGCTACGGTCTGCAAACGCTGAACCTCGCCCGCGATGGCGAATGGTGGCACGTGGCCGGCAACGTCATCGGCTCGAACATCCTCGGTCTGCTGGCGGTTTATCTGGGAGTCGTGGCCGGGCGGTTCCTGCAAGCCAAATTCCATGGAGGTGTCAGATGAAACTCGAAGGCGAAGGCCAACTGCTGCGCATCTACATTGGCGAACTCGACAAATGCGGCCACTTGCCGCTGTACGAGGCCATCGTGCTGAAAGCGCGCGAAATGGGCATGGCGGGCGCGACGGTCTTGCGCGGGCCGATGGGTTTCGGCGCGCACTCGCGGATGCACACGGCGAAAATCCTGCGGCTCAGCGAAGATTTGCCCGTGCTCATCGAGATCGTGGACAAGGAAGACAAGATCAACGCCTTCATCCCGGAACTGGACAAGATGATGCGCGACGGGCTGGTGACGCTGGAGAAGGTGCGCATCATCAAGTATCAAGGCGATCCGAACAAGCTATGACGGAGAACATCTGGTTCATTGCCGCGATCTGGATGGGACTGGCGTTGGCGGCCAGCCTCATCTCAATACGCGTCGGCATCTCGGTGGCGCTGATCGAAATCTTCGTCGGCGTGCTGGCCGGCAATTATCTCGGTGTGAAACCGAACACCGACTGGATCAACTTCCTCGCCATGCTCGGCAGCGGAGTGTTGACGTTTCTGGCGGGCGCGGAAATTGACCCGGTCTCACTGAAAGCCAATTTGCGCGCCAGCATGTTGATCGGCATCGCGTCGTTCTTGCTGCCGTTTCTGGGCTGCTGGGCGTTCGCGCAATTCGTGCTGGGCTGGAAACTGCACGAGGCGCAGATCGCCGGTATTGCGCTCTCGACCACGTCGGTTGCCGTCGTCTATGCCGTGATGATCGAGACCGGCCTCAACAACACGCTGGGCAAGACGATTCTCGCCGCTTGTTTCATTACCGATTTCGGCACGGTGCTGGCGCTCGGCTTGATCTTCGCCAACTTCAACGTCTGGCTGGTGGTGTTCGTGGCGGTGACGGCGGTCATGCTGTGGTTCATGCCGAAGTGGACGCAACTGATTATCACCAAGCTCGGTGCGACGCGCGTGAGCGAACCGGAGGTGAAGTTTATTTTTCTGGTGCTGTTCTTTCTCGGCGGGTTGGCTTCGACCGCGAAGAGCGAGGCAGTATTGCCGGCGTACCTCGTCGGGTTGGTCGTGGCCGGCGTATTCCTACGCGACAAGACGCTGGTGCACCGGATGCGCAGCATCGCGTTCACCATCTTCACGCCGTTCTACTTCCTGAAGGCAGGCACGCTGGTATCGGTGCCGGTGTTGTGGGGAGCCATCGGCGTGATCGCCGTGCTGCTGTTGTTGAAAATGGTGACGAAGGTGGCCGGCGTCTGGCCATTGTCGCGCTATTTCTGGATGCGCCGGCGCGAGGCCAACTACACGACGCTACTGATGTCCACCGGGCTGACGTTCGGCACGATCTCGGCGCTGTTCGGGTTGCAGAACAAGATCATTGACCAGCGCCAGTATTCGATTCTGGTGACGGTGGTGATTCTGAGCGCGTTTGTGCCGACGCTGATCGCCGAACGTTTCTTCAAACCCACGGTGCAAACGATGAACGCTTGGGGCCGGCTCTACCGGCGCAAGATCAAACAAAAGTGAGGTGACCCATGTTCAAGAAGATTCTTGTTGGTTACGATGGCTCGAAGGGCGCGAAAGCCGCGCTGGAGCACGCCGCCGTGATGGCAAAGGAATACGACGCCGAACTCACGGCGCTCTGGGTGCGCGAACTGTTGCCGCGCCACTCCGACCTGCCGGGCGAATACGAGGAGGAAGCCGAGGCCGCCGACGAATACTTCCAGCAGCGCCAGAAAGAAGTGCAGGAGGTCGCCGCCAACCACGGCATCGCCATTCGATGCGCGACGCGTCGCGGCCACGCCGCCAAAACCATTCTCGGCTATGCTGACGAAATCAAAGCCGACTTGATCGTGGTCGGCCACAGCGATCATTCCGAGATGTGGGGCCGGCTGCTGGGCGACACTGCCGACCGCATCAGCGACCACGCCCATTGCAGCGTGTTGATCGTGAAATACCGGTGAACGAATCCCAACGCAGCGTGCTGTCCATCGTGCTGGCGGGCGTTGAGCGCGACCTCCTGCTGGCGCAGCAGACCTTGGAACATCCGCCTCGCGACGGCCTTCTCACGCGTTACACCGACCTACCGCCTCGATGTTCGGACGGCTCGCTGGACGTGACGTTGGAGGCGATTCGCGGCAAGATAAAACAACTCACCGAAGACTTGCGGCTCGAACCGCACGAGGAACCGGTTCGCCGCACGCTGGTTTCAAGGTTGTTGTTGGACGGCGTGGCTCTGGCGGAAGTTGACGCGCGCGGATTGCGCGGTTACGGCGCGGTGGACCCGGCCACGGCCAAGTATCTGCAACGCGAACTCCCGCAACTGCGAGAACTGTTGGACCGGCTCGTTGAGCTGCTGGGCGCGTCCAGCCACGTCACGCGCCTGAACACGGGGCATCCTCATGAACCTCCCGCGCAATAGACAGCCATGAGATTCTATTGCACAAATTGCTGGGCCGAGGCGCCGGAGACGGCAGCGGTTTGTCCGCGTTGCGGTGACGACATTGCGGCCCGGCAGGCGCGCGCCGATTTCGTGGACAAACTGATTGCCGCATTGCGCCACCCGGAGCCGACCACGCCGATTCGCGCCGCGTGGATTCTCGGCCAACGCCGCGAACGGAGGGCCGTGCCGGCCTTAATCCAACTTGCTCGTGAATCCGCCGACCCGTTTATCATCGAAGCCGCCATCGCGGCCCTCGCCCGGTCGGACGACGAGCGCGCTCAAGAGACGGTGCGACGGGCCGCCACTCACCCCAGCCCGCGCGTCCGCCGTGCGGCTCAGGCTCGCTACACGGCGGTGGAAAGTCGGTGACGAACGGCTTGGAGGTTGGCGGCGGCGGAGTGTAGCCGGGCAAGTTCGGGAGCGACGCTTGCGGCATTCTCGGTGCGGCGACGGCGGGCGGTTTCGATGGCGGTGCGAGTGGTCTGGATGGCGCGTTGGAGGCGTTCGTCGAGCGCCTTGCGGAAATCTTCGACGCCGTGGCGCATGTTCTCCAAGATGCCCCAACGCAGGTCGCCAACGTTGCGGGTGACGAGGTACTCGACTTGTTCCATGACGCGCCCGCGAATCCGGGCATGGCGGAAACGCTGCGGGAGCAGCCGGTCAATCCACGTCGGTGGAATCGAACTGAATTCGGCGAACCGCCACTTGTGGGTACGCCAGTAGGGCCGGTCGTTCTGGGTGAGCGCGATTCCCTGCGGCGGTGGCTCGACCGGCAAGTCGAACAGTTTGACCACGAGTTGATGCACCGACGCAATCAGTTCCGCCGCCCGCCGACAATGCGGTTGCAGGGCGTCGTGAAGTTCACGTTCGCAGTGCTCGTGCGCCACGCCAAATTCATGCTCGAAAAAGCCCGGTATGGCCGCCGCGATGGCTTCGCGCGCGGTCTCTTCGGTCCAGTTCACACCGTCGCGCTGCGCGCACGTTTCGACGATGCCGCGCAGAAACTCCCGGCACTGGGGCAACAACTGGTCGGCGTGTTTGGCGACGGACGCTTCGAGGCGTTCTTCTTCCCTGGCCAGCCGGGCGAGGAACACGATGCGTTGTTCATCCACGTGTGTGAGGCTGTCCTCAAATTGCCGGACACGGTTGTCGAGGTCGGACAATGGCAGTTCGAGCGAACGGCGCGTCAGTTCCAACCGGCTCTGCGCGTCGGCGAGAATGTCGTCGGCCTGCCGTGCCAGTGCGCGGTTGAGCACGTCGGTCTTTTCGGTCAGCAGGAATTCGACGATGCGGTGTTCGATCGCCGCCATGCCGCTGCGTTGCCAGCCGCCGGCATCGTCGTTCAGCCGGGCATTCAAACCTTGCCGGGCGGACGCGCAGAAGATTTGCGGCGACTCGAAACCCGCTTGCTCGCGCAACATCCGCTGGAGAAACGCGACGGCAGCCCGGCGTTCGTCGGCGTCGAGGTAGTCCACTTTGTTGAGAATGAAAAACACGCGGGCCAGTTTGCCGCGCACGAGCTTGAGGAACTCGATCTCGACCTCCGTCACCGGCGGGTCGGCGGAGACGACGAACAGCGCGGCGTCGCATTGCGGCAGGAAATTGAGTGTGGCTTCGGTGTTGTGGCGGAAGGTCGAGCCGATGCCGGGCGTGTCAATCAGCGCCAAACCTTGCTGGAGCACGGTGGCCGGGCAGGTGACTTCCACTTGTTCAACGCCGAGCCGGTTGTGCGGGTTGGCTTCCTCGGTCACGAATCGTCGCAGAAAATCTTCCAACGCGACGGCGTCGGCTCCGGCAAAGCGTTCGTCGGGTTTGGCCGTATCAAAGATGACACGGGCGCTCAGTTGGTCGCCGCCGTGGAGGAAGGTCGGGATTGAGGTCAGCGGCACGACCGCCGCCGGCAAGACCGGCGCGCCGAGCAGCGCGTTGATCAGCGTGCTCTTGCCGCGTTTGAACTGACCGAGCACGGCGAGGTGGCATCGTTCCTCGCGCAACCGCTGCCGCATTGTGTCCAATCGGTCCCGATCGGTGTCGAACTCCGCGCCGAGCACGGCGAGCGCGGCGCTGCTGTCGGCCAAGATGGCCGGCAGAGCGGCTGACTCACTGTTGCGGACGATGACTGTGTGTTGCACGACGCTCCTTCCGGCAACGTTGCCGGTCAGGAGTCATCAGCCGGTGGGCGGTTACGGGAGGACTCCATCTCCGCTGCCCGCACTCTACGAAGACCGGCTCAGGGTGTCAAATCGCGAAATCGCGAATGCGCGATTGACAGCGGGATGAGGTCTGGTAGGCTGTCACGTGTTGAGCGCGATGGAGTTCGCGCGGCAAACCGCTCCGAAAACATCCGTGGCTGATGACTCCTACTGACCCAAAGGCCGGTGGGAGGTTTTTGTTATGACCGCCCAAGAACATAAGCAAACGAGTCCCCGCTGGCTCAACCGTACCGTGCTGGGCATCGGGCTGGCGTCGTTGCTCAGCGACACCTCGCACGAGATCGCGACAACGATTTTGCCGGCGTTTCTGGCGACGATGGGCGCGGCGGCGGCGTGGCTCGGTCTCATCGAAGGCGTCTCTGACGGGTTGTCCAGTTTCGCCAAGATGGGGTCGGGCTATTTCACCGACCAGATGCGACGACGGAAACCGATTGCGGTAGCCGGGTACATCGTGACAACGGTCGGCACGGCCTGTTTCGGTTTCGCGACGCAGGCGTGGCATGTGTTGCTGTGCCGGGCTGGCGCATGGTTTGGGCGCGGCGTGCGAACACCGGTGCGGAAGGCATTGCTCGCGGCGGCAGTGACACCGCAAACCTACGGGCGCGCGTTCGGCTTCGAGCGGATGATGGACACACTCGGCGCAATCATCGGCCCGGCGTCGGCGACGGCGTTACTGGTGGCGATGCAATACAATTACACGCGCGTCTTTCTGCTGACGCTGATTCCCGGTTTGCTGGCGGCGGGCGCTATTGCGTTTCTCGTGAAGGAAAAGGAACGGGCGCCTGTGCCCCATATTTCGTTCGGCAAACGTCTCGGCGCATTGCCAACATCGTTCCGGCGATTTCTTGTGGCGGTGGGGCTGTTTGGCGCGGGCGACTTCGCGCACACGATGTTGATCCTGCTGGCGACGCAACATCTCGGCGCGAAGGCGGCGGTGACGTTGTACGTGCTGCACAACGTGCTCTATGCCGGCTTCGCGTTCGTGGCCGGCTGGCTGGCGGACCGGCTGCCGAAACGACCGTTGCTGGCGGCAGGCTACGGCTTGGCGGCGGTGATGGGACTGGTCTTGATGTTTGCGCCGATGAATTGGCCCGTGCTGGCCTTGGTATTCGTTCTCGGTGGCATTTACGTGGCCGTTGAGGAAGCAGTGGAAGATGCGCTCGCGGCGGAGTTGGTGGACAAGGAACACCACGGCATGGGCTTCGGCGTGTTGGCAACCGTGAACGGCATAGGCGATTTGCTCAGCAGCCTCGTGGTGGGTCTGTTGTGGACGGCGTTCGGCACGCCGGTGGCCTTTGCGTACAGCACAGTGCTGTTCGCCGCCGGCGCGTGGCTGATCTGGCGAATGAAAGGAACACTGGCATGAATAAACCCGACAAGCTCGATGAAATCTTCCGCTTACAACGAGAGCTGAATCTCCGCATCGGAGTGGATACCGCCAACATGACCGACGAACGGCGCCAGCAATGGGTGTTGAACTACTGCCGCGCGATGAATCAGGAGATCGCCGAACTTACCGACTGTGTGCCGTGGAAATGGTGGGCCAAGTACCAGAAGTTCGACCGGCAGAACGCCCGCGTCGAGATCGTGGACTTGCTGCATTTCCTCGTCTCACTGGCGCAGGTGATGGGATTGACGCCCGACGAGATTTTCGAGGCGTACACCAAGAAGCATCGCGTGAATCTGGCCCGACAAGATTCGGGTTACACAACCAAAGACGAAGCCGACAACCAACACATTTAGGTTCGACCCATGGAGTTGATCGGACGCGACAAGGAATTGCAGGTGGTGCGCGATCATTTGCAGCGACGCCGGAACCTCGCCGTCTGCGGCGCGACGGGCACCGGCAAGACGGCACTGGTCGCAGAAGCCATCGCCGGCAAGGCCGACGTGCTCTACTGCGCGGACAGCGCGACGTTGAAGACGGCGTGCGAGTCACTGCTGGCGCAACTTGGCCTTGACGTTGCCGTTGCCGACAACGTCGAGCGCAAGCGCGCGATACTCAACGCGACACGCCGGCGGAGTGTCTGCTTCATCTTCGATCACGTCTGCTGTGTCAGTCCGAAGCTGGCGGCGTTTCTGGAGAACCTCCACGACGCGCATCCGATGATTGTAATCACCCGCAGCCTTGCGTGGCCGGAGATCGGCCACCTCAAAATGATTCTTTGGGACTTCGACACGCTTGAACTGCGCAATCTCTCGCCGCGCGACGCTTGTCGGCTGGCCGAGGCGGAAGCAACGCGGCTCGGCATCCGTGTCTCGGCGCGCGAATTAGCGCGGTTGTCGCGCGGCAATCCGCGGCATCTTCTGGAATTGTGTGCACAAGCCGAGCGGAGCCGGTTGATTTCGCCGCAGTTACTCGAATTGGACCGCCGCATCAGCGAACTCAAACTCAACCGCTGACCAGTTACTTGCGTTGCGAGGCGATAAACTCGCTCAGGGTCTCGACGTTGCGACAGAACACATCGCTTGAGATAAACTTGAATCCTTGCTCGAACTTCGGCTGGCCGACGAGTCGCTCGCCTGCATAGGTGCTGATCCATCGGCCCTGCGGGTCGAGTTCCTTGATGATCCGGCGAACGTCGGCTTCCGCCGGGCGTGGCTCGGACAGCGGGCCGGCTTGGTAGTCTTTTTGAATTTGATCGAAGCGGGCGCGCTGTTTCCAACCGTAGTGTCCCGGCACAGCGGAATCGTCGTAGGTGAGTTGATAATACTTGTCCATGTAGAGCGGTTTGTTCGTCTTCAGCTCGTAGTAGCGGGCAATCGTGCCATCCTTCAGCAGGCAACGCTTGAAATAGTCCAGTGCGCGGGGAATCGGTTCGAGATATTTCTTCTGGCCGGTGTAGCGGGCGATCTTGATGAGCGTCTCCATCACATCCTGCGATTCCCAACCCGTAATAGCCGGCGGCTCGAACTTGCGCGCCCACATCGGGCACATCTCGTAGTTGTATTGCTGGCACCAACCCGGCTGCGGATCGGGCATCTGCGCCAAGATCAGAAAATCGCCAAGCTTCTCCAGCGCGGCTTTGTATCGCTTGTCGCCATAGACTTGGTGCGCCACGATGAGCGTGTCCGCCACGGTTCCGGCGATGTTGTCGTTGAGGGTGTAGTAGTCCCAGTAGTTCTTGACCTTGCCTTCCGTCTTCCAGTCGTAGTTCGGAAACTGCGCTTTCAGCACCGGCTTCGCCGGCACTGGTTCCATCCACACCTGCGGGAACCCTCCATTCGGGAACTGTGCCTTCAGAAGCGCGTTCAGCCCGTACTCAACGGCCTCGTGAATATCAGCGTGCTTGAACTTGAGAGCTTGGTCTGTGCGGATCAAACACTCCAACGCAGCCTGCGATTGGCCGTCGTCCAGTGACGAGATGTTCCAGCTTCCCGGTATTCCTTTGCGATACTTCCCCACTTTCCCTTTCTTCGGCTTGGCAAAATGAATGACCTGCGTCCAACCGCCGGAGACCAGTTGGCCTTGGACGAGAGCCTCAGCCGCTTTCCGAGCCGCTTCGAGATAGAACGCATCCCCCGTGGCCGCATAAACTTTGAGGTAAGCCATGCCAACGCTCGGCGTGCCCGGCGGTTGCACGAAAATTGTGTCAAACGATGCCCGTCCCTCGCCCCAACGCTCTTGGAGGTCGAGGCTGTAGTAGTAAACGTATCCACCGTGACTGGCGACTTTCTCGCAATAGAACGTCGCGGCTTTCTTCAACGTCTCCACCGCATCCTGCGCCCGCACATTCGCCAGCGCGATCAACGCGACGATACTGATGATCTTCTTCATGGTTTTCTCCCAACTTTGATTTGGTGTTGGCCAACTTGAATTGGAAGCGTCACGGTGTCTTTCTTGTTGCCTCGCGCCCAAGCCCACTGCGAGGCGGCAGGTTTGCCGTCCACATACAACGTCACGCGGCTGCCGTCGAGAAATGTGTTGGCGATAGTGGCTGTGACCATGCCCGGCTCGATTTTTAGGTCCGTGCAGTCGAAGTCGGTTTCGACATTCCAGCCGCCGACTTCCAACACGGGTTGGCTGCCGCCGGCATCGGCGGTCGCAAACCGCGCCGTGAGTTCGCGAACTTCGCCGGGCACGAGACTGATGTAGTTGTCGTTCCAAAGCACCGGGACGATTTCCCCGCCGCCGGCGCCGCGTGTGATGGTAGCTTGGACGAAGAAGGCGAGATGTTTGCCGGGATTCTCCAATCTGACGCGAGCCACTGTCTCAGCGCCCACAGTCTGTGTCGTCATGGAAGCGCGCACAGTGGCCGGCGGCAGTTCTTCCAATGCGATCAAGTCCTCCTGCTGCGACAACTGGGTGATGCGGTATCGCGAGGGCAACCAGTAGAAGTTGTCTGAGACAACCTGTCCGCGACGATCCTTGAGTTGCAGCTTGACGAAATGCACGACTGGTTGTCCGCTCGATTGGATGATCGGCGGCACGTCAAACACTTCCTTGTAGGAGTTGGCCGGCACGTCGGTCTTGAGGCGCTTTTCCCAGCGGAGCTTCCCGTTCATTTCATAGAGTTGCGCGACGACTTCCAACCCTCGTTGCGCCTCGAGGCGGTGATTGATCACGCTCACCATCGAGTCGAGCGGCGTGAGCTGGACGTGCAACGGTTCGCACGCTTTTCTGATGTAGTAGAAGCTCGGCATCGGCTTCAGATACCAATCGTAGATTTGCCACTCGACGCTCGGCCAGCAGGCATTAAGTTTCCACTCGGAGACGCCGCTGGTGATCTCCCACATCCGGTGGTTGGCCGCTTCATACATCGCGCGGTGTTGGTCGGCGCTGAGGACCGCGGCTTTCTGGCAGTAGTCCACGACGTTCTTAGGCCGTCCAAAAATGCGCCGCAGCGCATCATCAAACGGCTTGAAGTAATGGCAAGCGTCGTGATGTGCCCAGACCGGCGTCAGCGGAAAACGCTCGCTCTCGGCGGGTGCGCTGTCGAAGTCGGGGATGAACTTCCTCAGACTGCTGATAGGCGGCACCGAGGGCGCGCCGCTTTCCAAGATGAACATCCAGTTGCGCGACTCGCGCACCCAGCGGAAGAACTGCGCCGGCTCGACCCAACTGTAGGATTTCGGGTTGTAATCGTTGATGCCGGTCGGCAGGTCGGGTTTGAACCATGAGGGGTAGTTGGTGCGATAATCGGGGAACGAGCCGGACGGGATGAACAACCGCGTGCCGTCATGCTCAATGATGTCCTTGCGCCAACGCGTATAAACGTCCTCGCGAACTTCGCCCTCGTTTTGGGCCATGTAAAGCACGAGGCTTGGATGGTTGCGGTAGCGTTTGATGATGTCCACTGTGCCGCGCGCAAGCAGGTCGAGGTCCGTTGGATACCCGGAGTTCGGCTGCATCCAGTAACAGCCGTAGAAACAGTTGCCGAACATCAGCCCGTAACGGTCGCACAACTCGAGAAACACATCGGGCGGATTCGGGATGTCCTCGAAATAAACGATGTTGATGTTGGCCTCGGTCAGGTAACGGATCTCAGCCTCGATGCGTTTGGCGTCCCAATCGAACATGACCTCGGGCTGGATGTAACCGCCGCGACAGAAAATCTTCTGACCGTTGACGAGCACGCGCAGTCCATGCGCGTTGTCGAGCTTGTGCAGTTCCTTGGTGATCTGTCGCACACCGAACGTGGCAGTGCATTCGGTGCCGGCAAACTCCAGCTTCAACTCGTAGAGATGCTGCTCGCCGTAATGCTTCGGCCACCAAAGCCGCGGTTGCCGCATCACCGGCTTCGGCTCCACGCGCACCAGTTTCGTCTCGCCCGGCGCAAGCTCCACCGGCTGCTCGAAACTCACCTCCGTTCCCGCGACGCGCCCGCGCAACACACCGCGCACCAGTGAGGCGCCCGTGTTCACAAGCTCCGCCGACACCTCCAGCGTCGCGCAGCCGGTGTTCGGCAACGGCAAGCGTGTCACAACAAACGGGTCCCGGATGACGACGGGGCCGGTGAACTCCAGCCACACATCCTGCCACAATCCCGTTTGCCGGTCGGGCACTGTCGGCGCGCAGTCGTAACCGATGGCCATCATCGCCAGCGTCACGTCCTTCATGATCTCTTTACGAAAATTCCGGTTCTTGCCGCAGACTTCGAGTTGCGTGTCCGGCACGCCGACGTGATCCGGCGGATGGATTTTCACCGCGAGACAATTCCGCTGGCCCATGCGTGCGTGCTCTGTGACATCGAATCGGTAGCGCGAGAACGACCCGACGACCTGTCGCGAGTCAGCCACTTGCTTCCCGTTCAGCCAGATGTCGGCGCGGTAATTCAGTCCGTTGAAGTTGAGCCAGACACGCCGTTCACCAACGCTTTTGGGCAGCGCGAACTCCGTTCGATACCAGTACGGGTCGCGCCACGGATTCCGTTTGTCCGGCAGATAACTGAACTTGGCGAGGTCGTGCCGCTGGTTGAACTCGTCGGAGGAATCCGGAATCTGGTAGGCGTTCAAGCCGACCCGCGGGTCGGGATAGATGCCGGCTTTGACCAAGGCGTTCAGCACGGTCGAGGGAACAGTCACCGGAATCCAGTCGCGTGTGTCGCAGGGGCCTGTGGCGTCCTTCACCAGCGCCGACGATTTCAGTTTCCATCCGCTGACGAGATCTACCCGTTCAGCACTCACTGCGGTTGTCAGCACCAGGAACAACAATACGCGTGTCATGCGGGCCATAGTATGACGGTCTGTCAGGGAATAACGAGGATTTTCCGCGCTTGCCGGACAACTGAAGTTGGCCTAAACTGCAATCGTTTGGAGAAACCAATCTATGACCACCGTCCAACAACTGCTCAAAGAGAAACCAACGGGAACCTGGACGATCAGCCCCCGAGCCACGGTGTACCAAGCCCTCGAAATGATGGCCGAGAAAGACATCGGCGCCCTGATCGTCGTTGATGACAGCGGCCAAGTGGTCGGGATTTTTTCTGAACGCGACTACGCCCGCAAGATCGTCCTCCTCGGACGCACCTCCAAGACCACTCACGTCGCCGAACTGATGGTGACGAAGGTTTTCTACGTCAAACCCGAAAGCACCGTCGAGGAATGCATGGCCGTGATGACCGAGAAACGCACCCGTCACCTTCCCGTGCTCGAAGACGGCAAGTTGGTCGGCCTCGTCAGTATCGGCGACATCGTCAAAGCCATCATCATTGACCAGGAAATCACCATCCGCAGCCTCCAAAACTACATCACCGGTTCCTACGAAGCCTGACGACCCGCGGCGCGCAGCAACCGGTCCCGGACCGCCAAACCAATCCCGTCGGCCGGAGGCAAAACACACAGGATGACCTCCACGCCCTCCGCATCCAGCCGACGCAATTCCGTGTAGAGGTTCTGCGCCGTCGGCGTCAACACACCGGTTCGCCGGCCACACAGTTCCCCGGCGCGCGCCTGCAACGATGCCTCGTCCTCGAACACCTCCACCCTCGCCCGTGGCGCATAATGTTTTAACGACATCCCCGGTCCCGGCAATCCTTTCGCAGCCACCTCGTCAACTACGCTGCCGGCGACGCGCAATCCACCGAGCTGTTCGCGCGTCACGCCGCCCGGACGCAGAATCACCGGTGGCGATTGCGTCAGGTCGAGCACTGTTGACTCCACGCCGAGTTCCGTCGGCCCCGCATCGAGAATCAAATCCACGCGCTCGCCGAGGTCGGCAACGACGTGTTCCGCACGCGTCGGACTCGGTCGCCCGAACCGGTTCGCGCTCGGCGCGGCGATGGGAAGTTGCGCCGCCGCCAGCAACGCCTGCGCCACCGGATGCCGCGGCATCCGTAACGCCACCGTGTCCCGGCGCGCTGTCACTTCCTCCGGAACAAAACCGGACTTTCGCACGACCAACGTCAGCGGTCCCGGCCAGAATTTTTGCGTGAACTCCACCGGCAATTCCTGCGTAGTCAGCCGTCGCGCCATTTCCAGTCCGCTGACGTGAACGATGAGCGGATCCCACTCCGGCCGCTCCTTCGCAGCAAAAATCTTGCGGACAGCATCCGGGTCAAGCGCGTTCGCGCCGAGTCCGTACACCGTCTCCGTCGGAAACGCGACAAGCCCGCCCGCGCGCAAGATCGAAGCCGCCCGCGCGATGGCCGTCGGTGTTGCTGGAGTCATTCGGTTCACGCGTCGTAGTCTCGCACAGCGCAAAGCGCGAGTGAAGCCGTTTCTGTTGTAGCGGCGCTTGTGCCAAGCGCCGATGAGGACTTCACAACAACAAACGGCGGCTGACACAGCCGCCGCTACAGTAGAGCAGCGCTCATGAAAACGATACTAGCGCAGCCGGAACAAAACCGGAACACAGCCGTTCGCGCTCCAGCGACCGCAGCCTGCGCAGCGCGGGGAGTGCGACAAGGAGAATTGCGGAGTTCATGAACTCCGCAATGAACGTCAATTGATTCGGGCTTCATTCGTCGCCGAAGTAAACGCTGATGGAGCGAGCCATGCGGATGGCGTCCGAGTCCGGCTCGACGGTGCGCGGACCTTCGCCGGGGACGCTGAGCGGGACGCTGTCGAGCCGGCCTTGCCGGACGCAGACCATTCGGTTGAATCTGCCGCGCGCCAACAGTTCGACGGCGTTGGTGGCAAACTGCGTGGCGAGGTAACGGTCGAAGGGCGTCGGCGTGCCGCCGCGTTGGAGATGGCCGAGAATGGTATAGCGGGTTTCGATGCCGGTCATGTCCTCGATTTGCTTGGACAGCACGGCGGAGATGCCGCCAAGACGAATGGCTTCGGGCGACCCGACAACTGTCTGGCGGATGACAACCCCGCCGCCAACCGGTTTGGCGCCTTCGCTGACGACGATGATGCTGAAATGTTTGCCGCGGCGTTTGCGTTCCTTAATCGCGCGGCAAATCGCCTCCAGCCGATAGGGAATTTCCGGAATCAAAATCACGTCCCCACCGCCGGCAATGCCGCTGAACAATGCGAGCCAGCCGGCCGTGCGCCCCATGACTTCGAGGATCATGACGCGATGATGCGAAAACGCGGTGGTGTGGAGACGGTCTGCGGACTCGGTGGCAAGTGTCATCGCGGTGTTGAAACCGAAGGTCCACTCGGTGCCGCGCACGTCGTTGTCAATCGTCTTCGGCACGCCCACGATGCGCAGGCCGAGCTTGGACATTTTGTAACTGCATTGGAGCGTGCCGTCGCCGCCAACGGCAACGAGTGCGTCGAGCTTGAGTTTCCGGTAATTGCGGACAACGTCGGCGGAAGCGTCGCGGCGTTTGTCGGGATGACGATGGTCGGCGACGTAGTCGAACGGGTTGTCGCGGTTGGTGGTGCCGAGGATGGTGCCGCCTTGTGTGAGAATGCCGGAGACGTCGTCCCAGTGCAGCCATTTGCCGTGGCCGGTGACGAGGCCGCGGAAGGCATCGTAGAAACCGAACACTTGCCAGCCGTGCGTGTGGAGTGAGGCCTTGACGACGCCGCGGACAACGGCGTTGAGGCCCGGCGCGTCGCCGCCGCCGGTGAGGATGCCGATGCGTTGGATGCGTTTCATAGATTTGTAGGCTGGCACGCCCGGAGGGACTCGAACCCCCAACCTTCTGATCCGAAGTCAGAAGCTCTATCCAATTGAGCTACGGGCGCGCCTCGCGGGTGAATCTTGTGCGAGACAGCCGCCAAGTCAAGCGCCGTCTGAGAAACGCCTATTTCCGCCCCACGCAGTAGAGCGCGCGGTTCGACCGCAGATAGATTCGTCCGTTGATCGGGGCGAGCGACGCGCGGAACAACTCGCCTTTGCGCTCGCCGATGGAATTGCGAGCTACGAGATCGAGCTTCGGGCCGGGACGGATGACGAGCGTTTCGCCGGCTTCGTTGTTGAGGTAGATGAGGCCGGCGGACTCGAAAGGCGACCCGCTGTATGCGCCGGGAATCTTCTCCGTCCACAGGACTTTTCCGGAACGCGCTTCGTAGGTCGCGGCATTCCCTTTCATGTCCATCGCAAACATGTAATTGCCAACCACGATAGGCGACGAGAGGTCGCGAACCCTCGTGCGGGGAGTGCGCCACGCACGATGAGTTTCGCTCACGTCGCCGGAACCGCCGGGACGGAGCGCGTACACGTCGCCGGATTTGCCGTTGAGGACGAAGATCAACCCGTGGGCAAACTCGGGACTCGGTTCGCCCCGGCCGTTGAACCCCTTGCAGGCCCAGAGCGGCTTGCCGGTGGCGGGGTCGTAGGCATCGAGGCCGTATTCGCCGCTGACAACCAGTTCCGAGCGCGTTGGCGTGCGGATTTCAATTGGCGTGCCCCAGCCGCCCATCGGTTTGTCGCCGCGCGAGGTCTTCCAAACAATCTTGCCCGTGTTC
>CAZNOK010000091.1:0-19185 GCA_964574605.1 uncultured Verrucomicrobiota bacterium
GATGGCCGGCATCGAGCACTTTCCAGAGCTTGCTCTGCAACGTGCCGAATGTCATCGGCTCGGCTTTGTGGTGGCGAAGCTTGTAGGTCATGTCGAAGTAGTGAACGAAACCGCCTTTGATGAGCGTGCGATAGCTGGCGGGCACTTTCTCGGCATCGAGTTCGACGGTGAGGTTGATGCCGAGTTTGTGTTTGGCGTCGTGACAGCGAATGCACTTCGCATCCCAAACCGGCTGAACGACCCGTTCGTACGACATCGGTCCGGTGCCCCACGGCGGCGGTTCCAGTTTGCTCGGCGCCCGGCGCGAAGCCATCGTCTGCTTCTGCGGAGGCGCGGCACGACGCGGGTCGTGACAGCCAACGCAACCGCGTTTCTCGCCGGGCTGCAACTGGATCACGCTGCGCATTCGTTGCAGCTCGTTCAGGTTCTCGTCGAGCGCCTCGAAGTAGAGAACCTTTTCTGCCGGCGCGTAGAAGTTCGCCGAGCCGTCCGCTTCGACGGGCGCGATGCCGAGCGACGCTTTCGCGACGTAACTCGGCCAGCCGTGCGGGCCGTTGACCTTGTGAATCGGCGTCGCGTAGAAATCCTGAAACACCGGGCCGTGGTCGCGACGGAACTCGCCGCTGGCCAGTTGTTCGAGCTGGGCGCGCACTTCCTGGCAGACGCGGATGTATTTCACCTTGCCGCGCGGCACCGATGGTTCGATGCCTTGATAGACATCGGCGACGGTAAACGACGCTTCCTTCTCTGGATCGTGCGGGCTGAGCACCGGCGGTTTCGGCTCCGGCCGCAACAACGATGGCGTCATGCTGCCAATCTCGGGATTGAGGTAGAGCAACTCGCGGTTGCCCCAACGGTCCGCCACGTACAATCCGAACCGATCCGCGGGCGCATGGCTGGCGAGGAAATAATCGCGCGTCACCGGGACGGGGTCGCGCCAGCACTCGTGACGCGGCCAGTTCATGTTGTAGTGCGGCGTGGTGTCGGGTGTGATGTTGACGACGGCGTTGGTGTCGAACGGCGAGCCGGCGTTGCTGAGGTCAATCAGGCCGAGCGGTCCGTTGTGGTCGCCGCCGTGCGAGAACAACGTGCAGAGGATTTCGTGCGAGCCGGGCAGTTCGCGGGCGTTGATGTAGCAGTTCGGCGTGTTGTTGCCGAAGATGAGTTCCGGATGTGTTCCGTCGGGCCGTGTCGCCCAAAGCGTGTGACCGAAATCGGCGCCTTTGTCCACGTATTCGGAGCGCGTCCAGAGAATGCGCCCGTCGCGCATCACGGTGGGTGTCCATTCGCTGAGGTTGGCGAACGACAGCGGCCGGATACTGTCGCCGTCCATGCGGAACAGCACGAACGCCTGCGGACGCCAGCAAAGGAACCGCGCCTTGCACCGGGTCGAGATGAATGCCAACCCGCCATCGGGCAACGGACACGGATAATAATCATGGAACGGCCCGTCGGTGAGTTGGCGCAGACCGCTGCTGTCGGTGTTCATCGCCATCAAGTGCCAATACGGTTCCTGTTGGTCGCCACGCGCCTTGTCAGGACGGAAGGCGAAATAAATCTTCCGCGCTTCAAAATCCAACATCGGGTCGCGCGCGATGCCGCTGGTCGCGTCGAAGAGCGTCGTCAACTTCGCGTGCGCCGGCGATAGGCGGCCATCACGGTACGGGATTTCAAGCACGCAGATGCCGCCGCCGGGCGTGAACTTCGAGTCAAGCACGTCGCTGTAGTTGTGCGACGAGAGATACGGATGGCGTTTGACAAACAGAATCTTCTGGAGCGGCACAAGGTCCGGGTCACGGAACATCAGCCGTCGTTTCGCCAGACGCGCGTCGAAGTAAAGACTCTGGTCTTCATTGCGCCGCCGCAAGTTGGCGAGTTCTTCCCGTTCGATGGAAACGTCCAGACCTTTCGCGATCAACCGCGCCATCATTTCTTCCATCTGCACGAACACACGCTGGGTTGGCGAGAGCTTGGCGATGCGGCTCCAGTATGGAATCTCCTTGAACAGCGGTGAGAGATGATCGTTGGCATTCATCCGCTGCCACGTCGCCCGCTCGCAGAGGAACGCATACTCGACCAGTCCAAGATACGTCATCGGCTCCGGCAATGGCACCGGCGGTGTGTATGCCACGGCGCCCTTTCCGACAACCTTCGACACCGTCTGCCAACGCTGGCCATCAAGCGAGAGCCGCACTTCGAACGACACCGGTATCCGGTCTCGGTACTGGCCTGTGCGGTCGCGTGAGACAATAATCTTCGCTACTTGCGCCGGTAACGGCAGTTCGATTTGCGCCCATTCTTCACCCTTTGATGCGGCAATCCAACTATGCGCGTTGCCATACAACCCGTCATTGAGATGCGCGATCTGGTGAATCGCGTGACCCGATAAGCACGATGACGCGGTGGCTTTCGCGCCATCCTTGGCGAACGCGAGGTTGCGCTTGCCGTCGGTGCCGAACACCTCCAGTTCATCAATGCACGGCTGGCTCGAACTGCTACCCTGAATGACGAACCGGACAAACTTCGCCTGTTGCGCCGGAAACGTGAGCGCCATCGGGTGGTCAGCAGACACAAAACTGGCGAAGGCGCAAAACACTGAAACACTGAGGATGAATCGTGTGCTCATTATTGACTCCTGACTTGTGTCAGCGGTTCCGGCTCGATAATAACTCGAAAACCCACATTGTACACTTTTTGCCACGGCTCAAAGGCGCGGCGGACAGAGGCGCCGGCGTCGGCAGGACGGTCGGCCCAACTGCCGCCGCGGGCGACCTTGCGACTGCGGGGGCTGTCGTCGTTGCGATACGGATACGGCCGATGGCTGGAGCGCGTCCATTCGCTGACGTTGCCGATCATGTCTTTCAAGCCCCACGGGTTTGGCTCGGTCTGCCCGACGTAGTCCACGACGTGATACTTGTCGCGAAACCGTTCATCGCGCAGCGGGAAATTGTTGTTCTCAGGATACGGCGCGCGCGTCTGCAAATTGCCGGGGCCGGGGTAGCCCATCTTGAACCAGCGCAACGATTGGTCGGCCAAGTTGGCGAACCGGCTGAAGTCGGCGTCCATCGTGCCGTAGAAGAACTGCGTGTCGGTGCCGGCGCGGGCGGCCCATTCCCATTGAGCCTCGGTCGGCAACGTCGCGGCGAGGCCGGTTTTGCGGCTCAACCATTCGCAAAACCGCATCGCTTCCCGCCAGGAGACGCGCGCGACCGGCTGGTCGGGATGATTGGCGATGTAGCCGGGCGTCACGCGGTCCATGTAGTGCATGTCGAGATAGCGGGTGTCGTGTTCGGGATCGAACAGCGCGAACAGGGCATTGCTGGTTTCGGTGTCCGCCATCCAGAACGGCTCCGCGATGCGGACCACAGCGCGCGGTCGTTCGTCGGGCGCGCCATCACGGCTGCCCATGACGAATTCGCCGGCGGGAATCCAGCGCAAGACCAGTTTGACACCCCGGCCGATGTCCACGGTTTTCGTTTCGCCACCGGAGGCAGTGAATGGAAAACCGTTTGCGCGAAGTGCGTCGGACAGTTCGTCTGCCGGTTTCGGTGGCGGCTCGAAGGTGACTGGCGTGTTCTTGCGGGCGCCGGCAAATTCCTGTTCGGGATCAACCGCAACGTCCGCGAACGCCTTGTTCAATTCGCACCGGCGTTGGGCGATGTGTTGTTTGTCTGGCGGCAATTCAAACGAGCCGCGCCGGGGGACGTTGAGGTCAATCCAACAGTAAAAGCGTTCGCGGGACTCGCGCGGAAGGTTGTCGAGCCGGACGCCGTGGTGGCCTTTTTCCAACATCTGAATCAGCGGACTGGTCGAGGCGTGATATTCCATCGGGTTGAGCATCGCCATGTCGGACTCCGGTCCTTGGCGGTGGATGTACGGATGCAGTGTGTCGTACGCAATGTCGGGCTGGCTGAACGACGGTTTGCTGCGCGGGCCGACTATGGACTTCTCGTCGTGGCAACCGATGCAGTGACGTTGCAGGACTGGATAAACCTCGTTCGCAAAATCGAATGGCCGCACCGGGCCGATCCACGGGGTCAACGGCTTCGGCACGCGCCGGCTGGCGAGTGTCCGTTTCGCCGGCAACGTTTCCGCGCGGTTCTCATGGCAACCGGCGCAGGAGACGCGTTCGCCGGGCATGCCGACGAGCCAGCTTCGCATCAGTTGCACCGCGCGCCCTTCGTTGTCGAGCGGCTGGATCGAGATCGGCGTGTTCGCCGGGATGATGAACTCGGCGGAGCCGTCGGCTTCGACATTCGTGGTGCCGAGGACGCGTTTCACGTCCCAACCGGCCTGCGTGCCGATGTATTCAAAACTCGCCTTGCCGAAGTAGCCGAAATGATAGGCGAACATGCGCAGCGATTTCACCGTGCCGCGCGGCACGCCTTTCAAGCCCGGCCCGGCATAGACGTCGCCAATGTGGACCGTGGCGGTTTTTTTCGTAAGATCAACGCGGTCGGGAATTATCTGCGGACGTTTCCGCGGCTGCAACGGCACCGGCTCGAACAGCGCCTCGCCCGGCGCTTCGGCGATCAGCGTCATGTTGTCGAACACGTCCACCAGATAAATGCCCCAGAGACTGCGCGCGGTCGGTTTCATGGCGACGAGAAAATATTTGCCGCTCAGCGGGTGCGGATGCGTCATCAACTCCGGCCGCTCCTTCAGATAGAGGCTCTTGACGATGTCGTCGCAGACCGTGCCCGGCACCGGCTTGCCGCGGCCGGGGACGAGTTGGACGAACCCACACTTCTCCGCCGGCAAAATGTCCGGCGTCAGCGCGACGTGCTTGCCTTCGATGCCCCATTCTTTCGAGGCCGGCCGGTAGCGAAACGGATAGCTGGTGGCCAATCCCGGATCGAGCAACGCCAGTCGTCCGCAATCGCCGTGGTCGTGGTGGCCGCTGATGATGCCGACCAGCAAAGTCGGATGATCCGGCACCGGCTGCGCAAAGCGGAAGGCCGTCGGGAACCACGAGCCGCTTCCGTACAGCGCGAGTTGCCCGGTGCCATCCGGGTTCATGGTGAACCGCCGGCGCGAGAAGTAATGCGGGATGTCGCTGTACTCCCAGCGTTGGTAGAGCACGCGACCGTCGTTGAGAATGGTCGGGTCGTTGCCGTGGTCTTGATCGAACGTCAGTTGACGGAGCTTGCCCGTCGCGCGGTCCAGCAGATAGAGCGTCGCAACCGGCTGGTTGCCATTCAAACAAGGCACGCCGTGGTAATTCGCCGTCGAGGCCACGATGAGCCGGCCATCGGGCAGATAACAGGCATCGAAGAAATCCAAGTCCGGATAGTTCGTCGGCGTCACCTGCTGAGCCTCGCCGCCAGATGACGGAATCTCAAAGACCGCCCAGCGTCCGTTCTCGTCAATGCTGGAGAACAGCAACTTCTGCGCGTCGAAATCGAGACGCACATCGCGCAGCAGACGCGTCGCCGGCGGCTTGTGAAGCGTTTGCAGCCGGGGTTTGCCGCGCAGGTCGGTGAGCAGCGCGATCTCGTTCACCCAGTTCGTTCGGTTGAGCATGCTGGCGTGCGACAAATAGTTGGCGGGCACAAACCCGGTGCTGCTGGCGGGACTGCGCCGCACCACCAGCAGTTTGTCAAAGTCGAGCAACGGATTCGCCAGCAACGCCGTTCGCACCCCGGTTCGGAGATCGCTGACCGACACGGTTCCCGACTGCAAGAGTTTCTCGCGACCACGCTCGAACTCGACCAGCGCCTGACGGTGTTTCGCTCCGTCGTAGCGGCCCGGAAAACTCCGTTCCATGTCCTCGATGGCCAGCCGCACAGCCTCGCTGTTGACGTTTTCCAACGTCCTCATTTGCGCCTTGATCTCCGCCTGCTGTTCGTTGAGCCGCGCCCGCTCCGCGCGCTGTTCCGGGCTGAGCCGTTTCAGTTTCGCGCCCACAGGCGATTCCAGCCGCAACGCGCAAATGTGCGGAAACGCCCCTTCGCGCTCCAGCGCGATCGTGTGCGTGCCGCGCTCGACGCGCAGCGTGCATTGCCGTTCCCACTTCGCCGACTTGGTTTGCCAACTCCTCGTCACGCCGGCGAATCCCGTGTGCACCGTCTTGCCGTCGAGGCTGATCTCGACTGGTCGCGACTGTGCCGCCGCGTAAAGCGCCGACAACGTGTAGTCCGCCGTCGCCGGGAATTCGATCACATACTCCGCCCGGTCCGGCGACTCGCTGCCATGCCAGATGCAGGAGTGCCCGTCGGCGTATGGTTGTCCCGTCAGGCTTACGCGGACGTTGCCGTCGTCGAAATCCTTTGCCTCGATGGTGAATTCATCCGCCGCTGATGCCAGCAATGGCGACAAGAGCAAGGTAGCGAGGATTGCAACCCCAAGTTTCATTGTTTTCGCCCGCCATTGAACCCCAATCGTGCCGAGATTCGATCGGCGTGCGCACGGACGGTGGTGCCGATTTGCGGGATGCGTTTGCAGTCCAAATCCATCATCAGCCCAGTCGTCCAGACGGAAGCCACCGGGTATCCTGCGCGGTCGAACACCGGCGCGCCGATGCAATAAACGCCCTCGAATTGTTCGGCATTGTCGAACGCATAACCCTTCTCCACCACCACTGCCAACTCGCGGCGTAGTTCTTCCTTGTTGGTGATCGTCCGCTCGTTGAACCGAACCAGCTTGGTGGAAGCGATCACCGCTTCCCGTTCCTTTTCCGGAAGGAAGGCCAGCATCGCCTTGCCCGGAGCAGAGCAATGCACCGGCACACGATAACCGAGCTTGGAGACGAAACAGAACATGCGAGTGCCAATCGCTTCATCCAACACAACGACCTCGCCTCCCTCTCGCACGCCAATGAGAACGGTATCCACAACCTTGTCACGCAATTCCCGCATGATGTCCAGTGCGTGCTCCATCAGGTTGGTTTCCGTAATGGCGCGCTGACCGATGAGCAGGAGTTTCTGTGTCATGCGGATCTGTTTGGTTTCCGGGTCGCGGTTGACCAGCCCCAATTCTTCCAGCGCCATCACGATCCGAAAGGCGCTGGACACCGGGCAGTTCAGATCGGCGGCAATTTCAGTGAGCACCCGTCCGCGTGGGTGGTTGGAAAGGATATAGAGAATCTGGAACCCGATCCGCAGGCTGGGAACATCGTAGTTTGGTTTGTCCTTCTTGCCTCGACTTTTCGCGTGCGTAGTGTGATTTTGCATATAAGAAATGCTTTTATAACCAAAACTTACGCCAGCCACCAGGCCCCTGTCAAGCCGCATCTACCCGACGTGCTTAACAGTCATCATGCTCCTTTCGGCACGGCCCAGTGGCCGGGGCGGTAGTCGCGGCGGACGAGTTTGTTGGCGTCGGCGTCGCCGATGAACTGTTCCTTGAACGGATCGAACTGGAGCGTGCGGCCGACGCGCGTGGCGATGTTGCCGAGATGACAGAGGCAGGCGGAGTAATGATGAATCTCCACGTCGGCATTCGGGCGCGCGCCGGTCTTGATGCAGTCGAGGAAGTTGCGGTTGTGCGCGGCGAGATCGAGCTTGCCCTCGCCTTTCTCCACCAGCTTGTTCCGCGCCGCAAACAGCTCCCAGCCCTTGCCTTTGCCGAGAATCATGTAGCCCTTGGTGCCGTAGTAGCCGTCGCCGTTCTCGTGGCCCTCCTGCACGTAGGGCGCCCAGATGCGTTGCTCGTAGATGAGTTGCTTCTTCTTGCCGCCATCGAGGTCGTATTCGAACACGACCGTCTGCGTGTCGGGGAACTGCTGGTCGTCTTCGAAGAAATACTTTCCACCCAACGCGCAGACGCGGTTCGGATGACGCTCGCCGGTGCCGAGACCCCAGCGACCGAGGTCGAGGTCGTGGACGCCGTCGTTGCCCATGTCGCCGGTCCCGAACGCAAACCACCAACGCCAGATGCTCGGCAGCAGGTTCGACTGGTAGCGCACCATCGGCGCCGGGCCGACCCACGCGTCGAAATCGAGGTGCGGCGGCGGCTCGGTCGGCTGCTGTTTGCCGATGTTGCGGCGCAACTGGCTGTTCCACACGCGCACAGTCAGCACGTCGCCGATGGCGCCGGCTTCGATCTTCGCGATTCCTGCCCGGACTTGGCCGCTGCTGCGGCTTTGTGTGCCGACTTGGACAACGCGTTTGTTCCGGCGCGCAGCCTCAATCATCAGCCGGCCTTCGCGGATGTTGTGCGAGCCGGGTTTCTCGACATAGACGTGCTTGCCGGCGTCGCAGGCGAGGATGGTCGCCGGCGCGTGCCAATGGTCCGGCGTGGCGATGACGACAGCGTCCACTGATTTGTCTTCCAAAATCCGGCGGAAATCCTTCTCGGCCTTCGGCGTCCTGCCTTTGAGCGTCTCGACGTTCTTCACCGCGGCAGCGAGCCGGTTTGCGTCCACGTCGCTCACGCTGGCGATGTTCACGTCGCCAAACGCGGCGAACGACTTCAACAGGCTGGTGCCCATGCCGCCGGGACCGATGATGCCGAGCGTGAACTTCTCGTTCGCGCTTTGGCCGCGCAGGCCGGTGGCGACGTGAAACGCCGCCGCGCCGGCGGCGAGCGCAGTGGATTGCTTCAAAAAAGTGCGGCGGGTCATTGTGTTCATGGTTGTGTCTCCAGATTTACGATGGGGTCAGCCCGGCGCAACGGAGCGCGGTGGCGTGGACGGTGATGTCGTGCTCCGCAGACCACGCGAGGCGTTTCTCGCCGCGCAGGACGCGCGCGAGATCGCGGAACTCGCCGGTGTAGCGTCCCTTGGGCACTTCGAGCGCAAGAACGTTCTCGCCTTTCTTGAAACCGCCTTTTGCTTCCGTCAGATAAAGCGCGCCCCGCCCCGATTCAAGTGGCTGAATTTCCATCGCGCCCTTCGTTCCCACGACATGAAATCGCCGGTGCAGCCCGCCGAACGGATCGCCGTGATTGCAACGGATGGTCACGATCGCGTTCGGATATTCCATGATGGCCAACTGGTTGTCGGGCAGCCCGGCAGGCGCAAGTCCGGTGGGTTTGCCGGACGCATGCACCGCCGAGGGCGCGCCGAGCAGAAAGACAGCCGCATCAACCAGATGGCAACCCAACTCGAACATCCCGTAGCCGGGAATTCGCGCGAGGTCCTCTTGGATTTGCAGGTCGGCCAGCTTGCCCATCGAGGCGTTGATCTCGGTAATCTGACCAAGCCAGCCTTCACGGTGGGCGCGGAACAATAACTCAAAGGCCGGGTTGTAACGGAGCATGTAACCCATCTGCACCGTCAACCGCCGGCGCTCGGCCTCCAAACGTAACGCTTTGAAATCCGAGTGGGTGGCCGCGCCCGGTTTGTCGAGGTGCATATGTTTGCCGGCGCGGAGACACGCGAGCGCCGCGCGCGCCGAATCACCAAGCGTCGTCTCGACCACAACCGCCTTGACCGACTTGTCCGACAACAGCGCCTCCTCTGTAAGCCACTTCAGCCCGGCGTAGGATTTGTGTTTTTCCATGCTCGTCTGGCGACCGGCAATCGGCTCGGCAATGCCCACAACCTCGTAAAGCTCGTTGAGTGAACGGACCGCCTCCATTTTGCCGGCTGCATGGGCGTGGGAAGTGCCGATCTGGCCGACGCGGATTCTGGCGGGACCGTCAGCCGCAAAACTGCCGGCGAAAGGCGCAACGGCAGCGATAGCGACAGTTTTCAGCGCGTGACGGCGAGTGATAGGTGTATTCATATTTGTTTCTTTCGCTATTGGCAGTGGGTTCACTTGATAAGGGCGGTGATTTGTCCGGCGGCATCGCGCAGATCGAAAGTGGTGACGACGATTTCGCCGGGCGCGTTGCCGGGATCGAGACGCAAGGCGGTCAACCGCGTGGCAGGAATCTTGACTTCGTAGTCGTGAAACTCGCCGTCGTGACGCAACGGGAAATCCACGCTTTGTTCCTTGTGGAAAGCCGCCTTCGGTTTGTCAGTGAAATAGACGACGCCCGTTCCGCGTCCTGTGCTTTTGATGCGAAGTTTCACCATGAACGGGCCTTTTGCTTTCGTGGGCACGTTGCGGGTGATGATCCACGGGTCGCCACCGGTGGACGTGATGCGAAGCTGGCCGCGGTCAGTTCTCAGTTGCGCGTGTTTGCTGGCCTGCCAACCGCCGGAAGAAGCGGCCTTTGCTTTGCCTTTGGGTCTCTGTTTGCCTTCGTCCTCGGCACGATATTGCGACGGGTCAAACGCGGGATTCGGAATCGGCAGAACCGCTTTCGTGTCGGCGAGAAATGTTTCGATGAGCGCGTCGAGTTCGCGCACCAGTTCCGGTTTCTGGGCGGCGAGGTTGTGTTTCTCGCTGAGGTCATCGCGCAGGTTGAACAACAGATGCCGATGCGCACCATTGTCGCCGCCGTGGAAAATGCGGATGAGCTTCCAATCACCGCGATGAACCGAAACGGACGGCGGCAACCAGTCGGGCACGCCGGGATTATGCGGGAAGTATTGGAAAATGGCGTCGCGCGCGAATGTTTTGCCTTTGAGCGCGGATAGGATGCTGACGCCGTCGAAACGCTGGCCGGGCGACGGTTTCAATCCGAGACCTTCGAGCAGCGTCGGGTAAAAATCCTCGCTTTGGAGCAGCGCATCGCTGCGCGCTCCGGCGGCGGTGATGCCGGGCCAGACGATGACGCACGGCACGCGCGTGCCGCCTTCGAACATCGTGGCTTTGCCGCCGCGCAACGGCGCATTGCTGGTGGGCGTGGTGCCGTCAATCTCGTTATACATGTTGCCGCCGTTGTCGGACGTGAAGATGATGATCGTGCGGTCGGCGATCTTCAGCCGGTCCACCGCGTCGAGCAACGTGCCGATGGCGTCGTCCCAACTCTCGACCATGGCGGCGTAGGTCGGGCTGCGTTGCGGATCGGAAGGATTCACGCGGGCGCGATGTTTCTCGATAAGCGATTTTTTCGCGTCGAACGGCGCGTGAACGCTGAACTGCCAGTAATTGAGGTAGAAGGGGCGGTCCTTGTGTTGTTCCATGAACGCCACGGCTTCTTGCGCCATGCGATCCTCAAGGTGTTCGCCGGGGGTTCGTTCCTTGAAGTTGGGAAACTTCCACGGTGCCACAAAACTTCCCGCCGGGCCGGGACCGTGCCAATGCGGCACGTCCACGTCGAAGCCGTGTTGCAACGGCGAATACGGTTCCGCGCCGAGATGCCATTTGCCGAAATGTCCCGTGACGTAGCCGGCAGTCTTGAGCGACTTGGCGAGCGTGTGGTAGTCGGTTTTCAGCCGCGTGACCGTCACCGGTTGGATGGTTTTCTGGTTTGGCGCGGCGGATTTGCCGTGCGTTGCTTCCAAAACGACCTGTGGCATGTGACAACTGGGTGTGGTGATGCCGGTGCGGGCCGGGCTGAGGCCGGTGAGGATTGCCGAGCGCGTCGGCGAACACAAAGGACTCGCCGAATACGCGCGCGTAAAAGTGATGCCGCGTTGCGCGAGCCGTTCGATGTTTGGCGTCTGGTAGAACTTTGTGGTGCCATACAACGTCGTGTCGCTCCAGCCAAGGTCATCGGCGAGGATAAAGACAATGTTGGGCTTGGCCGCCAAAGCGAATTGGCTGCAAAAGAGCGCAAGGAACGCAAAGAGGAGGACGGAGATTCGTTTCATGGTTTATGGTTGTTGGGTTGCGGTAGGTTCCAGTAGCCACGAAAGATTTTCAGCGGGTCGGCCGTTTGACGGTTCGTGCCTTTCGGCGCGGCCGGCCAGCGCCAGTAATCCTTGAACAAGACCGCGGGGTCCGGCGCGCGACGGTCTTTCCAATACTCGCGGTCATGATCGAGAATGGCTTGGCGCGATTGTCGCCACTCGGCAAACACTTCCGCGAACCAAGCATCGTATATCCTGGCGAGTTCGGCGACCAGTTCGGGATGTTGCGCGGCAATGTCGCGGCGTTCCGCCGGGTCGGCAGCCAAATCGAACAGACGCGGTTTTTCGGTTTTGATGTCGCCGAAACCAGCCAGTTCCCAATCCAACGGCATCTCCCAATGGGGCTCGACGATGCCGCGTTCGTAGGAAGGATTGTCGCGGCCGCCGTCCTTCTTCATCGTGACCGGCACGCCCGGCCAGAGCAGCTTCCAGCGGTCACGGCGGATGGCCGCGTCGCTGTGCGCGACCGGCAGATAGCGGTTTTTCTGGAACGGCAACACGCGCGTTTCGAGCGCGGGAGATGGTTTGCCGAGCAGCAACGACATCACGTTCAGGCCGTCGAACGGTTTTGCGCGGGCGGGTGGCGGCGCGCCTGTCACGCTGTAAAGCGTCGGCAACCAATCGCAGCCGTGGACGGGAGTCGCGACGACGCGCCCGGCGGGAACCCGGCCCGGCCACGCCACGATGCACGGAACGCGGATGCCTTGCTCGCCGACATCGCCCTTGTTGCCGGAGAACCCCCCGTGATAACGCATCGTGGAACCGCCGCTGCCGTCGGGGCCGAGTTGCGCGCCGTTGTCGCTGGTAAAGACGATGATGGTTTGCTCCCACAATCTTTCATCCTTGAGCGTCTGGAACACGCGCGCCAATCCCGCGTCCATCGCCTCGATCATGGCATAAATGATGGCCACCGTTTCGCCGGTGTCCTTTGGGAGGCGACGGCGATACTTCTGGACGAGCGCATCGGGCGCCTGGAACGGAGAATGCGGCGCATGATGCGCGAGAAACAACGCAAACGGTTTGCCTTTGCTGGCGCGAATGAACGCGATGGCCTCGTCGTTGAGCGCATCGGTCAGGTAACGGCCATCGTGTTTCTCGACGGCGTCATTGCGCATCAGGTGCCATTTCCAATAATCCTGGCCACCGTTGGGGAAACCGTAGAACAAATCGAAACCGCGCCGGTGCGGGAGATGATCGCGGCAATACAGGCCGTTGTGCCATTTGCCGATGAGCGCCGTCGCGTAACCGGCGTGGCGGAAGTAATCGCCGAACGTTTTTTCCGGGAGCGACATCCGGTCCAGCCCGCGATTGCTCGGCACGTCCACGGCACCCGTGCGGTGATTGAACCGCCCGGTGAGGAACCCGGCGCGCGCCGGGGCGCAGAGCGGCGACGGCGAATAATGGTCCGTGAAACGCACGCCCTGTTGCGCCAACGCATCCAGCGTGGGCGTCTCCACAAACGGATTGCCGTAACATCGCAGGTCGCCGATGCCGAGATCATCGGCGAGAATAAACAGGATATTTACCGGCTGTGGCGGGTTGGTTTTTTGGATTTCGGCAGCGTGGGATGCGGCCAGCAGAGCCAGCAGCAGGGCGGTAAAGAGTGAGAACGTCTGTTTCACGAAGTTCTGCTGACTTTCATTTTTGATTCCGCGCAGGCATCGGTTGTTTCAGCCACGCCAGATTGAAGTGATAGTATTTCCTGCTGCTGACCATGTGAATCATCCCGTCGGGTGTCTGGACACAAAACAGATAACCGCCTCTGTCCGACTCCCAAGGTTTCTTGGCGTCGGCAGGTATGAGTTTGTGGTGTTGCCAGCTTTTTCCCTCGTCGAATGAGAGCGCGGAGAACAAACCGAAACCTTTGTGAACTGTGCCCGTTGCATCCACAAAATCCATTCCCCGGTGTGTCTTCGCCTTGAAGCGGGCCGAGGAGTCCGTGTACGAGACGAAAAGAATCGGCCCCTCGCGCAGCCGCAACATGGCCGGGCGTTGGCCGGAGAGGATGGCGGGGAACGGACTGGCTTGGAACGTCCACGTCTTCCCTTCGTCGGAGGACACGCTCATCGGCATGCGGTCGCCGATGTCATTGCCGCGCCCGAACGCAAGATACCGTCCGTCAACGAGAACGGCAAACGGCGCGTGGATGCCCGCAATCCATCCGGCCCGGCCGCCGTCCTTGCTAAACGCGCTGAAGTTCCAGCCGTAGCGTGTCATCTCCGACCACGATTCGCCCAAGTCTCGGCTCCGCCACAACACCGTGCCATCGTCGTTCATGCCGGAGTAACCGGCGTCGCTGGGCATGACGATTGTGCCGCCGGACAATCGCACGATGGGCATGTGCGACCAGAACCGCGGTTCACCGGTGAACGGTTTTTGTTTCGGAGACGCCGCCCGATACCGATGCACCAGGCGCGCCGCGCTCCAAGTCGCTCCGTTGTCGGTGCTGACGCGTTTGATGATGCAAAACTTGTGATCGGTTCCGCCGACACTGTTGTAATGGTGAATCTCGCCGTTGCCGGCGTTGAAGAGCACCGCGCTGTCAACGTCGCGGTCCGGCGCGATGAAGAAACGGGCGGGCGGATCCCACTGTTCCTTGCCCCGACGCAGCCGTGTGATCATGATGGCCATCTGATCGCTGCTGTCCGCCGGTGCGGTCATCGCGGTGACGAGGAAATCGCCGTTATCACACACGACGATGCTCGGAACATGGTGACGGTTGAAATACGGCAGCGCCAGCGCGTTGGCGGGACTTGAGATAAACGGGACACCCCCGAAGAAGACAGGCGCGTTTGGGTTCTCCGGTTCCTTCCAAGTGGCGCGGGTCTGCGAAACATTGTGGAACACCTCGGCGACCGGAAGCGGCGCGCGAAACGTTCCCTTGGGCATCGGCGCCCGAACGATCCGAAATCCGATGTCGGGTCTGCGATCTTCCGGCACGGTGCCGGAACGGTCGCTGGGACTCGGCTTGACCACCCGGTGAATCTTTTTGATTTTCCCGTCGGTCTTGACTTCCGAGTATTCAGTCCGTTCGCCGCCCCGGCCCCGGAGAACGCGGATTTCGCCCTGCTTCGGGCCGAGCGGATCGGTCACGGCATCCGGCGCATACGGCGCCCACCAATCCAGACACCATTCCAAGACGCCATCGCTCATCCCGCGCAAGCCAAGCCGCGCCCTGTTGCGTGCCGCGAATTCCCACTCCGCCTCCGTCGGCAGACGGATCGGCTCGCCGGTTTCTTTGCCAAGCCAGCGACAGTATTCCACCGCTTCATTCCACGTCACCCAGACCGCCGGCGCCTTCGGTTTCCACTCCATGCCACTGGAGATGATGAACTCCTTGTGACCGGGCTTGAACCGGGCGAATTCCTCCTGCGTGACCTTCGACAACGCCAGAGAATACGCGCGACTGATCCGAACCTGATGAACCGGGCACTCGTCCCAATCGGGTCCGTCATAGGCGCGTTGCGCGCCCGTGGACAACACCTGCGCCCCCGGCGTCGCGCCCATCTGGAACACGCCCGGCTGAACCACCGCCCACGATGGCAGTAACGTTTCCGCGGAAGCAGTCAATGCACAACACAAACTCAGAATGATAGATCTCATGGAATTCGATAAACGCGTTTTCTGTCTTTGACCTCGATGGAGGGGAGCGGATGGCCGGCTGGGTCTTTCGGTTTCCGGTCGCTCTGGGTCTTGAAGTCGTCCTGGCAAAACGCCTTGTGAACGACCGGCGCGGTGCGCATCTTGGATGGATAGGTCAACCCTTTATGGACGGCTTGATCAAAATAGTCATTTGGCGCGATGTCGGGCACGGCGAGAATTTCCTCCAAGCCAAGATACGGACAGAGCGCGTCCACCCACGCCACCAAGCGCGCTTCTTCTTCCGGCGAAACGCGTACGTCGTGATGGTTGCCGCTGGTCGCTTTCTGAATCAGGCGGCTGCGGTAGGACATCGCCGTCATCGGCGGCACGACGGTATCCGCTGTCGGAAACTTCACTTCCGGATTCGGATAGACGTGATACGGGAAGATCGGCCCGGCGATACTCGTGTACGGCAAATCGGCAATCGTCTTCGGGTTGCTTCCGAACACCAGCAAGACATACGGCCAGCTCAACAACGTGCCCGGCTCGGTCCGGTGCGTCAGGTCCACCCCGGCTTTCGGTTCCTTGCCGCCGTGGCAACTGATGCAGTGCTTGTCGAGAATCGGTTGAACAAACCTCGGAAAACTCACCGTCTCATCGCCCCACAATGGCGGCGTGATGTCGCTCGGCGGACGGCTCAGCGCGATGCCCGGTTTCACGTCAGGCGTGACACCGCGTGTCTGGTGGCAACCGACACAACCGCGTTTCTCGCCGGGCATGACGTGCGTGAACGAGCGCATCGTCTGGAGACAACGCCCTTTCTCATCGAGCAACTGGAAATAGAGCGACTGCACCGGCGGCACCTTGAAGTGAACGCTGCCGTCGGCTTCGACCGGCACGGTGCCGAGAATCCGTTTCGTCGCGTCGTCCATCAGAAACGACGTGGGCGTTTCACCGGCCAACGTAAACCGTGGAAAGGCGCCTTTCGAGCGATACCGATCGGCTTCGGCGGCAGTCGAGCGTTTGCCGTCGCACCATGTCTGGCTTTCCACTTCGAGCACGCGCAGCGATTTCGCCATGCCTCGCGGGATGCCGGAGCCTTCATACACATCGGCGCTGAACAAGATGCCGGGTTCGGCCTTCTGATTAGCGGCGATCATCTTGCCGGGCCAACGGACATTTGGCGGAATCACGCGCGGCAACGGACGGGAGCGAACTGGCTGGGCGTGGAAGATATTGAACGCGCCTTTGTAGAGCAATTCCATGTTGCCGTCGTAATCCATCAGGTAAAGCTGGAAGTACGAAAGATCGGGGTCGTGATCCGTCCTGACAGGTCTGCCGATGCGTGCCGAAACCAAGAGAAGATCTTTGCCGATCGGAAACGGCGTGTGAAATGCGCCGAAACAGGCCGGCGCGCAGAACTCGGCGTTGTACGGTTTGTCCGCCGGACCGGCGCCGACCTCGCACCACGGGACATGCGGCGTCAGATTATAGAGGCCGTCGGGATAATTCATTCCTTCGCTCGGCACGATGATGCCCAGCGGCCCGGCGTAGGCGTCGTGGTGGCCGGTGGCGTTGAAGATGACTTTGCTTGTGCCGGGGATGGCGCGCGGATTCAACAACATGTCCGGCCAGTGGCTCTGGTTGCCCCAGAACGCGTTCAGGCCGGTGCCGTCGGGATTCACCGTCCAAAGGCTTTGGATGCGGAGCACTTCCTTATCCACGTATTCCCAGCGCGTGTAAATGAGCCGTCCATCCGGCAGAAACGACGGCAGATAATCCACCTCGTTGTTGGCGCTGATGAAGTAGATGTTTTTCCCGTCGTAATCGCAACGCGCGAGGATGAACATCCGAAACTTCGATCCGCCGCAACGCAGATAATGATTGCACCGGCTCGTCGTGAAAATGATGCCGCCGTCCGGTGCGTAGATCGGGTCGAGATCGTTGTAATCGCCATCTGTAATCTGACGCCAACCGCTGCCGTCCACGCCGACCTCGTAGAGATGATACGCCGGCTTGTCGGAGGACTTCATGCAGAACAGAATCTTCGTGCCGTCGAATGACACATCGGGCCGCCAGAACGCCGCCGGCGCGCCTTGCGGCGCGAGTTTCCGCACCACCGCATCGGGACGCAGCCCGTCGAGCACCAGCAACCGCCCGCCCATCGTCGCCGTGTCCTCGTTGCGATGGCGCACCTCGTGAATCGCTTCCGAGCCGTGGACGTACGGATTGTCAATGCAGACGATGCGGCTGAAGTCAATCGCCGGGTCGCTCAGCATCAGTTCGCGTTTCACGCGGCGCAATTCGAGATACGATTTCTCGTCGTTACCGGCGACCAGCTTGGTGCGTGCCGCTGCGTTGCGTCGTTGCAAGATTCTTTCAATCCGCGCCAACTCTTCCCGGCAGGCCGCTTCCCAAGACTTCGCTCCACGTTGTGCTTGCCAATCGTGTTTCAGCAACTCATCTGCCACTGACGACGTCAGCGCGATTGTCGGCGGCTCCGGGAACGATTCTGGTCCAATCAACGGCGACGGCTTCACCACCGGCGCCTTCTTCGCCACCGCAGTTTTCTGTACCGGTTTCGTCCGCGGCCCCGGCACTCCTCCACACGCCACGCCGCGTTTGGCGAGCGCGTCGGCGCCGCGTTGCCATTCGGCTTTGATTTGCTCGGCGGAAAGCGCCGTTGTGTAAATCGCCACTTCATCCAGCCCGCCTTGGAGAAATTCGCCGCGCCCGCCCAACGAGCCGATGAAAGCCGTCGCAGACGGATTGTAACGGACAACGCCTTGTCGTTGTTTCGAGCCGATGAGCTTGCCATTGAGATAAACCCTCATCGTCGCGCCGTCGAATGTGGCGGCGCAATGATGCCACGCGCCATCGAGCAATTCGTCGGGATTGATCTTCGCGTCGCACTCGGTGTAACCGCCGATGTTCAGCCCGAACGAAAGGATTGTTCCGTTTTCTTGGAATGAAAACAACAGTCGTTCGGAACATTCCTGACGGAAGATTTCGTTGTAGCGGTCGAACGATTCCGGTTTCACCCAAGCCGAGAACGACACCGCCTTCAACTCGCCGGTGACAGCGGGCATCTTGGCTTGAATCTGGTGTTTGCCAGACAGCAGCAATCCGTTGCCATGCACGCCCTCGGCAAGCGCGACTGACGGCGACGGACACTCCGTCGCCGCCGGCGGCGTCTCAAACGACCACTGTGCCACCGGCACTATCGCCGGCGCAGCGCAAAGCGTTGTCAGCGTCATTAACGCGCAGAACGTAAAACTAAGAGCGCCTAACAAAACTGAAAACCTTTGCGTCTTGGAGGTAGGGGCGACCCGCCGGGTCGCCGGCCGGTCAGGATCTTTACGACGCGGACGAGCCGGCGGCTCGTCCCTACCGGCGGTTTTGTTAGGCGCTGTAAAGGTCTGTTTCATGGTTTTCTTTCGTGCGGGATGGTGAATTCATACCGGCCGGATTGCAAGTGCTTCGTGTTGCCGTTCGGCAGCGTGACCGTGGCCGTGGTGTTCGCGGGGATGGTGAAGCGCAAGGTCAGCTTGCTGTCCTTGATTTCATAAGCGATTTCGATCCGGCCGCGCACGGAATCGTAGCTCGCCTTCATCCAAGTGAGTCCGCCTCCGAGTTGGGGAGCGATGACAAAATGTTTGTATCCGGGCTGTGACGGATCAGGCCGAATGCCGGCTACATAGGCCATGACCCACTCGAAAACGGAGTTCATTCCCAAATGGTTGAAACCGTTCATGCGATTCGGATTGAAACCCAGCGTTGGATGCCAGCCGTCAAACCGTTCCCACATGGCCGTCGCGCCGTTGTCCACCATGTAGCCGTAGGAAGGACATGTTGGCTGCATGACCAACCGGTAGGCGAGGTCGTGGTGACCGGTTTCGGCCAACGCTTTCAGCAGGAAGATGGTTGTAATGGAACCAGTCGCCAAATGATTTTGATAATCGCGAATGGCTTGGAAC
>CAZNOK010000092.1:0-18993 GCA_964574605.1 uncultured Verrucomicrobiota bacterium
AGGGGACATTCTCACTGTGGTAAGGAAGGGGACATTCTCATCGAGGTTTGACAGGAGCAACTCAACACGCTCGACGCGGGCGGGGCAGTGACGTTTCCGTTGGACGAGCCGTTTGCCGGGTTGCAGAAGCTGCGCGGACGGCCGGTGAAAATCATCATCGGTCAGAAACCGAAACCGAAAGTCGTGGACATCGTCGTGCGCTCGAAGGGCGAGCGCCGGCTGACCATCGGCGTGCCGGCGGAGGTCGAGGTGACGTTCAATCCGCCGTTGGAGGAGCCGACCTGCCGGGTGCTGCTGACGGCGGGACACCGGCAATTGAGCTTGATCGGGACGAACACGGGCAATGACACGACGTTCCGCGCCGGGCCGTTCCAGCCGTGGTTCGACTCCGCCGAAGGATTGGCGCCGGGCGAGGAGCTGCCAAAACGATGAAAGCGATCTTCACATGGTTGCTGGCCGGCCTGACGGTTGCGACGCAAGCGACGGAAACGAATCAGACGTTCGCGGGACGCTGGAACATCATCTACTGGGACGAGAAGCTGACCAATGTCGTCGGCACGGCGGTGGTGGACGAGGACGAGAAGAAGTGCGAGGTGACGTTGTGGCAGCCGCAGGACGACCAGAAGTTCGAGCTTAACGCCACCGAGATCAAACGCGAGGGCGACACGTTGAAGATCAAGTTGGAGGGGGCGTCGCCACGCTCGGAGAAGGTCGAGCGCACAAAGGCGCAGTTGCCGCGGTTGGAGGTGCCGGAGGCAGTGACGAATGTGACCGCGCAGGTCGGCGATTTCACGACGGACACGCCCGTCCGACGGCGCGCGGTGGCTGACCGGGACATGGTGGACTTGGAGTTGCGCTTCGACGGGTCTGGAAACTTGTCGGGCACGTGGCAGTATCGCGCGGACGTCGAGACGGAACGCGCGGCGGGCGGCTACGGGCGCGTCGGCAGTTTCACGCGGGGCGAGGAGAATGGCCGCGACACCGGCTGGCAACGCGGCCCGGAAGTTTGGGAACGGGCGCGGCCGGTCATCTCGGGCGTGGTTGTGCTGGAAGACCAGTTTCGATGGAAGGATGGTTTCCCCAGTTACGGGTATCCGTTCGATCCAAAGTCCGTCCTGCCCGGCCAGCGGCACCGGCAGTTGTTCGTGTACGGTTGGAACCTGCCGAAACGATTCGCCGAGAAGATTGACCTGCAATCCACCGACCCGCACGATGAAACGATCAGCTACGCGGTGGACATCTTGCCCGCGAGGGTGGAGGGCGACCGGGACCTGCAACGGCAGATTGATGATGGCTGGAAAAAGGCGACTGTGGGTTACGACGAGAAAGTGCAGCGTATCATCCGCCAGATGGACGCGATGGTGGTCACGGCGACGTTGCGCCGGGGCGTGACCGGCGGCGACAAGGCATTCACGCTCAACGGCGAAACAGCGGGCGATTGGTTGCTGGCGTTTGGCGACATGACAGGGCATCTCACTTTCGCGCGCCACTGGCGCGAAAAGATTGAAGCGACGGAATCGGCGCTGGCGCCATCGCTGGCGATGTTGGAACTGCGCACGGATGTGGCGCTGCCGGTGACGGAGTTTCCCGTGCACATTCAACGCGCGCGGGCCGGCCAAACGACGGACGTGTTGCGGACGACGGCAAAACTGCTCGAAGGGGAAACGGGCGTTTACCAGACGTTGCCCTTCATGCTCTACGAAGAAGGAAAGGCGGCGATGGCCGCCACGCAGGGCGTGGACAGCGTCGCGGTGCTGGCCGACGACCGGCTGGTGGCGGTGTCGCCGACAAAGGCGTTGCTGCTCGATCCGCCGACGGCGGTGCTGCGGATTGCCCCGGCGCGCGAGTATGGGACGCTGTGGAAGGACGCGCTGCTGAGGGCGGCGCGCACGCACCCGGAGATTGACCTGACGGGCGTGGACTTGGGCAAACTCTCCGGCAAGAAGGTGGACGAAATCACCAACTACGCCTTCCTCGCGCCGTTGTACGGCAAGATCGAGAGAACGATTGACGATGTGCAACGCGAAATCCGCGACTGGAAACGACTCGACGGCGCGGCGTGGGTCCAGAAAAAACTCGAAGAAGCCGCCGAGCGGACTGTCGAGTCAACTACCGGCATGAAGATCAGGCCGGAAAAACGGAAACGCAAAAGCAACATTGTCGAGAAGGTATCGGTCACCTGCGGCGATCAGGCGGCGTTGATCCTGTTGCGCGACGCGTTCGTCAAGATGATGGAGAGCCAGACCAACCGCCTCATCATCGTCACTGACGACCGTCAGTTGCCCGCCGTCCGCCAGATGATCGCCCCGATGTTGGAGGACACATCAAACCCGCTCTCCCACATCCGCGTCACCAAACCGCCGCTCTTCGGCAACCCTCTCGGCTACGAAACGTTGGGCACGCGGCTGGTGGATGCGACGACCGATGCCGGAACGGTGCCGTTGAGTTTTGCCGTCAGTGACGTGATTCTGAAAAGCATCTTCAGCAACAACGTCGCCGCCGCCGAGGCGTGGTCGCTCGGCGCGGTCAAGGAGGGCCTCGAAAACTACAAACAAGCCGTCTATGACTCGATCACCAAGGCCCGCAACACCGAGGACAGCGACATCGAAGGCCTCATTGACTTGGCCAGTTACGGCTTCGAGCCGGTCGCCGAACAACTCCTGCCCCAGTTGCTCAAACTCGAGGAAAGTGCCGCTGCCGACGGTCGCCGCCAACTCCAGTGGGTCAGTGACGATGCCGCCCGTGGCGCGGTGTGCGGTGTAAAAAGTTTTGTCGAAGCCGTCCGCGCCCAGCGCGAGTACAGTGAACTCGACACCCAGATGGTGCTCATCCTTACCGCCGCGGCGACGTTGCCCGCGATGTGGACCGAGGCTGCTTGGGCCGTCTATCTCGCTGCCGCCGCCGACATCGCCAGCGGCGCCGTCGTGGCCTACGACAGCGTCGGGGCGCTCCAAAAAAATTGGCAGGAACAACATTTCGCCCTCGGCGCCAGCCTCGTGCTCGGCGCGGACCGTTACGACGAAGCTGTCGCCAGCGATCCCGGTTTCTGGATGACCGTGCTCAATGTCGCCGGTGCCGTCGGCCCCGGCGCGTTCAGCGGCTGGAGCGCCGCCACCAAGTTCCGCTTCGCCTCCAACCTGAACAAACTCGAAAAGGGCGGACTCAACGCGTTCCGCCAACTCTCCGAGGCGCACCAACGCGATTTCATGGCCTACGCCGTCGAGGCCCGAACCCAACGGGCCACCAAAGGCGCCGAATCGCTCACCGCCACCCAGAAACGCGCGCTCGCCATCTACGACGAACTCGGCGGCCACGGCAAACCGCGTTTGATTGCGCGAGGCCCCAAACCCGAACCGCCCGTTGAGCCGCCACCGAAACCTCGAACCGACGAACCACCGCCACCCAAACCTCCCAAAGGCGACGAGCCACCACCAAAGCCGTCGGGCACCGACGAACCTCCTCCAAAACCGCCGAAGATCGACGAGCCGCCACCCAAGCCTCCCAAAACTGACGAGCCTCCGCCGAAGCCGCCAACGAAAGAGGAACCGCCGGCCAAACCACCCAAGACTGACGAACCACCCTCGAAGCCTCCGAAGGCAGACGAGCCACCGCCGCGGACAGGAGAGAAACCGCCACCAGCCGGAGAGAAGCCACCACCGAAGTCCCGTCCGACGGCGGAGGGGGCCGCCCCGTCGCGTCCGACGAGGACCGCCGAACCAACATCCCAACCGCCGCGCCGAACCAATGCCGGCGACACGCCTCGCCCCGACTCGAAGCCTTCGCTGTCCACCACTGCCGAACGCCCTCTCAGCACTGACGAAGCCGCAGTCGGCGCCGCTTGGAGCCGTAACAAGACCGGCGGCAAAGACCTGATGACCTCGACCGGCAAACCACCGGCCGAGATCGCCCGCGACCTGGATCGCTACCTCGAAACCGTTGAGGGAATCAAAGACCCGGCGTTGCGCGCCAAGCAGGTGGAGAATTTCCTCAAGGACGCCCGCGCCCAGATGGCGCTCAATCATCCCAAACTCCGCGACCTGAACCGCGCCGTGAAGGAAGGCCGCGAGTTGTCCGTGGATGACGTGATGGACATCAAGACCGACCCGCAGGCGATGCGCTCGCTCAAAAACGCCGACGACGAAGTGAAAGCCGCGTTCAACGCGGCGGAAGAAAAAGTCTATGCGCCGCAGAAACAGGCCATCGTTGATTCACTGAAGAACCAACAGATCAACGGCAAACCCGCGCCGTGGGCCGGCAAGGAAATCTGGGTGGATGAGTTCCGCACCCCCGGCGCCAGCGCGAAGAAGATTGACGTCAACACCGACCGCGACTACCGCGTCCTCTACCGCAACGAACGCGGCGAAGCCATCGAGGTGCCGCGCAAACACTGGCGCGACGTTGCGACGGATGAATTCGCCAAGGCCAGCAAATACACCGAGGACAAACTCAAACGCCTGATGGCCCCCGCCGAGCGCGACGCATTCGAGCGAGGCATCAACCCGCGCACTGGAAAGCCATTCGCGTCGGCAGAGGAACGCGCCCATTGGGCGAAGGAGAAGTGGGCCGAGTTGCACCAACAGTTGGCGACTGACAAGTGGCATCCCGAAGCCTGCCTCGATTTCTCCGACCAGATGCACGACCGGATCACCGGCCAACTGCGCCAAATCCCGCCCAACATCAAGCGCGTCCTCAACAAGGACGGCACACTCGCCATCGAGAACATGGCGTTGCTGCAGGACGCGCAGCGGTTCGGCATGATGTACAACGAGAAGGCCGACGCCTACCTGCGCCTGCGCAGTGCGCGTTGGCCCGACGGCAATAAACTTGAAGCGATGGCTCAGATGAACAAGGGCATTGACATGCTCGGCGGTGTCCGCGCGGGCTACGAAGTCCAGGGAGTCAAAGCCGGCAAACTCTCCGACCGTTTCCAGGAAGCCGAGCGAGCGGTGCAATCACTGAAACCGTACGACTGCTCGATCACCGCGCGTGATATCGCCTCTATCGAACAAAGACTCCATGACCTCGGTTTCAAAGGCGGCCTGCGCGACTTCAACAACGCGCTCGACAGCCAGTTCCATGCCTTGAACATGTTCGCTCCGCCGCCGCTCCGCCCCACCACGGTGCCACGGCGCGGTCCGCTTGTCATACGCGGTGTCCGCGCTCCGTAATTCACTTCCCCTGAGGTACCAACAGTCGCACCACGTGACTCGCGGCAAACTGCCGCAGTTCCTCCACATTGAACGGATACGCCCGTTTCGTCGTACCACCGGGATCGCCGTAGTAAGGAACGACGACAAGCTCCGAACCAATCGGCAACGACGTGATGAACTGTTTCAACGCCGCCAGATCGCCGATCATCTGGTCGTCCACCACAAACTGTGCCGCCGCCGGGTCGCCGGTGCCATCGTAGCGTTTCCAAGTCAGCCGATGATGTGTCGGTCGCATCGCCGGCGGACCGGCCAAAACGAGTTCGCTCTCGCCGCCGCGCTCCGAGAGTGTGGCGCTGCCCCGGTCGCCACGCCGCCAGCGACGGATGCCGAGCTGTTGGCCGACAGGATCAAGTTTCGCCGGGACTTCCGACCACGAGCGATTACCGGCGTTCGCGGCCAACAACGCGTCGAGTTCGCGCGCGCTGAACCGTCCTTGCCGGGTGATCGTGATCTTCACGACGACGCTGTTCTCAACTTCGACGCGCACCGGGCCGTTTGTCGGCAGATGAATCGTTTTCGCCGTGTCGCCCAAATGCACATCGGGCACCATCACCGGCGCTCGCGAGCAGGCGCCGAGCATCGCCAGCAGAAGAAACAGTCGGCGCGGATTCATTTTGGCAGGACCTGATAACCGTTCGTTGATTTGCGCAGCAGGAACGAGTCGGTTCCGCGCTGTTTCATGCCGCCACCCTCGTCAATCGCAATCGAAAGCAGCACGCGCACAACATCGCCGGCATCGGTCGGCTCGACGCGGTCGAATTTGAATCCCGGTGTGAACGGCTGCTTGTATTTCCACGGCAATCCCGGATGGACAAGCGCCGGCCGCTCGGTGCGCAGGAAAAACCGGCCCGACTCCAGTTCCTCGCGCGCGACCGCCGCATCGCGCAGGTCGTAGTAGCGGCTCAGCGCCGGCCAATCGTTCTTTTGCAGGAACACGGTGATTTTCTCCACGGCCTCTTTCGGCGAGGCAAAGTAATGGCCGGCGGGCGACGCAGGTTTCGGATCGAGCCAGCGACCAGCACCGTCCACGACGACGCCGGCGGTGAGCACGTTCTCCGCGCCGAGGCCGTTGGGATTGATCGTCACCACGCGCACGTCAACGCTGCGTTCGCAAGCGCGTTCGAGGACGCGCCAGAGTTCGTGCGCTGCCAGCGGCGTCTTGCCCGGCTCGTAGTACATCGGCTGGCTGGGCAACTTGACCTTGACGCAGTCGCCAAAGGCGTCGGGCCGCAACAGCATCGCGGTCTTCTCCCCAAACTCATCCGGTGCGGTGCGATCCATGTTGGGCATCGGATAGGTCTTCCACTTGAAATAGCCGGGCGGCGCCGTCGGAGGGAGTACCCAGCGCAACGCGACCGCCGAGCGGTCGGCGCGCACAAAAAACCACGCGCTCAACGCCGCGCGATAAAAAGCGGAGTACAACTCGCGTTCCGGGTCGAGCTTGGCCTTGCGCGCCGCCTCGGCGACAGACAACCCACCTGTCGCCGCATTCTTCGGATCGCTGGCAAGCGGCAATGCCAACTTGAATTGTTCCTGCTGTTCGGGGGAGGCCTTACTTCCCGGCCAGTGCAGAATCGCGTCGCGCGCGGCCCGGCCCTGACGGGCTTGAATCCGCTCCGCAATGGCACGGCGATACACAGCTTTCATTGGCGATTCGCTGTCCGCCAAGAACATGCACACCGGCCACTCGATGGCGGAACCGGCGACCGCGTAGCGGATGCGCAACTCGTGGCGTCCATCGCGTTGCGGCGTGAGCGGCGCCACCACGTCGAGTCGCTCGCCCGGAAACAACAGGCCGTCCTCGAAGTACTCCGACGTAAGCGATTGCGTCATCATGTTGTGTTCGATGGCGCCGTCGGCAGCGGTGCGCGTGCTGCCGTAGCGGCGCGCGCGCCACTGGCGGTGGTCGCCGCAGTAGTCCACCCACTCGACACCGCGCAGCACGATGGCAACATCGCTGGTGTTGGAGACGGTCACAGTCAGGGCCGATGCCAGCAGGCCGGGCGTCAACGGTTTATCGGCAAGCTGCACCGTGATCAATCCGGCCGTTGCAACGGCGCTTCCGAACAGCCACACCACGAGGAATTGCTTCACAGCAGACTCCTTTCGCGCGTCAACGACGCGGGATGAATGCGACCGAAGTTTGAATCGGATGCCCGCATGTGCAGCCGGCGCTGGCTTCGGGAATCAGAATCAAACCGCCGGCGGGAATGATGTTGATCCAGCAACCGGGACGGATCGCCTTGCTCAGGACAGTGTGTTCACCGCTCCTCAGGTCGAACATCCATGGATTCTCGTAGCGGCTGAACGCGCACTTGGCGGACGTGGACACCGTGCCGCAATGATTGCTCTTGCGCCATTTCCACGTGTCCACCGGCTCGCCAGTGTTCAGGTTACAGGCGAAACCGGTGCCGTAAATCACTTCGCCGACGATGGCCGGGTGCTGCACCTGCTCGCCGTGTGGGCCTTGCAGGATGTGGTCGGGAACCGGCGTCTGCGTATTGCACCACAAGCGCTCGCCGCTGCCGGCGTCGAACGCGGCAAGGTCGTAGCGGACGCGACGGTTCTCGTTTCTCGTTCCCGTCACCAGCAGTTTCCCGCGGGCGTAGCCCAGATAAAGGATGTGCTCAACGGTCTCCAGTTCTGCCGGTTTCCGCCAGAGCAGTTTGCCGGTGCGAATGTCCAGCGCCACCAAGTCGGCGCCTTTGCCTAGTAGCGTCGTGAGTTTGACGCGGCTGTCGGTCACAGATCGCGACGCAGGGTTGGTGCTCTCGATGAAGTAAACTCGCTGCCCGCCCAGCGCGATGGTCGGATTGACGATGACGCCGCGCGCAGAAGCATACGTCCAGAGTTTCTTGCCGGAGGCGCGTTCGTGAACGAACATCGAGTCGCTGCAAACCACCGGCATCGAATCGCGCCAGAGGAGCACCTCGGTGTAAATGGTCTGGTCGCGGAATGTCCCGCCGGGCCGCGTCGCGCTCCCCACCAACAGGTCCTTCTCAACGGCCACGTAGCCCCATTCGGCAGTGACGGGAACGCTGAATGTCTTGCGCAGTTCGCCGGTCTGCGCATCGAACGCCAGACATTCACTGCCGGAGGCGATGTAGAGACAATCATCCGTCGCCGCCATGTTGCCGCAGTTCTTGAACGCCGCCAAACGTACCGAGCGCGGCACGTCGCGCTCCCAGAGAATCGTGCCGTTGTAAGCGTCGGCCGCCAACACGTGATTGTCGCCGGACACGAACAGGCGACCATTCTTGTAAAGGGGCCCGACGTTCTTGTCGTGGCGGTCGGGCATCTGGCGCGGACCGGGTCGTCCGAACCATTGTAGGTCCACAGAGCCGGCCGTCATTGCGTCGCCGCTGCAAGCGGTGTTGCCGGGGTCGCCGTAAAAGTGCGACCACTCACCGGCACCGGGCAACGCACCGCGCGAGGCAGAGGTAATGCCGTTGGCCGTTCTCAAGACGACTGTGCCGCCGCAAGGGCGAAGCACGCGATTGATCTCGGCCGATGAGCCAGCCAGCGTTTTCTCGGCGACGATAAGGTTGGCCCAGCAGTTCGGGAACGGAAGTTTGTTGTCGTCGCCTTGATGAATCGTCACGCGCCGCCCATAAAGCCCGGCCTCGGCGAGCTTACGACGCGACTCGGCCACGCGCTGCGCGTCTTGCTCGACGCCCACGACCTGAAACTTCGAGCGCGTGGCGATTTCGTAAGCCAGTTGTCCCGTGCCGGAACGAAGCACCAGACAGTAGCCTTTCGTCGTGCCAGCGCGCTGAATGGCGGTTTGAGCGTAGAGTGCCAATCGCTCATCCGTCGGAAATGGCGAAGGCTTCGTCATTTCCTCGATGTACTCGAACGTGAGCGGCCCGCTTGGCGGCGGCTTGCCGCGTTGGAAGCAGTGAACCATGCCGCGGTCAGTGCTCACGTAAAGACGGCCATCGCTGACAGCGAGGCCGTAGGCTTTACCCTGCACGTTGCCGCGCCACAGCATCTTGCCGTCGGCGACGTTGTATGCCGAGACACGGTCCGGTTCGCCGACGAAAATCGTTTCGCCGGCCAAGATCAGCTCGCAGCCGTCAGGAACCGGCGTTTCCCATTTGAGGCGCGCCTGCTCCAACGCGCAAAGCCGATCCTTGGTCAGCATATAACGCATCGTCTTGTCCACAACGATTCTCAGGCCGTCGGCCAACACGGTCTTCTCTTTCGAGCGAGGCGCGCTGGTGTGGATGCCCGCTGTTTCGCCGGCGCTATAGAGCACCGTGTCGTTCGCGAGCACCGCAAAACAACCACCAGCCAGACGGTTGGCTCCCGCTCCGGGCAATGGCGCGACCAGTTTCCCCGTGCTACGCTCGAACACCATCGGCGCAGTGCGCCCGGTCGGCACGTAGAGGTGCGAGGCCGACGCCAGCAAATAACCTTGCGAGACGATGTCAATCGGTTGCTTCCAAAGCTCCTTGCCATCCTTCGCGTTGACAGCACAGAGATAGTTGCCCTGCAATGGGAACAGACCGGCGCAGAAATAAACCACGCCATCGTCAACCAGAACGCCGCACCGCACCGGCCACAACGACATCATCCGTCCGTTGCCCGGCAGACGCCGATCTTCCGGGCCGCCGCGATACTTCCATACCACGCCGCCATCGTCAGCGCGGAGGCCATACACCCACCCGTCATCGGAGCCGACATACACCCGTCCATCCACGACCACCGGGGCGAGTCGCACAGGAGCGTCGGTGGTGAACGTCCAGCGGACGCGTCCGTCGGCAGCGTCGAGGCAACGCACTGTGTCGTCGGCTGACGATCCGTAGTAAAGCGCTCCGTTTACGACTGCTACCTGAAAGGCCCGGTCAAAGGTGGTTGTCGGCCCAAGTTGCGAAACTCGGCGAAAGACATCCTGCTTGGCGGGAAGTTCCGGCCACGCAGGGCTGGGTGGAGCCGACCGGTGCATCCACGCTTCTGCCAACGGCAATTTGATCTCGTCGGTGGCGATGCCGCTCCGTTGCGCGTCATGCCGATACGCCGGCCACGACGACCAAGCTGAGGCTGTAGTAACCAACCACAGTGTCAACGCAACAAGACAACGTGCGAAGTTCATCACCACGGAGGTAGCGCCAACGTGCCGCCTTCGACGGGCACGACGCAGTTGTTGACGAAACCGGCGTCGTCGCTCACGAGGAACGCGACTGTCCGCGCCACGTCAATCGGCTGGCCCATCCGCCGGACGGGAATCTTCTTGGCAACGTCGGCGTAGAGTTCTTCCTTCGGTTTGTCCCAGCCCTCGCAGGATTTCGCCAGCATCGGCGTGTCAATCGTGCCGGGACTGACGGCCACGAAACGAACGCCGCGCGGACTATGGTCGGTCGTCAACGACCGCATCAGCGCCACGATGGCTGCTTTCGTTGCCGCATAAACGGCGTGGCCAGGGAATCCGATGTCAGCGGCGACCGAGGTCGTGAAGCACACTACTCCCCTACCCTGACGTTCCATGACCGGGATGGCGTGCTTGGCCACGAGCACAGCGCCGAGGAGGTTGACGTTGATGAGGGCGTGGAAATCATCGAGCGTCAACTCGGTGATCTTCTGGCTTCTCAACAGCCCCGCGTTGGCATACGCCACGTCGAGCCGGCCGAACTTCGACACGGCCAAGTCCACGGCGGCTTTGATGTCGGCTTCTTTGCTCACGTCACCGTGATGGAAGATGCAGACGTGTCCTTCGGCCTTGAGTTTATCTTGCAGCGCCTTGCCCTCCTTGGGCTGAATGGACATGGCGATGACCTTGGCGCCCTGTCGCGCGAACAACTCCGTGCAGGCTTCGCCGATGCCGGAGGTGCCGCCAGTGATGAGAATAACCCGATCTTTCAGGCTCATACTTTGATTCTCCTAACCTTTGTATCCGCTCCGCTTGCGGCGGGCTTCCCCGCTGCTGCGGAACTGGACGGCTTTGTCTATCAAGGAAAAGATGTCGTATTGCGGCTGGTAGCCGAGGACGTAGCGGGCTTTGGTGGTGTCAATGCAGAAGTCTTGTCCGACGGGATCAACCAAGTCCAACGTCTCGATGCCGAGTTGCCGCGCGGCGTAGGTCGCTGCTTCGACGTAGTTGAATGGGTCGTTCATGGCAATCATGAACGTCTGGCCTTCGACGCCTTCACGACGCAACGCCAGCAGAAACGACTGCACGCAATCCTCCACGGCCACGATGTGACGCAGCATCGGCCGGCCCTCGGGATGACGCAACGCCACCGCCGCGTCACCGCCACGGTCGAACTTGGCGCGTTGCTCGTTGCTCATCAACTCGCGCCAGATGGGCACACCGAATTGTTCGCCGGCCACGGTCAGGTGCGTCAGGATATCGTCCTCGGCGTGGATCCATGACATGCGAAGGATGATCGTCGGCACGCCTTGCTGGTGGAAGTATTGCTGGCTCATCGCTTCTTCGATGACTTTCGAGAGCGGGTAATAACCCGGATACGCGACGAGCGGCATGTCCTCGCGAATGGGGACCGGCTGGCGGTTGAAGTAGATGCCGTTGACCGCGTCGCCGCTGGCGAGGATGAACCGCTTCGGGGTTTTCCCGCGCGCGATTGCTTCCAAAAGATTGAACGTTCCCTGAACGCTGACCTTGATGAGAGCGTCGCGGTCTTCCTTGCACGTCGCCAGATGAATCACGGCGTCACTGCGCGCCAGCAGCGCGTCCATCGCCGCGGCATCGCCCACGTCGGCGCGGACTTCCTCGACGCCAGGCACGCCGGTCGCCGAGTGGCGGCTGACGGCGACTACTTTGTAGCCGTTCGCCAGCAATGCTTCGCAGAGCGGAGCGCCGAGCTTGCCGCTGGCGCCGGTGACCATTACTTGTTTGATAGGGATGATAGTCCGACTCCTTCCTTCTTGAACTCCAGAAACTCAACAACAGCGCCGTCCGACGCTTCATAGAACCCGACCATGGCGAAACCGACATCGAAAGGTTTCAAGAGGACTTTCATTCCCTTCGATGCCTCGGCGAGGCTCTTGACGCGATACGCAACGTGCGCCTTCTCCCGCACCGGCCCGGTCACCGGGCTGTCCGGCTCGAACCGGAGCCACTCAACGTTGTATGGATGCTTGTTGTAATCGGTGACCCACACCCGCGTCGCTTCGATGAAGATTTCGCCCTGTTTCTTTTCCGTGGTCACAAGACCGATGTGATCGAATTGCAATGACATGGTGTCCTTTGAGCGTTGCGTTGTTGCGGTTTGGCATCCAGTCAGCGCGCACACGAGAAGCGCCGTTAGCTGTATTTTGAGCGGGTTCATAGTTGGATGACTGTGCCGGTTTGCGCGGATTTCGTGGCCGCTTCCATCAACACCACTGCCATGCGCGATTCGTCGGGCGTGATCCGCGTGGGTTGTTTTCCTTTGAGCACGCAATTGGCGAAGTAACGCAGTTCGGCGCGCAGAATTCCGAATCGTTCGCCCAACGCCTTCGGCCAATACATCGTGTCCGGCATCTTCGGCCCGGTCTTGTCGTGAATCTCCAAGCCGGCCACGCCGCAATTAATGTAGAGCGCCCCTTCGGTGCCGACGACTTCCATGCGCGCGTCAATCTGATACGGCGTGCTCTCCGGCAGGCACCAGATGGACTCGACCACGCCGACCGCGCCGTTGTCGAGGCGGAACATCGCCCAGCCGGCGTCGGGATACTTGTTCTTCCCCGGATGAATTTCCTGCGCATAGACGTTGATCGGTTTTGCGCCGGTGAACCAAAGCATCAGGTCGGCGTCGTGAATTCCGTCGCCCACCAACGCCGAGATTTTGTCGAGCACCATGCGACCGATTACCTTGGAGAGATTGCGACGAGCGTGCATCGAGATGATCTTGCCGATGCGACCATCCTCGATGGCCTGCTTCGCCAACACGACGCGTGGATCGAAACGGCAGATGTGGCCCACCATGAACTTGCCCCGGCTCTTTCGCGCAGCCGCGACGATCTTGTCGCACTCGGCCGCGTTCTGGGCCATCGGTTTTTCCAAGATCACGTTCTTCCCGGCCTTCAGGGCGTCAACCGCGATCTTGCAGTGATCGTAGTAGTGCGTCACCACGCTCACCGCATCAACGTCCTTGTCGGCCAACAGTTCGCGGTAATCAGTGTAGCGACGAGGCACGTCGAAACGGTCGGCCACTTCTTTCAACCGGTCGGCTCGCCGGGTGCAGACCGCCGCCAGTTCGATGCCGGGCATGGAGGCCAGCACCTCGGCATGGACTTCGCCGAACCAACCCAACCCGATGACACCCCAACGCACAGTGCGAGATTGTTTCATAACAAGATGACCTCCTAATTCGCGAAGATTTGTTTCATTTTCGCCGCCGTGTCGCGCGCCAAATTCATGTCGGGCAACACGAGGTCCGGCAGCCGGCTGAACGGCAACATCTCCGCCGTGATCGGGCCGGTGTAGTTGATCTTCGCAAGGGCCGCCTTGACAGCGCCAAAGTCCACGTCACCCTTCAACAAGTCGTCGCCAAATCCGTGCAACACGCCGGCGCAATCATCGCGCTTGAAGTTCTTGACGTGGACGGCGGCGATGCGGTGGCCGAGGATTTCGATCCAGTGTTGCGGATGTCCGTTGATGACGACGTTGCCGACGTCGAAGTAGCTGCCGATATTCGGGCTGGCGAACTGGTCAATGAACATCTTGAACTCAACCGGTCCCACGAGGAATTTGTTCCAGACATTTTCCAAGGCGAGCGTTACGCCCTGATCCACCGCAAACGGCAACAGTTCTTTCAGCGACGCCGTGGCGTTGTCCCACACCTGTTGATACGACGTGATGGGAACGGAGGGATCCCACGCAACGTCCACCGCTCCGGGGATGACAAGAATCTTCTTCACGCCGAGCCAGTGCGCGACCTCGATGTATTTGAGTGTGAACTCAATGGCCGCCTTGCGCTGCGCCGGGTCAGCCGAGGACAACGGGCAGCCCCAGTAGTTCCCGCTGATCATCGTGCCCAAAGTCATCCCCAAGCTTCGAGCGTCATCGCACATTTGTTTGCACGCTGCCTGTGTGGTGTCTGTGTTCAACACGCCCGCGCCGAACGCGAGTTCCAGTCCTCCGAATCCACAGGCTTTGGCGTCCTCCAACGCTTGGCGGACCGGTTTCTTGCCCTCGAAACCGCCGATGGTCCAGTATGTGATCTGCAACAAGTTCTTCATGACTTCCGCTCCTTCGGTTTAATGAACAACACATCCGCCTGTTTGACCCACCCCGTTCGCAAGTCCACACGGAACCAGCCTTCGCTGTTCTTCTCGTGAAACCGAACGGGTGACCGCTTCCCGAACTCTTTCAAATCGTCTTGTGCCCACGTCTTTCCCATGTCCGTCGAAATGATGAATCCCGTGTTCAGCGGCGAGGCGGGACCGCAGTGCGACGCGATCATCACGCCATCTTGAATGATCATGCACCCGGACTCGACTTCCGGGTTGAACAACATCGTGTGCTTCTCCGGCTTGGCGATGTCGGCAGGATCGCAACAGAAGATTCCGCGGTCGTGCGGCTTGGGGCCGTTGGCGTCGCTGATCCAGTACACTTTCCCGTCCACGAAAGTGATGCCGCCGCATTTGTAACGAGTGTTCGATTGCGTTGACACGAGGACCTTCCAACTCCACTTGTCCTTCTTCGCGTCATACACGCCCCGCAACCAGTGGCACTCGTGACCGAACCCGCGATCCAAGTCGCCCGTGCAGGCGTAAAACGCATTCTCTTTGGGGTTGTACGCCACCGTGTGCACGTGGCGGGCGAGAACCGGATTGTCGGGATTGCCCAGCAACGATCCTGTCTTGCCGCCGCCGCCCGAACCGTTGTCACGGAAACACGGATTCTGGCCGAACGCATACGCGATCTTCACGGCGCGCCCGCTATCGGTCGAGTAGTAGATGTTGACCGGGGTCGCTCCGCCGATAACGTTGCAGTAATTTCCCCACACCATCATCTCCGTGCCTTTCACATCCCACGACACAACGCCCGGCAGCGTATGAAAATACCAGCCGGGATTCTCCGCCTTTTGCGGCGTATGCGCAACGTAATCCGAGCCGTCCAAGTTCTTCACGATGATCTTGCGGCACGACTTGAGGCTGTCGGTGCTGAGATAGAGCTTGGTCCCCGTGGAAAACAGAACGTTCCCGTTCTTCAGGATGTGACTGAACGAAATGTTCTGCGCGTCGGGAAACGCGATGCTGTGCGGCCACGTGTGACCGTTGTCTTTCGACAGAAGGATTTTCCCATCAGCGTGACCGAAGGCCATGTTGTCGCGCTGCGAATCAATATAGACCCCCGGCGGCGCGAGCCGATACCAGAAATGATCTGTGGATGCGCACTCCGCTCCCCACCCCTCCATGCGTGGCAACATGATTCCACCGGCTGTTGCCGCCACCGTCCCCACAAATCTTCGTCGAGTGATTCGTCGTGGTGTCGTCTTCATCTTGTTCCAAAGCATAACGATTTCCCTTCTCCATTACCAGAGCGATTTATGAAGATGCTGCGCGTTTCCACGTCCAAGTTACATGTTGAAAAGAATCCTTCCTACCATCTTTCTTTCGTCATTCGTCATTAGTCATTCGTCATTCGCTGTTCCGCAGCGTCCTAATGTCATCCTAATCCTCACCGACGACCAAGGCGCTGCCGACGCCGGCTGTTACGGCGCGAAGAACCTCGACACGCCGGTGATGGACGCGCTTGCGGCGCGCGGGGTTCGGCTCACGCAATTCTATTCGGCCGCGCCGGTTTGTTCGCCATCGCGCGCGGCGTTGCTCACGGGACGTTACCCGTTGCGGGCGGGATTGCCGAACAACGCCGGCTCACAACCCGGCGGCAACGGGATGCCGACCGAACAGATCACGATGGCCGAGATGTTCAAGGCCGCCGGTTACGCCACGGCGCAGATCGGCAAATGGCACCTCGGTTTCAAGCCCGACCAGATGCCGAACGCACAAGGCTTCGATTACTCCTTCGGGCACATGGGCGGCTGCATTGACAACTTCTCGCACTTCTTCTACTGGCAGGGACCGAACCGTCACGACCTCTATCGCAACGGACAGGAAGTCCACTATCCGGGCCGTTTCTTCGCCGACCTCATGGTCGCCGAAGCGTCGCAATTCATCGAACAACACCGCGCCCAACCGTTCTTCATCTACTTCGCCCTAAACATGCCGCACTACCCGTATCAAGGCGACGTCAAATGGCTGGAGCGCTACAAAGACCTCCCCTACCCGCGCAACCTCTACGCCGCGTTCCTCTCCTCGTGCGACGAACGCATCGGCATGCTCCTGAAAACACTCGCTGACCTCGGCCTGAGCGAACGCACCATCATCGCCTTCCAATCCGACAACGGCCACTCCACCGAGGAACGCGCCCATTTCGGCGGCGGCAGCGCCGGGCTGTATCGCGGCGCGAAGTTCAGTCTGTTCGAAGGCGGCATCCGCCTGCCCGGAATCATTTCCTGGCCGGGGCAACTCCCGCAAGGCGAAGTCCGCAACCAAATCGTCCACGCCTGCGACTGGATGCCGACGCTCGCCGAACTCGCCGGCGTCAGACTGCTCAACGCCGACATTGACGGCAAGAGCATCGTCTCCGTGATCCGTTCCGCCGACGCCCCGACTCCGCACAAAGTGTTGCACTGGCAGGTCGGCGCCGGCAAACAACCGCAATGGGCCGTCCGCGAGGGCGACTGGAAACTGATGAGCAACCTTCAATCAGCTTACGGCGACACACTCAGCCCCGAAGACAAACGCATCTTCCTTTCCAACCTTGCCGCCGACATCTCCGAGAAAACCAATCTCGCCCGTCAACACCCCGAAATCGTCGAGCGCCTGAAGAAACTTCACGCCGACTGGCTCGCCGCGCAAAAAAACCTCGGCGCCGACTCGCCGTCCTCCCAAGACAAAAAGGGCAACGAAAAGTAATCCCGGCGATCCGGAACAAAACCGGAACACCACGCCACAGCCAGCGCCAAAGAAGCGAGAGAGAAGCGTTGCAGGTGAAAAGCCGATAGGCTACACTCCGTTTCCATGAATCGGCTGCCACCCATCGTTGGCGACCAAATGCCGGCCGAATCGGCCAACTCTCCGGTAACTTGCTTTTCGGTGAGATAGACACGATGAACAGGTTATCGCCATTCCTAGCGGTTCCGCTGCTACTGACTGGATGTTTGTTTCCCGCCCTTCTGGGTACTCCCGACGTAAACGGACGACCACTGGAACCAGCGGACGTTGAATTTCTAACGGATCCAGACACGACACGCAAGGATGTCATCGAAGCTCTCGGTTCTCCGGATTGGCTACTTAAGGAAGAGCGTGTCTTGGTTTACGTTTGGGAGAAGACTTATTATTTGCGTGTGTCTTCTATGGGACCCGACGACGATACCATGTGGCCGCCGTATGAGAGGACCATGGACGAGGTCGCTCGCATTCCAATATACCGGCGGTGGGCACTTCTGGTCGTTTTGGATGAAACGGACCATATCCAGCGGTTTACGATTCATCTTTTGGACCGGAAACAGACTGTCGAAGAGAATGCAAGGAAATGGTGGAGACAATCTTCCGCGAAGTGAAGCATAGGCGTACGCATGACTGGGATCTGGACTCCGTGCCGTCTTCGCGCCTTCGCGCCTTCGCTGTGAACTGTCCATTTCCGGCTTGAACTTTGTGGCGGGTCTGCCGTCCAATAACGCGGATATGAAATTACTCTCCGCCATTCTTCTTGTGCTTCTTGTGCCTTTGCTGCACACGACAACAGCGTCTCGTCAAACTCGGCTTTGCGGCCAGTCCGTATCTGCGGACGGACGCGACATCCGCGTCGGCACCGACGTGAAGACCATCGCCGAGGCCATCAAGCTGGCGCAGCCCGGCGACACGATTCATTTGCAGCCCATCGTCTATCGCGACTACGCCGGGTTCCATGGCAAGAAGGGCTCGCCCGGCAAACCGATCACGCTCGATGGCCACGGGGCCACGCTCGAAGGTTCCGACCCGCTCGACCCGGCGAAGTGGAAAGAAGTTTCACCGGAACTTTTCGCCAACGACAATCTGTTGCCACGGCTCGACACTGCGGTCATCACTCGCTGGTTCTTTCTTTGGAACGGCAAAATGAATCACATGGGCCGCACGTCGAAGGGAAAGAAAGCGCCGTTCAAGAAACCGGAGGACTTGCAGCCCGGCGAGTGGACGTTCGTCGAGGACAAGTCGCGCACGAAAACATCGGCCCGGCAAATCTTCGGCACGTTCTACGTGAAGCTGCCGCCCGGCCAGAAACTCGCCGACGCCAACATCGCTGCACCAATACGTTCCGCCGGCGTGCAGATGAGCGGCAACAACGCGCATCTGGTTATCAAGAACATCACCGCCACGCATCCCTACAACGACGGTTTCAACATCCACGGCGACTGCCGCGACGTTGTCTTCGAGAACATCCGCGCCATCGAGTGTGGCGACGACGGTATCAGCGCGCATGAGTCGGCCGAGTATCGCGTGGATGGTCTCGTTTCCATCGGCAATAGCACCGGCATCACCGACGTCGGCAACGCCCACACGAGCTACAATCACGTCTTTATTGCCGGCATTCTGGCCCACGACCTGTATTTCCTGAACAATGGCCGCTACAAGGTGGAAAACGCCGTCGTGTTGTCATTGTCAGAACATCCGTTGGTCGTGACCGCACGCGACGGTGAGCACTGCGAGTTGATCCTCGACAACGTTCTCATCCGCCGCCTAGGAGTCTGTCCAAGAATTCGCTTGTAAGTTTTGAATGAGGCTGCGGGAA
>CAZNOK010000093.1:0-18974 GCA_964574605.1 uncultured Verrucomicrobiota bacterium
GGCAACCGGTTACTCGTGCTTGTCACCGCCAACAACTTCCGGCTCAAAGGCGTCAACACGGTTCTGCGCGCGCTCGCCATGCTGGAGAAAAGCGAACGCGAAAAATTCCTCGTGCTCATCGCCGGACGCAACGAGGAAGACTCGTATCAGCGATTCATTGATGAGCACGACTTGGGGGATTGTTGCCGGCTCATGGGCTGGGTGTCGGACACCGAGCCGTTGTATCAGGCCGCGGACATTTTCCTGCATCCGACCCATCACGACGCCGGCAGTCTCTCGACGTTGAAGGCCATCGCAGCCGGTTGCGCAGTGGTGACGAGCCGCTCTGACGGCTCATCGGAAGTGATTCGCAATGGTGTGGATGGTCTTGTCCTGAACCAGCCGGGCGATCCACGTGAACTCGCGACGATTCTACGACAGCTTCTGAACGCGGAACTCCGCAACCGGCTTGCCTTGGCAGCACGGAAATTGGTGCCGGTGGTGAGCGAGGAGAACTGTTTTGGCCAACTGGAGACGTTGTATTTCCGGCTCGCGGGAGATGCTCGCTCATGAAACAGGTCACCGCTTTCACGTTGGGTGCGCAACATCCGTCGGGACGGTTGCGGATCGCCGCGTATCAGGACCATTTCCGCCGTCTCGGCTGGGAGTTGTGCCTTCATCATTTCGATCCCGGCATGGGGAAAACGCGACGGCGCACGCTGTTCTATCGTCTGCAACGGGTGTGGCAGAAGTTCCGCGCAACAGCAACGCTTCGCCGGCTCGATCCCGCCGAACCGATCATCATCAGCCGGGAGTTGCCGATCAATATGCGACCATTTCTCGATATGCCGAATCCGTTGGTGCTGGACATTGACGATGCGTTGCACCTCGGTCCGGGGCGAAACAAGATCTTTGCGCTTTGTCGCCGGGCGCAGGCCGTGGTGTGTGGCAACGACACGCTGGCGAACGATCTGTCGGCGGTGTCATCACGTTGTGTTGTCATTCCGACGGTGGTGGACACCGGGCAATACCGGGTAAAGACCCACTACGCGCTTCGCGGACCGTTACGAGTCGGTTGGATTGGTAGTTCGATGTCGCTGGATGTGACATTGGGGCCGATGCTGGAAGAACTGCGTGGGGCACAATGCGAGATGGTCGTGATTTCTGACGAACCGCCGGCAGCGGGATGGGTGCGCTTTGTAAAATGGTCGCCGGAAATCGAAGTCGCAATCGCTGAGTACATGGATGTCGGCATCATGCCGTTGCAGGACAACCCGTTTCAGGCAGCCAAGTGCGGCATCAAAGTCATTCAATACATGGCGGCCGGACTGCCCAGCATCGCCACGCCGCTTGGTGTGAATCGCGACCTTGTCCGGGATGGCGTCACCGGCTACTGGGCGCGTACTCCGCAAGAGTGGCGCGAGGCGATTCGCCGGCTCGCCGGCGATGAGGCGATGCGGTCGGCGTTTGGACGCGCGGGGCGAGAGCTTGCGGTGGAGAGTTACTCGGTTGCGCGTTGGGCGCCACGCTGGACGGCGTTGCTGGAGGAGGTCACGGGAGAATCCCAGTGCCGATGATGCGCGGCGGGATGAGGACGGTGCGGATGACAACGGCCTTCATTCCCTCGAAGAAGACTTCGCGGAATGTTTGTTCGCTGAACCGGTAGTAGTCGCCGGGAAAATTGTGGACGCGCAACGTCAACGTCGAGTGCCGCACCGCGTCGCCGCCGAAAAGAATCCCGCGTGGCCGTTGTTCGGTGTAGGCGGGCGCGCCGATTGCGATCAGTCCGCCCGGCTTGGTGACGCGGCGGATTTCCGCCAGCGTTTTCCAGAAGAAGCGGTCGTGTTCGAGCACGGAGTTGCAGAGGACGGCGTTGAATCGCTGGTCGGGGAAACAGATCATCGCATTGGCGTCGGCTTCGAGAATCGAGAAGCCCTTGAAGCGGGAGGCGCCCGCCTTGTTGAGGCCGATTTTTTCGGACGCGCCGGCCAACGACGGCAGATTCAACAACGTGGATTCGTCCGGTGTGGCGCCGATTTCGAGCACAGCACCGCTGAGGTTGTGCGGACGGCAGAGTTCGTCGAACACTTGGAAGACAGCGGGATGCACGGTGGCGTCAGTATCGCAATTTCTTGAGTGCCTGCCAATAGAGGCTTTCACCCCACGACCGCAACCAGCTTGTGGGTTTCTGGAGATCGTAGCCGTATTCGGCGGCGATGCGTGCCGTTTCAATGGAGCAAGGAACCTTCGGCATGGCGCGGGCCGCGGGAAACGTCGTGCGGGCAGCCCGCCGCAACGCCTGCGGGTCGAGCGTCAATTGCAGGAAGTGAAACACGCCGGCCAGTTCGCCCTCGGTTTGCCGGCAGAGGTCTTCGTAGCGCAGGCTGTGAACGCGGTCCGGCATGGCTTCCCGCAGTTTCAGCACGGCCTGCTCGTGAAAGATCCAACGTTCCACCTTTTCCTGCGGCGACAGTCCCAGCCAGAAATCGCCGTCGGCGGTCTCGTTGAAGCGGGAGGAACTCATCGCCACGGCGAACGGGTGACGGACAATGTGGAGGAAATGCGCGTCCGCGAAGTGTTGGTGGATGAAGGCCAACAGTTCGGGGTCAGTGTGCTGGAAAGGTTTCTTGTCGCCCATCCAGAGGAGGTCCGTCTTCTGTTGTGGTGACAGCCACGGGCTGCCCTGTTCCATGAGATGTTGCTGCACTGCGATAAGGTTTTGCTGCGGGCTTTGGTCGCGACGCAACAAGTGACCACAGGTTCTTAGCGTGGAACGCATCCCCCGGTCAGAGTCCCAAGGATGCGCGCGGTACGGCCGGCCTTGATGAAAGAGATGGAGAATCCAGACGATGTCGGATTCGTGCGACACGAACACCTGCGGATGGAGGTTCAGCATCCGCACCAGCAGCGAGGTGCCCGAACGTTTGTTGCCGATGATGAACAGGGGACGAACCATCTGCGATTCTTGAAGAGCCTACTCGTGGCGAAGCGCTTCGACGGGGTCCATGAGGGCGGCGCGGCGGGCGGGGTAGAGGCCGAAGACAATGCCGACCACCGCCGAGATGCTGAACGCCACTACCGGCGACCAAAAGGTGATGATGGTCTTCATGCCGGCAAAATGGCTGACGAAGAACGGGATCAAGATGCCAAACACGACGCCGAGGACTCCGCCGGTGCCGGCGAGGATGACGGACTCGATGAGGAACTGAGTGAGGATGTCGCGGCGGTTGGCGCCAAGGGCACGGCGGATGCCGATCTCGCGGGTGCGCTCGGTGACGGTCGCCAGCATGATGTTCATGATGCCGATGCCGCCGACCAGCAGCGAGATGGCGGCGATGGAGCCGAGGACGATGTTGAAGATCTGTTTGGTCCGCTCGGCCTGGCGCAACAACTCCAGCGGGACAACGACTTCGTAGTCCTTCTTCTTGTGGTTGCGCTCCATTACCTCCTTGACGGCGTCGGCCACGGCCAGCACGCGGTTGCGGTTGTGAACGCGGACAGTGACTTCGTGGAGCTGGACGTGTTCGGCTTCGAGGCTGCCGGTGCGGCGTTTGAGGAGGACCTCGCCGTAGCGGGTCTTGGCGGTTTCGAGCGGGATGAAGATCTGGTGCGCGGCCGGCTTGGCGGCGCCGGGACTGGTGTCGGGCTGGACGACTTTGCTGCGCGGTTCCATCACGCCGATGACCCGGTAGTAGTCGGAGCCAATCCGGACGTCGCGCCCGACCGGTGAGTCGAACGGGAACAGGATGGGCACGGTCTCGGCGCCAAGGACGCAGACGCTGGTGCAGTTGTCCATGTCGGTCATGGTGAAGAAACGGCCGGAGGCGACGCGGTGGTTGCGCATTTCGGGGTACCACGGAACGGTGCCGTTGATTTCGGAGTCCACCCGGCGGCTGATGTTCCAGACGTAGTCGCGCATGATACGGCTCGGCACGACGATGGTGATGCCGGGGATGGTCAAGCGAAGGCGATTGAGATCCTGATAGGTCAGACCGTATTGGAGAACGAAGCTGGTCCTGCCGGATTGGGAGAGTTTCTGGTCGTCCGACGGCTTGGTGCTGGTGAGGATGATGTTCTGGCTGCCGAGCTTGGCGATTTGTTCCTGCGCCTCATAGCTGGCGCCTTCGCCGATGGCCAGCATGGCAATGACGGAGCAGACGCCGAACACGATGCCGAGCACGGTCAACAATGACCGCAGCCGGTGCATCCAGAGCGTCTTCAACCCGAGCCGCATGGTGCGCCGCAGCCGCGCCACGTCGAAGCCGCGTATCACAGTGACGATGGTGTTAGTGCCGGACATCGCTTTCGACCTCGCCGTCGCGCAGCCGGATCGTGCGGGAGCAGTGTTTCGCAATGCCGGGGTCGTGCGTGACGAGGATGAGGGTTTTGCCGTTGCGGTTGAGGTTGGCGAAAATCTTCAGGATATCGGCGCCGGAAGTGGAGTCGAGGTTGCCGGTCGGTTCGTCGGCGAGGATGACGAGCGGGTCGTTGACGAGCGCGCGGGCGATGGCGACGCGTTGTTGCTGGCCGCCGGAGAGCTCGAACGGCCGGTGGTGGAGGCGCTGTTCGAGGCCGACGCGCCCCGCCAATTCCGTTGAGATCGCGCGGCATTCCGCCTCGGGCCGTCCTTGGTAGTAGAGCGGCACTTCGATGTTCTCAAGAACGGTGAGTTGCTGGATGAGGTTGTAGGATTGGAAAATGAAGCCGAGGCGTTTGCCGCGGATGGCGGAGAGGTGGTCGTCGTCAAGTTGCGAGACATCGTCGCCGCCGAGCCGGTAGTGGCCTTCAGTGGGGCGGTCGAGGCAGCCGAGCAGGTTCAACAGCGTGGATTTGCCACAGCCGCTCGGTCCCATGATGCTGATGTATTCGCCGGGGTAAATGTCGAAACTGATGCCGCGCAGGGCGGCGACGGTGATCAGCCCCATCTGGTAGGTCTTGCGGACGTTCTCGCACTGGACGATGGGCGTGACCACGGGCGTCAAGCCTTTCGCCGCGGTTTCTGGTCGGGCGTGGTGTCAGCTCTGCGTTTGGACTTGCCTTCCGCTTTGGGTTCCGTCTTCGGGGGTTCTTTGGGTTTGGCTTTGCCGGTGTCTTCGTCCTCGACAGTCGGTTGGTCGGCTTTGGTCAGCGGACGCAACAGGACGCGTTCGCCATCCTTGAGTCCACTGCGGATCTCGACGAATTCATCGTTGTTCTCACCGATGCTCACAAAGCGGCGTTTGGGTTTGCTGCTGCCGTTGGCGACGTAACAGACTTGACGTTCTTCCCACGGGGAAACAGCTTGGATCGGGACGAAGACGACATCGGTCAGGTTGGTGACGAGAATCTCGACTTTGGCGGTCATGCCGGGCTTGATCCACTCGTGCATGCCGTTGATGTCAATGATGGTCGGGTACAGCTTCAGGTCCGGGCTGAGGTAACGATTGCCGGAGTCGGGCAACACGGAGACCTTGGTGACTTCGCCTTCGAGCGACTTGTCCGGATAGGCGTCCACGGTAATGCGGGCCTTCTGTCCTTTCTGGATTTTCTTGATATAGCTCTCGTGGATTTTGACGCGGACAGCCATCTTGGTCATGTCGGGGATGGTGATGATGGTTTGCCGGTCGCGGACGGTGGCGCCTTCGCGGATCGGTTCCTGTCCCCAGTGGTAACTGTCGTCGCGGCCGGTGCCATAGACCACGAGGCCGGGGCGCTCGGCGACGATGGTGCATCGTTCGAGCTGTCGGTAGAGGTCTTTGCGGTTGCGGTTTTCAATGTTGAAGCGGCCTTGGGCGGACCGGAGTCTGGCCTGATACTGCGCTTGTTTGGAAACGGCCGCCCGCCGGGCACTGACGACATCGCGGACGGCTTCCACATACCTGGAGAGGCAGTCCTCCGCAACACGGGTGAAGTCGAACCGGGCGAACAAGTCGCGCGCCGTCTGGGCCGTCATGACTTTGAGCTGGCTGTTCTCGTGGGCAAGCTCATCCTTGGCAAGTTCGACTTTGGTGACAAAACCCTTGTCGTAAAGACGCTTGGTGGCTTCGATATTCTTCTTGGCCTGATTCAACTCCATCTCGGCCACTTTCAGGTCGGCGGCGAACCGGCGCAGTTTTTGTGTGGCTTCGCCTTCGCCGAGCAGTTCGATATTGGCATACGGGGTGAAATCCACACTGGCAAGAGGCACCAAGGGCGCTGTCATCGGCGACGACCCCGTCGGGGCCGTGGCCACGACAGGAGGGGCATTGGTTTGGATCGCAGGTTTCGATGCCTCATCGTCCGTCGTCTTCCCCGGCGGCTCGTCCGAGACGGATGCTAGAATCGCGCTGGTGAGCGCCTCGATATTGGTCTGCGTGGCAGCAAGTTCCTTCTCGATCCCGAGTTTGCTGATGATTTGCTGGGTGACATTGGTGCCAAGATACTTGTCGAAGTCGAGCCGGGCAAAGCGCGCCTTTTGTTCGGCAAGCTTGATGTTACTGAGGTTGTCTCCCATCTGAATGGCGTAGGTTTCCTGTGCTTCAACCAGCGCGGCTCGCGCGTTCTCGTAAGAAATATCCTGCTGGACGATCTGTCGCTCGAGTTCCCCGGTGTCGAGTTCGACAAGGATCTTCTTGTTCTTGATGTCCTCCTCGGTCACCAAGTAACCCTCGTCAACAATCTTCACGATCTTCGTTGACGAAGCGCGAATCTCGCACTTGATCTCCTGTGCTTCGAGCGCTTGGAGGCTGCCGCCTTCGAGCACGGTGATGTCGAGCGAGCCACGGCGTGCGACGAACGTGGCGATTTCGGCGCTGACGTCCCGGCGGCTGCTGCGGACGACAACGACAAGCAGCAGCAGCAGCACCAGGCCGCCGCCGATCAATCGCCAGCGCGGTTGCCGTTTCAGAAACGCGAGAATCTTGTCAATGTTTTGTTTCACTGGCTTCCTGCCATTGTCCGTCTTCTTTGATGAACAGAATACCCATATTATTCCAAAACTGCAGCCGCGCAACCGTGTGATTGACCAGCGCCTGGGTCCGCTGGTTCTTGGAACTGGCGAGGTCGTTCTGCGCGTCCACTTGGTCCTGCGCACTCGCGCTGCCTAATTCGGCGCGCATCTCCTGCTCCTCGACGCGGCGTTGGGCGAGCCGCACAGCGACCTGGCTGATCTCGTACGTGCGTTTGTACTGTTCGAGCAGGCGGTGGCTCTCCCGCACCTGCAACTCGATCTGGTCCGCCAACAACGTCTGCGCCCGCCAGGCGCGGTCGCGCGTGATCAGTGCCGCGCGGTAATTGTTGCGCTCCAGCTTGCGGTCCAACGGCAGGTCTAACGACGCTCCCGCGCTCCAATTGTATTGCCGCATGTCGGGTAACTTGAACCGGCTGTGGCTGCCGCTGCTCATGTCGACATCCGCCATGACATCCAGTTGCGGCAGGAATTTGTTGATGGCCAGTTTGATCTTGCGTTCCGTGTCGGCGTATTCGTCCCGAACATTCTGGTAGTCCAGCCGCGCCGTCAACGCGACGCGGATCGAGTCCTCGACGTTGATGCCCGGGTGCAGAATCCTCAACTCCGACAGTTCGCGGTCGTCGAGCACCAGTTTCGTCGCGACCGGAATGCCGAGCGTAATCTTGAAGTCGTCGAGCGCTTTCTTGTAGCTGCGAACGGCCGAGATCCAGGTGTTTTCAGCGGTCAGGAGTTGTTGTTCGAGACGGCCAAGCTCGGACTGCCTGAGCCGTCCCTCTTCCGCCACCGCCCGGCCGCGTTCGGCCGCCTTGCGCGAGCTTTGGAGGTTCAGGTAACTGTTGCGGATGGTGTCGCGGTTGCTGAGCACACCGTAGTAAGCCGTCGCCACTTGGACGCTGAAATTCTTCCGGTACAGCACAAAGTCCCGGAGCGCATAAAGCACGTCGCGTTCGGCCTGCGTCAACGCCTCCATCTCCGCCTTGTAACCGGCGTTGCGCAGCAACGGACGGGTAAACGTCGCGCCGAGCTGCGAACTGATCACCGAGTTCGGGTCGCCCGACAGGAACCTCAGGAAATCCGTCGTGAACGCCGCAGAGATTCTCCCGATGTCGCGAATCAACCAGCCGACGCCGAGGCTGCCGCCCGCGCTGATCTGGCGCGTCACGGAGCTTTCATCGTAAATCTCCGCGTACTCCCCGTCAGCACCTCCCGAGAAGATCGGCATGAACTGGTGCCGCGACAACGTCAATGCCAGAGCAGACAGATAGACGTTTTCCTTTGCGTTCTGGTAAGCACGGCTGTGCTTGACTGCGATCTCGAGCGCGCGCTTCAACGAAATGACCGGCACGCCGCGCTCCGCCTTGGAGTCGGCCCCCATGAACTCCGCCACACTGTCGTTCACCGGCGCGTTCGCAAACGAGACCGGCGCATTTGTCTCGATGGTGAAATGCGGGTCCATGTTCGGCACACGCGTCCCCTTCTGGGCGATGATCGCCGCCGTTTCCCTGTCGGCTGAGCGACGATAGTGCGCCGTCGAGCAGCCGGCCAGTGCCAGCAACTCGATCCCCATCATGAGGGCGATGATTTTCTCAATGGTCATGTATCAAATCAGACGCTAGTTCCCTCTTACCTGTTCATTGCGGAGTTGTGTTTACGCGTAATGGCGCCGACATGCAAGCGTTCATCGCAGGCGTGACCTCGGCAAACACGCCGCACACGGCCTTGACCAGCTCGATGCCGGAACAATTCCGGACCTCGCACGCCGTCATCGGGTAGTAAACCTGAAACCCAACCCACTCGTTTTTCGGGCACGGTTCCGCCGCGTCACGCAGTTGCCGGGCCGACCGGAAATTCTTCACTGTGAACACCGCGTTCGACTCGAAGTCGCCAACCTCAGCAACAAACCCTTCGCGCTTCAGCAGCCGTCGCAGTTCGGCGTCGAGCGTTGTGCCGCTGGCGCATTGTTTCATCAACCGATGCCAGTCCCAGTCCGCCTTCAACAAACAGCCCGGATACGGCTCCGGCCCGACGGCGTAGCCGCGCTCGATTTGCAAGCCGCTCTTGAAAATCTTCGCGTCTTGTTCAACTGAAATGAAGAGTTTCGCGCAGGAAAAGTTGACGTCGTGCGAGAGCGGTTTCACTTCGCGATTGGCGCGCGGCAGCCAACAAATCCATTGCCAGAACACGCCGCGTCCCCAGCGGTCGGTGACGAACGGCGTTTGGTGGCGCGATTCGAGATGGAACTTCAGGATTTGCGTGATCCGCTCATGCGGTTCGAGGTTGCCGACACGGATGCCACGCTCAAAATCAATCCACTCCGGACGGAACGCCTCACCAGTCGGCAGTTCCGCCGCTTGTTGTTTCTGTTTCGACAGCGGCAGCCAGTCCTTGGTCGCGCCGGCACGTTTCATGTCAGGCGTCGCGCAATACCAGTTCGCGGTTCTTCCAGAAGAAATTCCAGCCGGACCAGACCGTCAGCACCGTCGTTGTCAGGACGAGCCAAAAAGCTGTCGTACAAAACACAGTGTCGAACTGTTTGCTGCTGTAGCCCCATTCCTCCCGCGCGGCCAGCCCGATGAGGATCAGGATGATGGCCATCATCTGCGACGCGGTCTTGTGTTTTCCAAACTTCTCGGCTTTCAAAACCACACCGCGTTCACGCGCCACCAGACGCAGGCCGGTGATGAGAATATCGCGCGAGACAATCACCAGCGCCATCCACGCCTGAATGAGCGCGTTGCCGTTCTGGTCGCGCAGCTCGACAAAACAGATGAACGCCGCGCAGGTCAGGACCTTGTCAGCCACGGGATCCAACAGCGCGCCGAACGCCGTCTCCAACTTGCGCGTGCGCGCCAGCCAGCCGTCGTACCAATCCGTGATGCTGGCCGCAATAAAAATGCCCAGCGCAAGGGTCTTGCCCCACGGGAAATGCGGCAGCAACAACGCCGCCACAAACACCGGCATCAACGCAATGCGCCAGACCGTCAAACGATTCGGCAGATTCATCGCTGCGCATTCTACCCGGCCCGGCCGCCATTACAATCTTTTGCTTGCTTTCCCAAACCAGCAGTACAACGCCGGCAGCACAAGCAGCGTCAGCGCCGTGTTGCTCGCGATGCCGCCAATCACCACCGTCGCCAGCGGGCGCTGGACTTCGCCGCCGACGCCGACGTTGACGGCCATCGGAATGAAACCAGCCGCTGCCACCAACGCCGTCATCAGCACCGGACGTAACCGGACCTGACAGCCTTGGCGGATGGCGTCGGTCAGCAACATGCCGCCGTCGAGTTCTTGTCTGATAAACGTGACGAGGACGAGGCCGTTGAGGATCGCCACGCCGCTCAGTGCCACAAAGCCGATTCCAGCGCTGACTGTGAACGGCATGTCACGCAACCACAGTGCGAGCACGCCGCCAACTGCGCCGAGCGGAATACCGGTCGCTACGATCAGCACGTCGCGCAACGAACGCAGGCTGAAATAGAGAAGCGCGAAGATCAACCCGAGTGCGAGCGGGACGACAAATCGCAATTTCCGGTTTGCCCGCTCCATATTCTCAAACTGCCCGCCCCATTCCATCGTATAGCCAGACGGTGGCGCTGGCATCTTCGCCTTTGCCTCCGCTACAAAACTGGCGACATCCCGCCCGGTCACGCCGCACTGCACGATGATCCGTCGCTTGCCCCACTCGCGATTGATCGTAGCCGGGCCTTCGGTCTCGGTAACTTTGGCAACACGGCTCAACGGGAGCACAGGGCCGGTCTCGGTTGGGATGAGCGCGTTGGCAAGCGCGTCGGGGTCAGTGCGTTGCCGGTCAGGCAGCCGCACCACCAACGGGAACCGTCGCTGCCCTTCGCGCACGTCGCCGACTTGCTTCGTGCCGACAGCCTCGACGACGTTGAGCACGTTACGGGTCGGCACGCCGAACCGCGCGATGGCGTCGGGATCAACCCGCACTTGCAACACCGATTGCCCCGTCAATTGCTCAATGCTGACTTCGCCCGCACCGCGAATGCCGGAGAGCACCGTCTGCACCTCGCCGGCAATACGACGGAGTTCTTCGAGGTTGTCGCCGTAGATTTTAATGCCGATGTCGGTGCGAATACCGGCAATGAGTTCGTTCATTCGCATCTCGATTGGCTGACTGAAGAACGGCCGCATACCGGGCACCTGCGCCAGCAACTCGCGCATCTTCTCCGTCAACTCCACTTGTGTCTTTGCCTTCTTCCATCGCTCGCGCGGTTTGAGCGCGAGGAAGAAATCCGCCAGTTCCGGTCCCATCGGGTCAGTTGCCACCTCGGCACAACCGAGCCGCGTCCAGATGTGCTCGATCTCGTCCGGAAACTCTGCCATCAACCGTTTCTCAATGAGATGATTCTGAATCACACTCTCGTCTACGGAGATGCCAGCCAACCGGACCGTCGTGCCGACAATTGCCCCCTCACCGAGTCGCGGGAGAAATTCCCCACCCAGATTCCGCGCGAGCATCACGCCTCCGGCCAACAAGGCAACTGCGCCAGCCAGAACAACCCACCGGCACCGCAACGCGAAGTTCAACATCGGCCTGTAGAACCAATGTGCCAAACGCACCAGCCACGGTTCGCGTTCCTTCACGAACCTCGGCAGCCACAAGCTGCTCAGCGCCGGGATGAGCGTGAGCGACAAGAGAAGCGAGCCGATGAGCGCAAAGATCATCGTCAGCGCCATTGGTCGGAACAGTTTCCCTTCCACGCCTTCTAGCGACAGCACCGGCAGGAACACGATCAGGATGATCCCGACACCGAACGCAACCGGCCGCACTACTTCGAGCGGTGCGTCGGCCAATGTCTCGTGACGCTCGTCTTCCGTGAGCGCACGGCCGAGTTTCCGATGACGCTCCGCCAATCGGCGCATTGCGTTCTCCACCATCACGACTGCGCCGTCCACGATGATGCCGAAATCAATCGCGCCAAGACTGAGCAGGCTCGCAGCGATACCGGCCTGAAGCATGAAGTTGCCGGCAAACAGCATTGAGAGCGGAATTGCTGCCGCCACGATCAAGCCGGCCCGCAGGTTGCCAAGGAACAGAAACAACACCGCGATCACCAGCAACGCGCCGGCCAGCAGGTTGTGCTCGACAGTGCGGATGACGTTCTGGACCAACTCGGTGCGGTCATACATTACCTCGACCTTCACATCCGCCGGCAGGCTCTTCTGCACGTCGCCGAGCTTGGCTTTCAGCGCGCGCGTGACGACCGCGCTGTTCTCGCCCATCAACATAAACCCGAGTCCGAGCACGACTTCGCCTTTACCGTCGGCAGTCGTCGCGCCGCGTCGGATTTCGTGGTCAATCTTCACCGTCGCCACGTCGCGCACGCGCACCGGCACGCCGTCGTGCGCGGCGATGACGATGTTGCCGATCTGCTCGGTGTCGGTTGTCAGCCCGATGCCCTGAACCAGCAACGCCTCGCCGCTTCGCGTAATCTGGCCACCGCCGACGTTCTGGTTGTTCGCTTGGAGCGCCTCGATAAGCTTCTCAAACGTCAGCCCGTATTTGATGAGGCGCTCCGTTTCCACAACGACGTGGTATTGCTTCTCGTATCCGCCCCACGAATTGACCTCGGCCACGCCGGGGACTTTGCGGAGTTCCGGTTTCACAACCCAATCATGGATCTCGCGCAGTTCCGTCAACGTCCGTTTCGGATTCTCGGAGCGCACGACGTAGTGGAACACTTCGCCGAGGCCGGTCGCGATTGGCCCAAGCTGCGGGCGATCGATGCCTTCCGGCAACTCGACTTCCTGCAATCGTTCCATCACAAGCTGGCGGGCCGTGAGGATCGGCGTCTTGTCGTTGAACGTCGCCACCACCTGCGACAGGCCGAATTTCGAGACGGAACGGACATTGATCAGGCCCGGCAGTCCGCCAACGGCCAGTTCCACCGGCACGCTGATCTGCGCTTCGGTTTCCTCCGGGCTGAGCGCAGGGGCAACGGTGTTGATCTGCACCTGAATCGGCGTGGTGTCCGGAAAAGCGTCAATCGGCAGCACCGACAGCGTCCGCGCGCCGATGATGACAAGCGCGACGCCAAAGAGGCAGACGAGCAACCGATTCTTGAGAGAGAAATTGATGAGCCAGTTCAGCATGGTGACCTCTTAATCATCCGCGCAGCCCGCGCCGAGCCGCGACATCAATAGTTGCGATTTCAGCGCGAAGCCATGCGCGACCACCACGACTTCGTCCGGCTTCAGTCCGTCGAGGACTTCCAGCGAACCGTTGTATCGCGCCCCCAAACGGACGGCGCGCGCCTCGAACAAATCCTCCGCTCGCTTCACGAACACCAGCGGGTTGCCTTCCACTTTCTGGATCGCGCTGGCCGGCAGCAGCATCGCTTTCTCAGCTTGGCGCGTCAGGATCCGGGCGTGAGCGAACATCTTGTCGCGCAGCAGTCCATCCGGATTCGCAACCTCAGCACGAGCGAGCGCGAGCCGCGTGCGGTCGTTGACCTGCGCCGCGATCCACGTCAGTTTGCCGGTAAAGGTTTTCCCTGGCAACGCGTCCACCATCAGTTCGACCGTCTGGCCGACCTGCACGCGAGCGAGTTGTGCTTCGGGAATGTTGAGCATCGCCCACATCATCGTCCGGTCCACTTCCGTGAACAGCGGCTTGCCGGCCTCGATCTGCGCGCCGCGCACCGCGTTCCGCTCGATGATCTCGCCATCGAACAACGCGCGGATTTCGAGATACACCGGCTCGTCGCCGCGCGAACGCATCGCGTCAATGTCAGCCTCGCTGAATCCGAGTGTGCGCGCCTGCTGGCAGGCCGCACGGTGCGCTGCCTCGGCCTCCTGCAAATCCTTCACCGGCGCGATGCCGCCCTCGCGGAGTTTGCGCTCGCGCTCCAATGTCTGGTGCGACAACACCGCCTTGGCCACCGTCTCAGCAATGGATGCCGACCAGATTCGCGCGACCGGCTGGCGTTCCTTCACCTGCGCGCCGAGATCAGTCTCGACACTTTGGATGATGCCACTTACCGGCGCGACGAGTTGGGCGAGCTTGTTCTGGTTGAACGCCAGTTCCGCGGTGCACTCGATGCTGTCTGCCACCGGCCCAACCGACGGCACAGCCGTCTCAACGCCCACGATCTTCGTTGATTCCGCCGACGGCAACCGCACATCCAATCCTTCACCCGGTTTCAGCTTGGCGATCTTCTCCGGCTTGCAGATGCCGCATTTGTCTTCCGGCACGCCGTGCTCACCGCACATGCCCGGCGCAGCCTTGCCGTGTGCGTGTCCTTCATGGCCGTGTCCGTCATGTTCGTCCTTCGTTACCTTGCCGCAACCGGCGCAGAGCGCCACAGCCAACAAAAATGTTCCGATGATTTTCACTTGATTACTCCTTTGTAGTTGTCCCTGCCAACGCTTCGAGGTCGGCGAGAGCGAGATTGAGTTCGAGAAGTTTGTCCCAGTACGCCAACCGCGCCTCGGCGGCGGTGCGTTGCGTATCCACGAGGTCGAGAAAACCGAACTTGCCGGCCGCGTACCCGGCCTGAACCAATTTCAGCGCCTCGTCCGCGCGCGGCAGGATGCGTAAACGGTACGCCTCCACCTGTTCGCCCGCCGCGCGCAACCGGGTGGCCGCCTGTTTTAGTTCGCTCAAAAGTTGTTGCTCGGTGGCGGTCACGTCGTGACGGGCCGCGGCGGCCAGGGCGCGCGTCTCGCGTTTGCGTCCCTGCGCGCGGTCAAACAGCGGCAGCGGCAACGACACACGGAACTCCATCATCGTTTCCCGCTCCGCGAAATTGCGTCCGCCAGACACCCCGAACGTCACGTCCGGCAGCGGATCGAGCTTCGCCCGTTTCAATTCCAGTTCCGCCCGTTCGCGCGCCGCTGCCGTCCCGCGCAGCGTCGGATGCTGTGCCAGCATCTTTGCACCCGTCGTTCCCGTGTCCACAACCGGCGCCTGCGCGCGCAACTCGCCATCGAGCGAAGCGATCGGCTCGCGCGGACGACCCAGCGCCGCGGCCAACGCCAGCCGTGCCTCGGCCAGTTCGCGTTGCGCGGCGGTCACTTCCACGCCGGCGCGTTCCTGTTCGAGTTCCGCCCGCAGTCGTTCTTGTTCGCCGGCCGCGCCGGCGGCAATCCGCTGGCGCGCGACATTCACCAGCGAACGATTCAGCGCGACGAGTTCACCGGCCACACCGGCCTTTTTCTGCGCGGCCAACGCGCGACAGAACGCGGCCCGCACGGCGCGCACCACTTCGCGTTCGCGAACGAGATATTCCAATTCCGCCGCGCCGATGTCCTGCCGGCCAATCTGCGCATCCAGCCCTTTCTTGCCGGGAAATGGAACGGTTTGCGAAACGCCGATCATGTTCTGCGCGCTGGCAATGCCACCGCCGTTGGGCGGAAAATCCTCGGAGAACAATTCCAATTCCGGGTTCGGCCACAGCCGCGCCTGTTCGGCGCGACCACTGGCGGCTTCGACGCGTTGGTGCGCCGCAGCGAGGGCAGGATGGTTCGTGTGTGCCTGCGCCACGGCCTCCTCCAGCGTCAACGCCGGCGCCGTTGTGACGACCGCCAATAAAATGATTCCAAGATGCCAATGCATAGTTCATCTCCGTTTTGAGTTTGTGAAACGACAGTTCTCCGACCGACAGCAGGAGAGACTACGCTCGGGGAGGCTGGAAAATGGAATCAGCGAGCAGGAGAAGTTTCAGGGGCTTCTCCATCGGTGGGCAGGAAACAACCAGATCAGAGAGTGGAACAACGACAGCCGTTGGCAAGCACACACCGTGGCACACACAGTGCAATCCGCAGTGGTCGCTTCCCACCGTCGCTGCGTCGCGATGACAATCGTCATCCCAGCATGCCAGACAACACAGCACCAACGCCGCGCCGAACATGGCCATCATCAGCGCGGAGAACAATCGTTGGTTGCGTCGTATCATTGCGCCTGGAAACTAGCAGAACCGAACCGCCAGTCAAGCCGTCGCGTCAAAACATCAGTCGCTCGCCCGTTTGCACAGTTGTGCAACAATTGCTACACGTTTTTGCAACTTTCAGACGGCACGCAGCAGTGGGGCCAACTGCCGATATGACTTCAGCTTGGTGTTCCAAGCGCGTTCACCCTCGTAGCCGGACGGCCACAGCGCGCGCGGCAACAATGGATCCAACTCCAGCGCGTGTCGCCACGCAATCCGATCCTGCGTGATCCATCCGGGCAGCGCCGACGGCTTTTCCCGCAGGCAGGCAAGGTCGCGGGATGTCAGCGTGGCGGTCTGGATGTAGCCGCGAAGACGACGATTGATCTCCTCGAAATCCCACGCACCGGCCACGATGGCGGCATCGGAGTAGCCGGGACAACAGGTGGCCTCCATCAACACGAACGACTCCACATCGTCGCGCCATTCCGCCAGCGCGTCGGCCAGTTTCCCCACAGGATCGGGATGGATCCAGACGCTGTTCTGGAGGTAGCCAAATCCATTGGCGCGCAGCCAGCGCCAGAGTTGGATGCGCACCTTTTTTCGATGTGACGGCAGGTCAAACAACACCTGCCTCCAGCGTCCATCCCACAAACGGCTCCAGCGCGCCGGCGCATCGTGTCCGCCCAAGGCCTGCACCCGTCCCGTCTCGGTCAGCCGGTAGACTAGTTGTTCGGCCTGTCGCTCGCGCCGCACCAGTTCGCGGTCCTCGGCACGGTTCAGCAGCCGGTTCAGCCCGTGTTGCCAAGCCCATCCTTCGTACGACTGTGTGAGGTTGTTCAAGGTCGGTCGGCTCAATTTGTCTGCCACCCACAGCAACGTCAACAACACCTCTTCCAACATCATTTGCTTGTCCATCTTCACATTCCTCCATCCATTGCAAGAAAGTGTAACAATTGTTACACCTTCTTGCAACGGCGTTGGCAACGGACGCGACAAGGGCTTTTACAAACCTTTTACTTGTCCGCGCCGCGCCGCCGGCTAGACTGGGGGCGAGATGAACATTCTCATCGTCGAAGACGAGCCGGTGTTGCGCGACGGGCTGCTGGATCTGCTCAAGGGTGCCGGCCACCGCGTGGATATCGCCGGCGACGGACTCACCGCCGTCAAACGCGGCCTCGATCCCGAACTCGACCTCGTCCTGCTCGACATCATGCTTCCCAAACTCGACGGCATCGAAGTCTGCCAACGTCTCCGCCGCGAGCGGCCCGGCCTGCCGATTCTCATGCTCACTGCCAAAGGCTCTGAGGCCGACAAGGTCCGCGGCCTGAAAGTCGGCGCCGACGATTACGTCACGAAACCATTTGGCGCTTGTGAATTGCTCGCGCGCGTCGAAGCGATTGCCCGTCGCGTCAAGAACGCGCCCACCGATCCGGAAACTCTCGAAGCCGACGGCTGCCACTTCGATCTCGGACGTTGCGAGGCGCAACGCGGCAAGAAAACCATCCCGCTCACGCCGCGCGAAGTCGGCATCCTGCGCTGGCTTTACCGTCACCGTGCCCGCGCCGTGTCGCGCGCCGAGTTGCTCGAACAAGTCTGGGGAGCCAGCCCCGACATGGAAACGCGCACCGTTGACGTGACCCTCGCCAACCTCCGCCACAAAATCGAACGCGACCCGGCTGACCCGCGCATCGTCGTCTGCGTCAAGGGGGTCGGCTATGCGTGGGGCGCGCCATGAAACCGTCCGCCAATCGCGCGTCGGTGGCGTTGCTGCTCACTGTCACGGCCATCGCGGTGCCGTGCGCGGCGTGGTTCGTCGTCGGCTGGCGCGAGGCGACACAACGCGCGCACGAAACCGAACTCGCTCCGTCGCGCCTCGCCACCGAAACCGCCACGCGGCTCGCCGAGCGCCTCTGCGACCGTCTTGAAACGCTCCGTGAAAACGAATCGAAGCGACCGTTCTACCACTACCAGAATTTCTACCACGACCCGCGCGGCGCCTACGAAGGCGTGGCCGTGGTGCCGTCGCCATTGACGGACGGACCGATGGATCCGATCATCCGCACGTATTTCCAGCTCGATGTCTGGGGCAGCTTCACGGTGCCGCAACTCAACCCGCAAGCGCCGCGCGAATTGACAGCGGAGGAACATGCGGCCGAGGACGCCATTCGCCGGCAGTTGGAGTTGCAGGCGCCGACGTTCGTCGCTGTCGTGCCGCAAACCCAGCAACGCCGCGTCGAGAAACTCGATGCGCAATCCTGGGCGCAGACGGTTCTCTCGTCGGAGGTTTATTCCAAGCTCCGCAATCCAAATCAAGCGCCCACACCGAACCGGCCGACGCTCGAACGTGTCGCGCCGGGCAAAACCTCTGTTGAGATTTCCACCGGCCAACTCCAGTGGCACACGATTCCGATCAACCGCGTGCCATCGCTTGTCGCGTTGCGCGATGTGCAGACGCCATACGGCCGCGCCGTGCAGGGTTTCCTCATCTCGCAAGCCGCCATCGCTGACCTCTTGAAGGCCGCGCCGTTCCCCGCGCGGTTCCTGCCTGACGCCGGCAGCGGCAATCTCAATTCAACTGTTCGCCTCACCGGCACCGACTGGCACGTTTCCGTTGACGCCCGCGTGGACCTCGCCGCTGCCGGCGCGAAGGCGCGCGCCATCCGCGACGGGTTCCTCCGCATCTTCGGCTGGGGCGTCGCTGCCGCGAGCATTGCCGGGCTTTGTGTCGTTGGCTTGGTCTGGCAAACGGAACGGCTCGCGCGTCAACGCTCGCAGTTCGCCGCCAGCGCCGCGCACGAACTGCGCACACCACTCGCCGGGCTGAGGCTTTACTGCGACATGCTTGCCGAAGGACTCGGCGATCCGTCGCGCGCGGGCGACTACGCGCGACGCGTCGCCGACGAGGCGGAACGGCTTGGGCGCGTCGTTGCCAACGTCCTCGGTTTCACCCGGCTCGAACGCGGCACGTTGAAAGTGTCGCTCGAACCCGGCGATCTCGCCGCCGCGGTGCGCGAATGTGTCGAGCGACAACGGCCTGCGCTGGAAGCGCTCGGCGCGAAGGTTGAGTTCGATGTCGCCGGAACAACACCGGAACTTCGGTTCGACCGGGACGCGATTGCGCAAATCCTCCAGAACCTGCTCGATAATGCCGAGAAACACACCCGCAATGC
>CAZNOK010000094.1:0-18728 GCA_964574605.1 uncultured Verrucomicrobiota bacterium
GTGTAAACGAGGTGCTCTGGCCAACTGAGCTAAGCGCCCTTAGCGCACGCGCGCGATTCCTTACTACCAAACCACACGCTTGTCAACGCGCAATCCCCGCAGTAGGCTGCGTCCATGGCCGACGACCGTCAAATGACCATCCTGGTGCGCAAGCTCATCACTTCCAACTGGCTCGATGTCTCCCAAATCCGCATCCGCGTCATCCGCTGCGTCATCAACCTCCAAGGCCATGTCGAGAAAGTCGGCGGCAACCCCGAGGAAAAGGAAGGCACCGAAGCCGGCATGCGCAAACTCGACGACGAACTCCGCGCCCTCAAAGGGTTCCGCGGCATCGCCTATTTCTTCGACAACTGGATCCGCAACCCCACCGGGGCCTGGCGTTGCACCAGCAGGAAAGACGACAGGAAACTCTGACGTCATTGTTGGCTGCCGACGCCTCTTTGATGTATCTTGAAACAGACAAAGGAAGCACACATGTACAAGCGCATCCTGCTCTGCACCGACGGCTCACCCGGCGCCAACGTCGCCGCCGACTACACCATCTGGCTGGCTGGCAGTTTCTCGGCAAATGTCCTCGCACTCTACGTCACCGACATCCGTCTCCTCGAAGGTCCGTGGCTCGCCGACTTCGCCGGCGCCATCGGCGCACAACCCTACGCTGCCCTGGCGCCGCAACTGGAAGAAATCCAGCGCGACAAAGCTGACGCCATCCTCGCCGCCATCCAAAAGAAATGTCAGGACCACGGTGTCCCTTGCGAACTTGCCCACGACACCGGCAGCCTTGTTCCCGTCATGCTCCGCTACGAACAACGCGCCGACCTCGTCGTCCTCGGCCAGCATGGTGAACATGCCCAATGGACCCACGGCATGCTCGGTTCCGGCGTCGAGCGCATCATCCGCGCCTCCGTCAAACCCGCGCTCGTCACCACCGACGCCTTTCGTCCCATCGAGCGCGTTCTCATCGCCTACGACGGCAGCGACGGTGCCCGCAAAGCGCTCCACGACGGCCTCGACCTTGCCCAGCGACTCCACGGCGAGACCACGCTCCTCACTGCCTGCCAATACACCAGCGAAGACGCCGCCGCCGGGTTTCTGCGCGAAGCCCAGCAGGAAGCCGAAAGGCGTTGCTGCAGCGTCCACGCTCAACTTGCCCACGGCGACGCCGAAGTCGAGATCCTCCACTGGGCATTGCAAACCAAAGCCGACCTCATCGTCATGGGCGCCTATGGCCACACCCGCATCCGCGAATTCGTCCTCGGCTCAACGACGCATCAAGTCCTCCACAAAACCACCGTTCCCGTTCTTCTCGCCCGCGGCCAACGATGAAAGCGATGCTCCTGACCGCGCCGCGCGGGTCGGAAGTTCCGGTGTTGTTCCGGCAGGAAAAGGTAGGGACGAGCCGACGGCGTGGCTCGTCCGTGAATCTTGTTCGGCGCAGGTCTCTGACCGCGCCGGCCGCTTGACCGTGAGGTCTCATGGGTGGTTGGGAGACCTGCGGTCGCGAAAGTGCGAGGTCGGAGACCTACGCACAACGGAGCCAGTTCCGCGCTGCCGGCGTGCTCGTGCCGTGACGGCAAAGAAGTTCTTGTGTCGCGGCGTGCGCTGCGGTATGCAGGCGCACCATGTCATTCCCCAAGATTGAAGTCGGGATGGATCGCAGACAGTTCCTGAAGTTCGCGGGCGCCGCTGCCGCCGCGTTGACGTTGCAAGGAATCCGGTCGTTGACTGCCGATCAGACTGCCGCGCCGAAGAAATTCTGTCCGCCGAACCGCAAGCTGCGAATCGCCTGCGTCGGTTGCGGCGGCAAAGGCGCGTCCGACATCGCCGGCGTCGCCGGCGAGGAGATCGTCGCGCTGTGCGATGTGGACAAGATGCGCGGCATGGCCAGCTTCCGAAAATATCCGGACGTGAAACTCTACAAGGATTTCCGGCAGATGTTGACGGAGATGAACGACAAGATTGACGCGGTCGTCGTCAGCACGCCGGACCACATGCATTTCCCCGTCGCTTACATGGCGATCCAGATGGGCAAACACGTTTACGTGCAGAAGCCACTTAGCCACACGATCTGGGAGGCGCGCACGTTGACGGAGGCGGCGCGCAAGTTTGGCGTCGTCACGCAAATGGGCAACCAAGGCCACGCGAAGGAAGGCACGCGTTTGATGAAGGAATGGGTGCAGTCCGGCTCGATCGGCCCGGTGCGCGAGATTCATTTCTGGACAAACCGCCCGATCTGGCCGCAAGGCTTGACCCGCCCGACGGAAGTGATGACGCCGTCGTCGTCGTTGGATTGGAACCGCTGGCTCGGCGTCGCGCCGGAGCGGCCTTACAACAAATGCTACCTGCCGTTCAGTTGGCGCGGCTGGTGGGATTTCGGTTGCGGCGCGCTCGGCGACATGGCGTGCCACATCATGGACGCCGGGTTCTGGGCGGTTGACTTGAAATACCCGATCAGCGTCGAGGCCGAGTCTGAAGGCGGCACGGAAGAATCCGCGCCGAAATCGTCCGTCATCACCTACCAGTTCCCCGCGCGCGGCAACCAGCCGCCCGTCACCGTCAAATGGTACGACGGCGGGAAACTGCCGCCGCATCCGAAGGAGTTGGAAGCCGACCGGAAGATTTCGCCGGGCGGCGGCCAGATTTTGATCGGCGACAACGGCGCGATCATGGACACGAGCAGCTATTGCGAAAGCCCGCGTCTGATTCCCGAAGCGCGGATGCGCGAGTTCAAGCGCCCGGAGAAAACGATTCCGCGCGTGCCCGATGGCGATCCGTACAAGGAATGGATTGCCGGCTGCAAAGGCGGCCCGATGCCCGGCTCCAACTTCGATCACTCCGGCCCGCTCACCGAGATGGTGTTGCTCGGCAACCTCGCCATCCGGCTCAAGAAGAAGATCGAGTGGGACGGCCCGAACATGAAGCCCACGAACGCGCCCGAAGCGCAGCGGCTCATCCGCAAACCATACCGGGTTTTTTGAGGAGAACGACGATGAAACTGCTACTCTCTTTTACCGGGTTGTTCCTCTGCGGCCAACTGCTCGCCGCCACGATGAGCGCCGACCCGAACAACGTTTGGCGAAACGTCAAGAAAGCAACCGCCGCCGACCTGTGGCCGGCGCCGCCGCCCGAGTTGAACCTCTCCGGTTACTCCACGGTCAACGGCAAGAACAAAGGCACCGCGACCGCGAGCGCTGAAGACCCGAAAGACGTCTTCGAAAAAGGCGGAACCTTTTGCGTCAAGGCGAAGACGCTCTGGCTTCAGTATCAGTTCAAGAACAATGCTAAACAAAAGGTGACCGCCTACGTCATCACTGCCGCCTCTGACGAGCCGCAACGCGATCCGAAGAACTGGAAACTGCTCGGCTCGACCGATGGCCAAAGTTGGGAGACGCTTGACCAACAAGCCGACCAGGGCTTCGCCCAGCGCGACATGGCGCGGCTCTTCAAAGTCGCCAAGCCCGGCGGATACAGTTCTTACCGGCTCGAAGTCACGGCGAACCACGGCGCCGACTGCACCCAACTGAGCGAGATCAAACTCCTCGGTGACAAAGGCGCAGCATCCCCCGGCGGAAAGAAGAAAGGCAAGAAGAAGTAGGCGTCAGAGTGCTTGCGTTTCGGGGCGCGGTTGGTATTCTGCGCCACAATCTCAGCAGGAGAAATATATCATGGCAAACAAAACCAGTCTCACTCGACGCCAGTTCCTCAAGAACTCGGCGCTCCTCACGGGCAGCCTCGCCCTCGGCGGCGTGCTCCCGCGCAGCGTTTGGGCAGCCGCCTCCAACACCATTCGCGTCGGCGTCATCGGTTGCGGCAACCGCGGCACCGGCGCGACGAAGAACTGCCTCGCGTCGTCCAAGGGCGTCCAGATCGTCGCTGCGGCCGACGTGTTCCCGATCCAAATGGAAAAATTCAAGAAGGCATTTTCAGTCCCCGACAACCGTTGCTTCGTCGGGCTTGACGCCTACAAGGCGGTGCTGGCGTTGGCCGACGTTGACATGGTCATTCTCGCGACGCCGCCGGGGTTCCGCCCGGTTCATTTCGCCGCTGCCGTCGAGGCCGGCAAGAACGTGTTCCTGGAGAAACCCGTCGCGGTTTGCCCGGCCGGCATCAACATGGTCATCGCCGCCTCGCAGAAGGCCGCCGAAAAGAAACTCGCCGTTGTCGCCGGCACGCAGCGCCGGCATCAGGCGCACTACGTCGAGGCGATGAAACGCATCCACGGGGGCGATATCGGGACCATCGTTGGCGCGCAATGCTATTGGAATATGGGCGGCTTGGGCGGCCACTGGGTCAAGAAACGCGAGCCGAACGAACCGGATGTCGCGTGGCAAATCCGCAACTGGTATTACTACACGTGGCTCAGCGGCGATCACGTCGTCGAGCAGCACGTCCACAACATTGACGTCGTCAACTGGGCGTTCAACGCGTTGCCCGACTCGGTTCATTCGCTCGCGGGGCGACAGTTCCGCAAAGGCGAGGTGTTCGGCAACATCTTCGATCATTTCGGCACGGAGTTTTTCTATCCCGGCGACATTCGCACCATCAGCACCTGCCGCCAGATTGACGGCACCGACTGGCGCGTCTGCGAACGCATCGTCGGCACCAAGGGTATCGCGAACCTCGACCAGAGCAACGCCTCCATCAGCGGCGAGAAACCGTGGAAGTTCGAAGGACAGGCGACCGACCCGTATGTGCAGGAGCACACCGATCTCATTGCCAGCATCCGCAGCGGCACGCCACTCAATGAAGGCCAGCGCGTCGCCGAGAGCACGCTCACCGCGATCATGGCGCGCGAGTCAGGTTACTCCCAGCGCCAGTTCAACCGCTCGTGGTTCATGGCCAAGTGCGACCTCAACCTCGTGCCTCCCGCCGATCTCAAGCTGACCGACTCCAAGCCCGTTCCAGCGGTCGCCGTGCCGGGCAAGTATCAGTTGCCCGGCTTGCCGGTTGAGGTGCCGAAGAAGAAACAAGGCAAGGGCAAAGGCAAGAAGAAATAAAGGAGAATTTCCATGTCAACCACCTCCACCACCAAAACACTCGGCGCCGCCGCGTTGGTCACCGGCGCCATGAACACCGTCCACGCCGCCGGCTCCGGCATCATCAAGGTCGGCTGGCTCGGTTGCGGCGGGCGCGGCAGCGGCGCCATCCGCCAATGCCTCGGCGCCGATCCGGGCACTGAAGTCATCGCCTGCGCCGACCTCTTCGAGCACAAAGCGATGAGTGGCCGCGAGAAACTGATCGCAGACCCGAAATACAAGGACCGCGTCAAGATCAAGGACGACCACATCTTCCACGGTTTTGATTGCCACGAGAAACTCGCGCAGACCGAGTGCGACCTGCTCGTCATGGCCACCACGCCGGCGTTTCGCGGGCGTCAGATGCTCGCCGCGCTCAAAGCGCCGAAGCCGAAACACATCTTCACCGAAAAGCCAATCGCCAGCGACGTTGCCGGCTGCCGGCTCGTCATGGAAGCCGCCAAGATCGCCACGCAAAAGAATCGCGCCATCGTCTGCGGCACGCAGCGCCGGCATGAGTTCCGTCGCGTCGAGACGTTGAAACGCATCCACGCCGGGGCGATCGGCGAACTGCTCGCCGGCCAGTGCTACTGGTTTGGCGGCGGCATCTGGTACCGTTCGGACAGCGAAGGGATGAGCGAACTCGAATGGCAATGCCACAACTGGTATCACTTCACTTGGCTCAGTGGCGACCAGATCGTCGAGCAGGCCATCCACGACATTGACATGATGAACTGGTGTTTCAACGGTCCGCCGAAGAAGTTCATGGCCGTCGGCGGACGCCAGTCCCGCGACTACAGCGAGCAAGCCAAGGAAGTCTGCAAGAAGTTTAACAACGGCAGCGATGCCAACTGGGAAAAATACAACGGCAACATCTGGGACCACATCTTCGGCGAAATGGAATACGCCAACGGCGCCCGTTGCACCGCGTTCACCGGGCACGGTCCCGGCACCGGCCGTCCCAGCGCCGAGAAGCTCATCGGCAGCAAGGGCGCCAGCGATTGCACCGATACCATCAAGGGCGAGAACCCGTGGACGTACCAAGGCGAACAGGTCAACGGCCAGGATCAGGAACACATTGACCTGATCAAGAGCATCCGCTCCGGCAACCTGCTCAACGAAGGCCAGCGCATCGCCGAGACCACATTGACGGCCATCGGCCTGCGCACGGCAGCCTACACCGGCAAGACGATCTCGTGGGACTGGTTGCTGAACGCCTCGAAGCAAGACCTCGTTCCGCCGCAGGGGAAACTCAAACCCGGCCCCGGCCATTTCGAGCCAATCAGCACCGGCTGCGACAAACTGGTGTAGCCGGAACAAAACCGGAACACGACGGTCAGGATGAGACTGGCGCGAGTCAAACAATTGGCGCGCTTGGCCGGCGGTTTCCGCCGATTCCTGCAAACGCCGGTCACACACGACCAAGCCGTTGCCGACATCCGCCGTCGGATGGAGAACCGCGACGGCGATTTTGTCGCGCTCGCGAAGAAGTTGATCTACGATCTCCCGGCCAGCCCGTATCGCAAACTGTTGCTCCGGGCCGGTTGCGAGCACAACGACCTCGCTGACAGCGTCAGGGCGTGCGGCATCGAGAAGACACTCGAAAAACTCCACGATGCCGGTGTGTGCGTCAGCCTCGACGAGTTCAAAGCGCGCGAGGGCGACTTCGACAATCCCTACCTTGGCGGACACCGCTACGAAGCGACCACCAGCGGCAGCCGGGGCAAAAGCATGCGCGTCTCGTTCGACTGGGAGTTTCTCGCAGAGGAAAGCGCGCACGAACTGTTGCTCTACGAAATGCACGGCGTGCTCGACGCACCGACGGCGATCTGGTTCCCCATGCCGCCTGGCGTCGCCGGCATCGGCAACCTCCTGTTCAACCTGAAAATGGGCCGCCCGCCGGAGAAATGGTTCTCGCACACGCGGAACACGACGCTTGAAGGCCGGCTCGCGCTCTGGCTGCTGCGCTGCCGTCCCGAATTCGCCGACCTCTCGTGCGCCGGCAAAGTCGTCGCGTGGCTCGCCGACGCCAAGCGGCGACGCGGTTGCGCCGTCGTTCGCTCGTACGGCAGCTCCGTCGTCCGCATCGCGGAGACCGCGCTGGAGACCGGCACCGACATCAGCGGCTGCGTCCTTTTCTCCGGCGGCGAACCGCTCACCGAGCATCGGAAACGTTTCATCGAGTCCACCGGCGCGAAAGTGTTCCCGCGCTACATCTCCGCCGAGACCGGCCTCGTCGCGGCGGCCTGTCCGAATTGCGCGAGCGCCGACGACATGCACTTCTACAGCGACCGCCTTGCCGTGATCCAGCGCGACCGGAGTTTCCTCTACACGTCGCTGACGCCGAACGCGGGCAAGATCATGTTGAACACGGAACTGGGCGATTGCGGCGACCTCGCGACGAAACGTTGCAGTTGCCTGTTCGGCGAACTGGGGTTCGACCTCCATATGTCGAACGTCCGCAGCAACGAAAGAATCACGGTGGAAGGAATGACCGTGATGGCCTCCGAGTTACACGACGCCATCAGCGCCATCATCGAGAGGCCGGATTCATTTCAAGTCCGGCAGACGGCGGACGATCACGGATTGAACAAGATCGTGATCGCGGTCAGCCCCGACGTGAAGGGGCTGGACGAGGCGAAATTCATTCGGACTGTCTTGGAGAATCTCCAACGCGGACGGCCGGGCAACGCGTTGGCGTCAGACTTGTGGCGTCAGGCGGACACGTTCCGCGTGGTGCGCGAAGAGCCGCGTCTCACGGACGGCCACAAGCTGCCCGGGCTTCGATGATGCTGAGCGCCTGTCCTGCCGGAACGATTCGCGTGACGCGGAAACCGGCGGCATCGAGAAGTTCGTGAAACTCCGCCTTTGTCCGTTCTCGGCCGGAGTGGGCGATCAACATCGTCAGGTCGGTGCGGGCGGCGGACTGGTCGCGCGCCGTGTTCCGGAAATGTTCCGGCAGGATTCGCTCAATGACCAGCAGCCGTGCCTCGTCCGTCATCGCGCGCCGGCAGTTTTCCAAGATGAGTCTGGCTTGGTCGTCGTTCCAGTCGTGGATGACGTGCTTGAGGAGGTAAACATCAGCGCCGGCTGGGACTGACTTCATGAAATCGCCGGCGACGAATTCACAGCGGTCGGGGAGTCCGGTTTCCGGTGTGGCGTGCGGCAGGTCGAAGAGGATGCCGCTGAGGTGCGGGTGCGCTTCGAGGATGGCGAGGAGAAGTTGGCCGTAGCCGCCGCCGATGTCGGCGACGCGTTTTGCTCCGGAGAAATCGTAGGCGGCGACGATGTCGCGGCAGGCGAGTCGTGTGACTTCGCGGAACGCTTCGTTGAAGACGGCAGCAGCGGCGCGGTCGCGTTGGAGGTGCTCGAAGCCGTCGGTGCCGAGGAGGAGTTTCCGGGCGCTCGTGCCGGTTTTGACGCTGTGCAGCAGCTTGCCCCAGACGGGCCAGAGGTATGCTCCCCACCAAATTGTCCAAGCGCGCAGGTCGGTTTTGAGCAACGCGCCCGTTGCCGTAATCTCAAAGGCGCCGTCGTCGCGTTCGTGGCAGATATCAATCGTGGTCAGCGCGCGCAGGAGCCGGTGGAGCGCGTCAGCGTTGGCACCGGTGGATTGGGCGAGATCGGCGCTGGTGCGCGGGCCGTTGGCGAGGAGGTCAGCGAGCCGCAGTTCGGCGGCAACGTAAATCGCTTGCGCCTTCCAACTGCCGGCGATGAGTTCCTGAAGCTTGGCGGCGTCAGGCGGTCTGTCGTTTGCTGTTTGCAGAGCTGGGTCCCTTGGCGTCCATCAGGATGCAGACGTAGGCGCCGCTGCCGCGGAGGGCACGGGCGCGGTGAACGGTCCCCGCCGGGATGAACACGGACGACGGCGAACGAAGTCGGTGCGTTTTGCCGTTGAGGACGATTTCGTATTCGAGCGCGCCGGGCTGGCCGATGACGAGGCCGATTTCATTGCTCGACGGGTGGGCGTGCGCGTGGACGTATGGTTCGGGTTTGTCTTTCAGGTTCTTGACGAGGTGCGTGGCAATGTGGCAGGGAGCGTTCGGGTTGAGCTTCCTGTTCAGGAGAACGAATCGCTTCAAAAATCCCGGCGCGGTTTCGACCTTGCCGAGGAATGTTTCTTTCAGCGCCTGTGGTTTGCCTTTGTGGACTAATTTCATCGTGCTGGGGCTTGTACGTTAGAAAAGCGGGTGAGTCAAGGATACCGTCAGGCTGTAGCGCATGAGAACCGTTTCACGAACAGGTCGTCCCACAGTTGCGTGCTCAGGATGGTCATCAGCAGCCGGCTGTGGTCCTGCTGTCCGGTTTGATGTTCCGCCAGGAGCGCGGCAACGCGGGACGGGTTGAAGTGTCCTTTCTCCCGGACAGATTGCCCAGACAACAGTGATGCCGCAAACTCCGGCAACGCGCCCGTCATCCAGTCGCGAGTCGGAGCGGCCATGGCGAATTTCTTTCGCCGGCAAAGTTCCGGCGGCAGAATGTCGCGCACGGCTCGTTGCAGGATGTATTTCTTTTGGAGGCCGCGCATATTCAGCCAAGGCGGAATGCGGGCGCAAAACTCCACGACCGCATCGTCGAGGAACGGGATCCGTGTTTCCAGCGAATACGCCATCGCCGGCAGGTCTGTTTGCAAAAGAACCTGCCGGCAGAAGTACGCTTTGATGCTGAAATATTGCAGTTGCGGAAACCAATGCCAGCGGGGAAACGCATCCGGCAGCGTCAGCATCGGGGAGTCTTGGCTTGCAAGCGCGCGTTCATCGGCCAGCAAATCCTCCGGCACCTTCATCGCGGTCAGGCCGGTCAGCGCCTCGAAACGCGCCTGGTTGATTTCCGCGGGCGCCATCAGGATCCGCGCCGCGCCGGGCCAGCGGCCCGACAGCGCGCGCGCAATCATTCGTCGGATCGGTTGCGGCAGCGGGGCAAACGGCGCGAGAACCTTGTTCGCGGAGAACCATGAACTGCCGCCCAAGAGGGTATCGGAGGCGTCGCCCGTCAACACGACTTTGATCTGCTTGGCGGTGAATTCGGAAATGATCATCCGCGGGATGTCCACGCCAGCCCGCAATGGTTGCTCGCGGTGCCAGACGGTCTGCGGCAAAAGATCAATGTGTTGACGGCGACACTCGGTGCGGTGGCCCACCAGTTGAAACTCTGGGTACGCATCCAACAGGCGGTTGCGCGATTCATCAAGGGCTTGGTTTTCGTAGCCCAGCGTGAACGAATGAACCGGCGTTCGCAGTTCACGGCACATCAAGGCGGTCACCACACTCGAATCAATCCCGCCGCTCAGCCACGAGCCGATCACCGACGCATCGCCGCGCAGACGGACGCGGACCGCCCCGGCGATCTGTTCCCGCAATCCATCGGCCCATTGATCCGCCGTCACGCTCCGATCGTAACCGTCCGCGTCGGGGAACGAGAGGTCCCAATACAACTTCGTCGTCACCTTGCCCCCTTCAAAGCGAACCGCCTCGCCGGGCAACACCCGGCTCACGTTTGCTGCCATCGTGCGCGGCGTCCACACGAACCCGTGCCTCAAGACTTGCCTCACAGCCTGTCCATCGAGTTGCGGCGACACGAGGCCGGAGGCGAGGACCGTCTTCAATTCCGAGCCAAACACCAATCCCTGCGAGGTCAACGCCCAGTGCAGCGGTTTGATTCCAAAACGGTCGCGTGCCAGCAGCAGTCGCTGTCGTTTCGCGTCCCAGACCGCCAGCGCGAACATGCCGCGCAATTTCTCCAAGAAACTGTCGGCGTCGTCTTCGTACAAATGGACAATGACCTCCACGTCGGCCGGCGTCTGGAACCGGTGACCTTTCGCCAGCAACCGCTCGCGTAGTGCCGCGTGATTGTAGATTTCGCCGTTGCAAACGGCGACGACCGAGCCGTCTTCGTTCGTCACCGGCCCAACGCTCGCCGCCGGGTCCTTGATGTCGAGCCGGCACATCGCCAAGCCGACGCCGGGCGACAGGTGAAAGCTGTCGCCGTCGGGACCGCGGTGCCGCATGATCGCCGTCATGCGCGACAACATTGCGTTGTCCGCCGGGCGAGATGTGTCGTGAAACGCTATGCCTGCAATGCCTGACATGGTTCAGTTCGTTTTCAGGAATATATCATTCCAAAGCTGCGTCGTGAACACACCCAACAACAGCCGGCTTTGATCTTGTCGTCCCGCCTGATGTTCCGATATGAGCGCGGCCACGCGGGACGGGTTGAAGCAGCCGTCGTCCCGCCGGCGACGTTCCGCGAGCAGTGGAATCACCTTCGGCATCCAGTCGCGGGTCGGCGCGGACATGCCGAATTTTTTGCGCCGGCAAATCTCGGGCGGGACGACGCCCCGCATCGCGCGGCGCAAAACATCTTTTTCCCGCAGGCCGCGCATTTTGATCCACGGCGGGATCGTGCTGCAAAACTCGACAAACTCGTGGTCGAGGAACGGCACGCGCGCTTCGAGCGAGTATGCCATCGAGGGCAGGTCCACGAGCGGGATGATCATGTCGGCTAGGCGCCATTTCATGTCGAGATACTGCACCTGCGCGAACGGATGCCAGCGCCGAAACGCATCGGGCAGATTCAACTCCTCCGGTTCCTCACCGCCGGAAACAAACAAATCTTCCGGCAATTCCTTTCCCCGCGCGCCAATCAGCGCGCCGAACCGCGCCAAACCCAGCTCGGCGGGTGCTTTCAGGATTCGCGCCGCGCCGGACCAACGGCTCCACATCCAGCGCGCGGCCTCGGTTCGCAACGCCTGGGGCAACACGGCAAGCGGCGCGAGAATCTTGTGGAGCCGATACCAACGATAGCCGCCGAGAGTTTCATCGGCGCCTTCGCCGGTCAGCACCACCTTGACGTGTTTCGCCGCCAGTTCCGAGATGAGCATCCGCGGAATGAACAACGGAAGACCGAACGGCTGTTCCCGATGCCAGACGGCGCGCGACAACAATTCGGAGTGTTCCCCGCCACATTCCATCCGGTGGCCGATGAGTTGGTAGTCAGGATACTCGTCCAACAAACGGTTCTGTTTCACTTCGTCAATGTCGCGGCTCTCGAAACCCAGCGTGAACGAGTGGAACGGCTTCCGCAGTTCGCGGCACATCAACGCCGTCACCGCGCTCGAATCAATCCCGCCGCTCAGCCACGTCCCCACCGGCACATCGCTGCGCAGGTGCAGCCGCACCGTCTCGGCAAGTTTCTCCCGCAACGCCTCCGCCCATCGGTCGGCGCTGAGGGAGCGGTCATATTCGTTGTGATCCGGAAACGTGACATCCCAATAACACTTCGTTGTCACCTGTCCGGCCTCAAACCGCAGCCATTGTCCCGGCAACAACCGCCGCGCCCCGGCGATCATCGTGTGCGGCGCCCGAACAAAACCGAGCGCAAACACCTCCTTCAAGGCGCGCTCGTTGCGCGTCGGGGGAATCAATCCGGAGGCGAGGACGGTTTTCAGTTCCGAGCCGAACACGATTCCTTCGCGCGTCACGGCGTAATGCAGCGGCTTGATGCCGAGCCGGTCCCGCACCAGCAGCAATCGCCGGCGCTTGGCGTCCCAAAGCGCAAACGCGAACATCCCGCGCAACCGATCTAAGAATCCGTCCGGGTCATCCTCGTACAGATGGACGATGACCTCGACGTCGGAGTGCGAGCGGAAGCGGTGGCCTTTGGCCAGCAGTTGTTCGCGCAGTTCGACGTAATTGTAGATTTCGCCGTTGCAGATGACGACGAGTGAACCGTCCTCGTTGGCGATCGGTTGATCGCCCGTGACCGTGTCAATGATGCTGAGCCGGCACATTCCCAGTCCGATGCCGGCTCCGACGTGAAATCCTTCGCTGTCCGGCCCGCGGTAGCGCATGACCGCGGTCATCCGTCGCAACATCGGCTCGTCGGCCGGGCGTGAGGTGTCGTTGAATGCGATGCCAGCGATCCCGCACACGGTCTATTGTCCCTCCCCGTTGCGAGCCACCATCTCCGGCAACGGTTCTTCGGTGAACGGTTGCCGCCAAATCAACCGGCACGGACCGAGGCCGACGCTGAAGTACAATCCGATGGCCTCGCAGCCCAGTCGCCGCAACACCGTCATGGAAGTTCGGTTCTCCACTGCCACGACGCCGGTGTTGCGGGCGTATCCTGCGTCGCGAGTCGCGCGGAAGATGTGGGCGAACTTCGCCATGAACAGGTTGTGGCCGCGATGGCTCGGCAACGTGTAGGCGTCGAAAATGAAAACGTCGCCCGCGCCGACGATCAGGTCGCGCCCGAAATACGGAACCGGTCCGCGCCCCGTGGCGCACCACGCGGCATCCGCGATTTGTCCCTGATGCCAACTGACATGACACCGGTGTCCCGCCCGCAATCTGTTCCGGATTTGTTCCGGTTTCTGGTCGGGACGGAACACGCAGTGCGCATCGAGATCGCGCTCCGTCAACAGCTTCATCTCGATGGGCAACTGGGAATGAAGTTCGGGAATCGGTTTGTCCAGTGCGCGCACAACGAAGAACAGGCGACGATAGAACGTCGTGATCGCTCTCATCGCCAGCGTGGCGACAGGATCAGGCTGACTCATGTCGTCCTCCGTGATAACGAATCAGGTATTCCCACAATGGCATCACTGGATTTTCCTTCGACACCACCATCGTCGTGGTCGCGCTCCACGTCTCCTCCAAGTCCACCGAGTCCGTCAACGGCCCCGCGATCACGCGCACCCGCATGTCGGGCCGACGCGACCGTATCGCTTTCGTGACCGCCATCACCGCCGCCGGCAACAGGCCGGTGACGGGCGCGCCAAGATCGCGGTAGTCGGCGGCGAACCCATACGGGCCGACCGTCGCCTTGCCCTGCGCGGCCAGCGCCAACAGACGCGACCGTGTCACGCCGGCGCTGTTGGCGAGCAGATCAAGCATCTCCGACAGAAACATGCGCTTGCCATTGATGCTGCGGCCAATGCCGGGCAGACACTCCGCGTGAAATGAACGCGCAAACGGATATTGCCGCAGCGCGAAGCGGAACACTTTGCCGAACTCGGCTTCGTTGACGCCGCGCACCAGCGAGAAACAGATTGCGAACCGGCGCAACCGCCGTTTCAGGTTCGTTATCGCCTGCAACTTCGCATCGAGGTAATCCCGCCCGTCCGTGGCTTCGAGCGTCTTGCCGTCAAGCGCGTTCAGCGACAGCGACACGCCGTGCAATCCGTTCCGCGCCAGTTCCGCGACATAGCGCGGCTCGGCGAGGCGGATGCCGTTGGTCACGATGTACGGGCGTTTACCTTTCGCGCGTGTGAGCGCGATGATCTGCGGCAGGTTCTCCATCGCCGTCGGCTCGCCGCCCGCGAAAAACACGTCAGGGTGCGGCCACCGATCCAAAACCGCGCCGACTTCCTCCAACGACATGTCCATCGCGGGGTCGCGACGCGGCACATAACAGATGTTGCAGTTGATGTTGCAACGATACGTCGGGAACACCATCAGATACGGCGGCGGACTTGGCTTGTTCCGCGACCGCGTCATCACCGCGGCGAAGAACTCCGCGTCGCGTTCCACCGGCGCCCGTCTCACGCCGTGCCGCGGGCATTGATGCTCCAAGAGCACGTTGCCATCATCCGCCACCACGCGGGCTGAGATCGTCTCCCGGCAAACGGGGCAGAGCGACTGCGTCTTTTCTTTGAGCACCTTCATGGTTTGCGGACAGCTTTTACGGCCACGTAATAACCTGTCAGCCAGCGCGTCGGCCAGCGCGCCAGCCGCTCCCACTTCATCAGCCCGGCCAAAAACTCTTGTTGTCGCGCCGCATCGCCGGACTGTTGCACCGCGCGCGCCCGTTTCACCGCGAACACGCGCGGACAATGCAGGAGCGCGTCCGTCGCGCCCACATCGAAGCCCGTTTCGCGCAACAATCGCCGCAACCGCGACGGGCCACAGGTGACGCCGACTTGATACGGCGTCAGGCCCAGCCGGTGCAGCAACGGGAACGGCAACACATTGCGAATCGCGACCAGCGGATTTGCCGCGTTGTCCAGCGTCAACAACAGTTCCCCGCCCGGCCGCAACACCCGGCGCAACTCGCGCAGACTCGCGACCAACTCCTCCTCCGTCTGGAAATGATCGAGCGTCGAGTTCGACACGATCAGATCGAACGCGCCGTCCGCAAACGGCAACCGCCGCGCGTCCGCGCCGACAAGCGGCTTCATCGCGAGCGCAATGTCCATTCCCACCGCGAACCGGGCGCGCGACTTCAACAGCCCAAACACGCCCTCGCCGACTGCCTCGTCGAACATGTCCGTCTTCAACGCGCGCTCGACATGCCGCTGTGGCCAGCACGATGCCAGCCACGCGCGGTTCACCGCGTCGCTGTGCGACCGCCAGAGTTTGTCCGGCTGCGCTTGTTGCCATTCCGCGCCGACCTGTTCCCAGTATTTCGCCGCTCCGGACTCCGGTTTGGCGAGGAACCATTCCATGAAATAGCCGAGCGCGTTGGCGGTCTGAGCGACAAACAGCAGCGTGGCCTGCCGGAGCGAATGGGGGACAGCGGCGGCGAACGGGTAGCACAACAGGTTGGCGTAGAACCGCCACGGCTCAACCCGCAACGGGCCGCCGCCGCGCCGGGCGCGAGCGAGGTGGTAGTAACGCGCGCCGCAACCGTAGTTGAAATGCTGGCTCCAGAATCCACGCAAGGTGAGCGGGTGCGCGTGATGCACGACGGCGTCGGGCACGAAGCTCATGGGGCGGCACTGATGCAGCCAGCGGTCGCACAACTCGCGGTCCTCCGCCGCGGCGCGCGGAAGGCCGTCGTCGAATCCGCCGGCAGCCTGAAACGCGGCGGCGGCGACCGCCATGTTGTTGGAGGTGAAGAACCGGGGCTGATTCGGATCGGCGTTGTAATAGCGGAACAGGTAGCTGACGAGTTGCTGGCTGGCGGAGGCATACGGGTTGTCCGCCAGAAGGTTGATGACCGCGCCGCCGAGCAGATGGTCGGGGTGCGCCGTCAGGCGCGCCGCCAATGTCGCCAACCAGTCCGGCGTCGGCAGGCAATCGTCGTCGGTGAACGCCAGCCAGCGGCCGCGCGCGTGCGCGGCACCGGTGTTGCGGGCCGCCGCCGGGCCGGCGTGCGACTGGCGCACGAGCCTGACGCCGGGGTCTGCCTTCCACGGCGGTTCACTGCCGTCATCCACGACGATCACCTCGAAGTGGTCCCTAGGAAATTCCTGACGAGCCAGCGCGCCCAGACATTCCCGCAACTGGCTTGGACGATTGCGCGTCGGCACGATGACGGAGAACTGGATCATGCCGTCATTCCCCCTGGGGGCGCTGGTCGTGGCGTCTGGAGGGCCAGCAGGTTTGCAAAGTCAATGTGGTCATTGAGGAACACGGTTTGGACGCTGACATCCGTCTCGGCGCGGTCCCAGTACGGACAGTTCCGGCAGAAACTCAACTGGTCGGAATGATCGCGAATGGCCCGACGAATCCCGGCTGCCTGCTCGCAGCGCCATACGTCCGTGAAGGAGGCATCTCCCTCCACTTTGCCGAGGGCTTGCTGCGCGTTGCAGTCCTGTTCACAGGCGACCACCGTGCCATCGGCCAACAGCGTCGGGAACCAGAACGGCTCCAAGCAGAGGAAGTCGCGGCGATGCAGTCGCCGTCCCCCGTCGTACTCGTAGCCGCGCCAGCACCGGCCCTCCGGGGCGAATGCACCCTGCAACGCGTCTGACGATTCCGTGTCAATCAACGAGAGCCTCCGCAGACTCAACAGGTCGAATTGGTTCTCGCGGGCAAACGCCTCGATGTGCGGCAGTTCGTGCTGGTTGTGTTTCATCACGAGATAGCGCATGTGCAGCACCGGCAGCGCCTGGCGTCGCCGCCCCTTCTGTTCGGCAAGGCGACGGACGCCGTCGAGTGCCGGCTTCAGGCGCGCCCCGGTGCGGTAGCGGGAGTTGGTCTCGTCGGTCAGCCCGTCAATCGCCACGATCAGATGCGATGGCGGTTGCCGCAGCAGCGCCGATTGGACGCGTTCGTCGTCAAGTGTCTGGCCGTTGGTCGAAAGCAGGAGCACGACGGGATGTTTCCGCGCCACCCGCAGAATCTCTTCCAGATCCGGATGCAGGAGCGGTTCGCCCCAATTCCACAAGGAAGCCGTCAACAGGTACGGCCCGACTTCGTCCATGACCCGTTCAAACAACCCGACATCCATCGCGGCCGGGCGGCGCTTGATGAACCCGATGCCGGTCGGACAGACCGGGCAATGCAGGTTGCAGTAGTTGGTCAACTCGAACTGCATGTGCAGCGGCATGCTCCACGGATGAAGCCGTCGGTAAAGCAGATTGCCGGCCGAGCGGCACAGGTTCAGCCGCTTGGCGAACGACATGCCGGTGATGGTCATCGGCATTCGATCGTACACAAAAGCATACCGCCTGCGAACCAAGACATCCCAGGCCAGCCGCGGCGACTTCACAAGGCTGCGTTTGCGTTCGTGGCTTCTCATGCTCGTCAATCTTCCCGGTGAAACTCGTAGCGGGCCAGTTTCCGCGCTGAGCCACCGCCGCCCGCTGCGTATCCAGCCATCTGGCCCAGCGCGTCGCCTGCCAGCCCGATCACCAACGCCGGAGATAGTTGCCACAGCCGCCACAGCCGCACCAGCGGAATCAATGGCGAACCACACACGAACACCAGCCGCCGCCACGCCGGCCAGCGTTCCGCGCGCACCGCCGCGAATACCCGGCCCGAGTGAAACTGCGCCGCCAGCCACGTGCCCCACCGGTGAAAATTGACGTGTGCAGTCCGTGCCGATGGTTCCAGCCACAGCGTGTGGCCGCGCGCCCGCAGATCCCAGTGCAACACCGTCTCCGCTTCCATCATCGCCTCCAGCCGCTCGCCGTACGCCAGCAACAGATCGCGTTTATAGCTGCTGTTGTGGCCCGGCAGAAACTCCCGTTCGCCCGCCGGCTGCGGCTCAGCCCACGGCCCGTATCCCATCAGAAAATCGGCCCGGCTCACGGCGGTATCGGGATTGGCGTTGCGGGCGACGGGGCCAACCACCGCGTGCGGCTGCCGGTGCGCCGCGATCAACGCCGCCGCCCAGTCAGGATCGGGAAACGAATGGTCCTCCGCCAGCGCCACGACCGGCGCGCTCGCCGCGCGAATGCCAGCGGCGTTGGCCCGACCGACCGTTGTGACGGCGCCGACTTCCACGACTTGGACACGGCAAAACCCCGGCAGATCCTCCGTCGTTATCTTGCCGGGCGCGACGATAACCAGTTCCAGTTCTTCGCGTGCCGTCTGCTGGCGCAGGTAACCGACCGTCTTGCGAATGCTCCGGTAATCTTCCGGCGTGGCGATCACCACTGACAGCTTGGGGTCAATACCGTTCATCGCTTCCATCCCGGCACCAGCGACCACGCCAGTTCGATCTCCCGTTTGCTGAACTCCCCCAACGCCAGATAGCCGACCACAACCAACACCGAAATGACCGCCAGTTTCACCACCAGCATCACACCGGCCGTCGGCCAGAGCGACGCCAGCGCAAACGCGCCCGCGCACAACAACACGCTGCGCGCCAGCGACGCCACCGGCGGCGCCACACGCCACAATCGCCAGATCGCGCCGACTGACGCTGCCGCCGCACACGCGGTCAAGCTGGTTGTCACCGACGCCGCGCCAAGCGCGCTGAATCGCGGAATCAACAACCAATGGCCAATCACCGCAAGCGGCACCATTGGCCACACCACCATAA
>CAZNOK010000095.1:0-18721 GCA_964574605.1 uncultured Verrucomicrobiota bacterium
TTGAAGAAACGAGCGCCGCGGGTATTGCTGGCGTTGACAGCGGCGTGCACGCCGCGGATTTCCGCCGCGCGGGCTTGGCGAAGCCATTGATCGAGGAGACGTTGGCCAATGTGCAGACCGCGGTAGTTGTGCCGCAGGTTGATATGCAGGTGCGCGGGGTAGGCATCCACCGAAACATGGTCGCGCCACTGCCCGATGTGGCGGTTCGCCCAGAGCAATGCCCGCAGTTTCGGATGCCAGAGCGTGCCTCGCAGCATCGCCTTCAACACCGTTGCCGGCACAATCCAGAACGCCATCATGCGACGAAACCGCGCTGTGTCACGGCAGGCTGCCAAATAGCCGACCACGCGGCCATCGGACATTGCCACCAGCAAGGATTCCGGTTCGCAGTCGGTGTAGTAGCGCATCAGCAAGTCCGCGAAAATCTCGCGGTCGGGAAACCAGCCATCCATCGGTTCGCCACTGTCGGCGGTCTCGCAACAAATCTGCCGCACCGCCTCGCGGTCGCGCGGCTCATACGGACGCAAGGTGAATTCTCGTGGCAGTATCTTCATGTCTGCGCGCGATAACTCGCGCAGGAGCTGGGTGTTTCCCACAACCGCACCGCCGTGACCGGCAAGCCGCGCTCGAGCGCATAGTCGAACACCATCTTGGCAATGTTCTCCGCCGTCGGGTTCACCTCCAGCGCGACGAATACCTCGCCTCGCTCGCGCAACACCGCCACCATCGGGTCGTCCTTCCACAATAACATCCGGTGGTCCAACGTCGCATCAATCCATTCCTTCAATGTCCGTTTGATCTCCGAAAAATCCTGTACCATGCCACGCCCATCTAGCGTCGGTAGCGCGATGTCCACCTCCAGCCGTCCGTTGTGCCCGTGCAAATGCCGGCATTTGCCCTCGTAGTTCATCAGGCGATGACCGTAACAAAAGTCTATCGTTTTCGTAACCTTGAACATGATTCAGTCTCCTGCGAGCAACCGCCCGCCGTCCACCACCACCACATGGCCAGTAATAAAATCGCTGCCCTCCAACAAGAACAAAACGGCAGCGACAACATCCGCGGGCGAGCCGAGCCGTTTGAGCAGTGTCGCGTTGCGCACGGCCCGTTTCTGCGGTTCCGTGAAGTCTGACGGCAACAGCACCGGCCCGGGCGCGACGGCGTTGACTTGGATATTCGGCGCCAGTTCTTTTGCCAGCGCCTTTGTCAGGCAGACGACGCCTGCCTTCGACACCACATACGGCAGATAATTCCGGTACGGACGCCATGCGACCCAGTCGGCAAAGTTCACGATCTTGCCGCGACGCATATACCGGCTCGCCTCCAGCGCAAATAGAAATGGCCCCTTCAGGTTTGCGTCGAGGTGAAAATCCCAGTCCCGCTCGGTCAACGCTGCGAATGGCGTCCGCTGGAACACCGCCGCGCAATTGACCAGCACGTCAATCCCTCCAAACCGCTGCGCTGCTTTTCGGACGGCTTCGCGCACTTCACGCGCCTTCGACTGGTTCGCTCGAACCGCCAGCGCCTTCACGCCGAGCGCCTCAATCTCCGCCACGACGCGACGCGCATCCGCCGCCGAGGTGTTGTAGTGAACGACGACGTTCGCGCCGCGGCGCGCCAACGCCAGCGCGATCTCGCGTCCAACACGTTTCGCCGCGCCGGTGACTAAGGCGGTTTTACCGGAAAGGTTCATTTCTTTTTCCGTGGCTTGGGGGAAGCCTTATCGTCGAGGTTGGCTTTCAGATCATCGTCGGTCACCTTGGCCTGCACGCCATCGGCCGGCGCCTCAGCCTTCGCGACCCAGAGCAGCGCGTTGAGGACAATCCTGCGCATGTTCTCGTCGGTCCAGCCGGCGTGATTGTGGCCGCCGGTGAAACCGAAGCCGCGCCCGCCGTTGGCGCGCTCGAACACCCACGCGACGACCTGCGGTTTGCCGTCGGCAACGTCTTTGCGGGCGCCGGGGTTGTTTTCGTGCGGGCCGTCCTTGCGTTTCAGTGTATTGAGGCTTGGCAGGTCGAAGAGGATTGGCGTGACGCCCCGCATGTTGTCGGTGAAACGCATGTGATAGTACCACTCGTCCGCGATTGAGAACGGTTTTACGCCGCGGGTAATCGGATGTTTGGGCAGGTCTTTGAAGTTGGCGGTCCAGTATGGATTGACCGACCAGTGGATTTCAAAACAACCGCCGACCCAGTCAAGAAATTCCTTCTCACCTTTCTCCTTGGTCGGCTCGACGGCGTAGTGAATCAGCGCAAGACCGGCGCCTTTGTCCATCAGTTTGCCGAGCGTTTGGAGATTGTTGTCCTGCAACGCAGGATGTCCGCCGCCGCCATCACTGTAAATCGCCACGGCCGCCGCACCGTCGAAGACGCGAATGTCTTGTGGCCAGCCGTTGAGGCAAGCCTCAGCCTTGATGCCCGGCACTTGGTCGAGACATTTCTTGAACAACAACATCCCGGCGTTGTGTTCATGCGCGCCATGTCCGTGACTGCTTTTCCCGGCAATCAGCACAATCTTCGTGTCAGCGGCGCAGCTCAGCGCGGTTATCAGTGCGGTTATCAACAGAGTGGTTGTTCTCATGAGGTCTTGAGTTTTCCTTTGCCTTGATCCACGACAGCGGTCTTGCCGTCTTTGGCGACCGATTTGATGGTGAAGGCGTACGAACCGTCAGGTCGAAGGGCAAAGAACCCGACATGTTGTGTGCCGCCATGAAAGACCTGCGAGGACGGGCCTTTGGCGTCTTTCTTCTCGCTGTCAACCGGCTTGGCGCCACCGGAGCCAATGACAAATTGCTGGACACCTCGGCCGGCGTCCGACGGGTTTCCTTCGGCATCGAGTGCGGGGAAGCGTTCATAAACGTGATTGTGGCCGCTGAAGACCAACGCGGGACCGTGCGTTTCGAGCGCCTGCCACAACGGTTTCATCTTTGGATCGCCGCAATGCTTGGCGCGCGAAAAGTAAGGGTAGTGCCAGTAGGCAATCACCGGCGTCTGCGGGTGGGCGGCGAGATCGGACTTGAGCCACTGAATCTGCTTCCTCGCGTCCTCTTTTCCATCGCGGAACGATACGCTGTTGAGACTGATGACGTGCCAGCCGCCGAGATCGAAACTGTAATACAGTCCGGGCGCATGTGCGGCCTTGCCCCAGAACGCGCAGTACCCGCTGAACGACGGCTTGGTGTGTTCATCGTGGTTGCCGGGGGATGGAAAAATGATGGACAGAAAACGGTCAAAGGTGCCTTTGTAAGTCTTCTTGTACTCTTCAAGAGGTGTGATCTTGGCATTACAAGTGTCGCCGACGAGCAGCACGGCGTCGAGTGGCTTCTGCTCGAGAATCACATCGGAAACGACTTTCACGTCAGGCGTATAGATGTCGCCCGTGACGGCAATCGTTGCGTTCTCGGCTGCGACTGCCACGAGCCGCAGCGAAAGAACCAGCGAGCACAATACCAGCAAGGCCCTGCGCCGTGTGAGATGAATTGATTGCATGCGCGTATTGTCCGGACAGACGCGCAGTCGTCAAGCGTGATTTCCTACGGAATCGTTGGTAGAGTACCCGCATGTATGCACGGTTAATGATACTCATGGCTGTCACTGTGTGTGCAGCCGCTCCGTCGGTGGACGATCTGGTTCGAGACCTCCGCACTGGCACACCGCAACAACAGGTCGCCGCTGCCGATCAACTCACGTCCTTGGGCGCTGCCGCCAAACCGGCCATCCCGGCGTTGCTGGAGGCGATGGCCAGCAAATCGCCGTGGGTCAGTCTCGCGATGATGGACACGCTCGCCGAATTGCACCCGGTCTCGCTGCCGATTCTCACCGAAATGTTCCAACAGGGCGACGTCACCAACCGGCTCCGCATCATTCGGGTCTTCTGGAGCATGGGCGCCAGAGCCAAAGACGTCCGCCCCCTCGTCGTCAAGGCACTCGACGACAAGGACGACGAAATGCGGCGTCGCGCCCGGATGACCCTCACCAAGATTGATGCTGAAGTTGCGGAGGCGACCGTCGCCGCGCCGGTGCGCGCCGGTGAACGAATTGCCGCACCGCCACCGCCCGCGACGCGGGACTGGCCCGGTTTCCGCGGCCCGAATCGCGACGGCCTCTGCGCGGAAACCGGCCTCCTCCAACAATGGCCGGCCAACGGCCCGAAACTTCTCTGGCAATTGGACTCGCTCGGTCGCGGCCACTCCACGATTGCCATCGCCAACGGCAAGTTCTTCACCACCGGCGACCGCGACAAATCACAGTTCGTGCTCGCATACGATTTGTCCTCGCGCACCGAACTCTGGGCTGTTCGCATCGGCGCGGCATACCCGGAGTACGGCGCTCTTTCGACGCCGACCATCGTCGGCGACGCGCTTTACATTCTCAGCACCGACGGCAACCTGTTCAGCCTCGAAACCGCCACCGGCAAAACCCGGTGGCAACACAACCTCACCAACGAATTCGCCGGCAAAATGATGTCGGCTTGGAAATACAGCGAATCCCCGCTGGTGGACGGGGATCGCGTAATCGTCACCCCCGGCGGCAAGGATACCATGATGGTCGCCTTCAACAAGAACACCAGCGCATTGCTTTGGAAATGCGCCATTCCTGCGCTCGGCGAGCGCGGTTCCGACGGCGCCGCGTACTCCTCCGCCATCGTCGCCGACATCGCCGGCGTCCGTCAGTACATTCAAGTTGTCGGTCGCGGCGTCATCGGCGTAGCCGCCGACACCGGCCAATTTCTCTGGGGCTACAATCGGCTCGGCAACACCATCGCGAGCATCACCAGCCCCATCGCTCGTGGCAATTACGTCTTCACCGCCAACAGCTACAACACCGGCAGCGCCCTTCTCGAAATCAAACGCTCCGGCGACAAGTGGCAGGCCGCCGAAGCCTACGTTCTCCCCGCGAAAACCTTTGAGAACCATCACGGCGGCATCGTTCAGGTTGGCGAGCACATCTACGGCGGCAGCGGGTTGAACAAGGGTGATCCCGCCTGTATCGAGTTCGCCACCGGCAAGGTGTTGTGGAAACCCAAAGCGCCGGTGGCCGGATCGGCTTGCATCCTGTATGCCGACGGCCATCTCATTTTCCGGTACGACCGCGGTTTGGTGATTCTTGTCGAGGCGAACCCTTCCGGGTTCCGTGTCAAATCCCAGTTCAACCCGCCGCGCACCAACAGCCCCGCGTGGGCCTACCCAGTCATCCACAATCGGAAACTCTACCTTCGCGACCAGAACTTGCTGCTTTGCTACGATCTCGCGAGATGACTATTTTCCGTCAGGTCGAACCCGCGCCATAAACACGAGTGGCGAGATTTCTCTGATATCTTCAAGTGGAATCCGGGCGTCTGCAATCGCAAACGTCAGCGACGGACGATACAAGAGCGTGGCCGGCGTTTTTTGTGCAGCCAATTGTTTCAGGCTGATTTCCGTTACCGGCCGTTGCACGTAGAAGAGCAGGTTGTGCGGAGCGGGTTGAAGTGCGTACACGGGCTGATCGCCGAAAATGGAGTTCAACGCGCGCGCGGCTTGCCGGTTCGGTTCGGGAGAACGACGCAGCGTGATCGCGATGCACCATCCTGTTGCCAGCAGAATCATCACCGCAGCCGTGACGCGCACGAGTTGCCGGGGCAGTTGTTCCGGCGAGGCGAGCAGTTTGTGAAACGCCAGTCCCGCCGCCACGGCGATGGCGGGCATCATCGGCAATGCGTAGCGCGAGCGCGATTCCGGCCAGAACATCATGACCACCGTGCCGGCAATGGCGTAGGCCGCCAGTGCCCGGTTGGCCTTGAAGGCCCAGAGCGCGAGCAGGCACCACGGCGCCGATCCACCGATGGCGCCGCCGAGGAAACGAATGCAATTCAGCAGATACGGTCCGAGATGAAATCCGTGTTGAGGGTTGCGTTGCATCTGGCTCAACCAGAGATCGCCCGCGCCCGGCTCGTACACCGTGGCAGCCCAAAGCGCGACAGCGCCAAGCCCGATTCCTAGAGTCAGGAAAAACCACGGCAGGAGACGATACTGCCGCTCCCACAAAAGCAGCGTCAGTGCGCCACACGCAAAATAGAGCAGGGCAGGCGGTCCTTTGGCGAGCGCGCCGACGGCCAGCGCCAGTCCCGTCAGCAAGGTCTTGTGCCACGCATGCCACGGTTTCAGCCAGATCCAGAAAGCGGCGAACGAACAGCAAGTGACCAACGTATCCGTCTCGCCGACGCGCGCCTTTTCGAGGATCAACGGACACAAGAAAAACGCCGACGCTGCAAACACACTGCCGGCGCGTCCTGCGCTCGCGCTGGTCATCGCGCAAACGACCAGTCCGGCCACGAGAACGGCCAGCATTCCGGGCAGACGGATGGCCCATTCGTTCAGGCCGTTTGTCACGCGTGCAGAAAGCGCAATCAACCACGGCAGCATCGGCGGCTTGCTTCGGTAGGGTTGGCCACAGACGGTTTGTTGGATCCAATGACATTCCTCGATCATGGCCCGCGCGATCAAGCCGCGACGACCTTCTTCCCATCGCACTTCACGGGTGCCGGCCTTGGGAAGGAACATCACCGCCCAAATCACCAGCACCCAGGCCCAAGCCGGAATCCGTTGCCAGAATCGTTTCATTCAAAACCCGCGCAGGTTCGTGCTCGACCGCATCATCAAACCTTCCTTCGGCGCGCGCTTGAGGACGACGTACTGAAGGCCGTGTTTCGCGCAGAACTCGCGCTTCTCCGGCCTGTCGCCGTCTTCGTTTACCGCATAGATGTCGGGCTTGAGCCTGTAAATCTCTGGCTCCGCGTCCAGCCAGCCGCTGCCGGTGTTGATCAGGCACTCCGTGACGTAACGGACGGAGCCGATGATGTACCGGCGTTCGTCCTGTTTGAAAAGCGGATGGCCGGGACCTTTGAGGAACGCAAGGTTGGCGTCGCTGCCGATGCAGACGTAAAGGTTGCCGAGTTGCGACACGTCCTCAAAAAACCGGACATGGCCGGAATGAAACCAGTCGTAACAGCCAGTCACGATTACTTTTTTGCGCCCGGGCGGCGACGACATCGGCGCTGGAACCGGAAAGCCGCTGAGAGTAAAATCCGCTTCCTTCGCCCAGATGTCAGGCTTGAGCGGCCCGGCATCGCGCGGATCGTTGACGATGCGGACGGTGCTGACGTAGCGCATGGCTTGCACCAAGTAAAGCCGCTCGGCTTCTGGGAACTTCGGTTTGCCCGTGAGCGCGTCAGACCAAAGCAGGACGTGAAGTTCGCCGAGCTTGGCAGCTTCTTCGAGCAGGCGGATGTGACGCGACCGCAGGTCGTCGAAACTGCCGGAAACGATGACTTGTTTCATTTGGCAATGCGGACTTTTACCGTGAACGTGCCGTGAACAGGCTCCTCGGAAGCGATGAAGAGGTAACCGCCGCCGCAACCGCTGTACATCGCGCCCGGATACTTCGACTGGTAGTACTTCATGATGGCGACGAGGTCGGTCTTGATCGTCGGGTGACGAACAATATTCGGCATGATGGTTTCCCAGCAAGTCATGCAATTGTTCAACGACTTCCCCAATTTCTTCACGTCGCGCGCGAGGATGGCATTGTAGCAATCCTTGCCGGTCTGGCCGAGTCGCTGAATCCATTTCGCGTCGAGATTCTTCACGCCAAGCGGGCTGTAGCCGTCGGGCCGCGGCGCAACGGGCAACACATGAATGACCTTCTCAATCCAACGCGCTATCTTCGGGTCGTTACACGATTCGATGTGGCAGGGGAAGAACCCGCCATCGTAATCGAGGCGACAGATGCCGGGATAGATCAGTCCGATCATATCCTGCGATCCTGATGGATCGGCTTTGCCTTTATTCTCGGCTTCGTACAGTTCCTCGACGCGTTTCTCCGGGTTTCCTGGCGGCAGTCGTCCCCAGCGTTCGAGCGCAATTCGTCGCGTGCTGCTGGCAATGCCGCACCGGTCCATCCACGGAAACGTCGGCTCAATCCCGATGACGACCATCGAGCCGGGCGGCGTAGGGTTGAACTTCGACACGAACGGCTGATCAATCCAGCCGCCTGCCAGCGCGATCCGGTACGGGAAGTTACCGATGATGTCGGTCAGGCGCACGGTTCAGATGGTGTCGCGGACGGTTTCCTTGCCGGCTTTGCGGTCATTGTATTGTTGCTCGATCCACTTGTAGGTTGGGACGAGGCCTTTCTCAAACGGAATGCCCGGCTCCCAGTTGAGCATCTTCTTGATGAAGGTGTTGTCGCTGTTGCGTCCGCCGACGCCGCGGGGCGCGGTGAGGTCGTACTTGCGTTTGAGTTTCACGCCGCCGATTTTCTCGGCCAGGCTGACGAGGTCGTTCACGGAAATCAGTTGGTTACTGCCGAGGTTGATTGGCGTGGCGATGAGGTTGTCGGCGTGCACAATCTTGTCAATGCCCATCACACAATCGTCAATGTACATGAAGCTCCGTGTCTGACTGCCGTCGCCCCAGATCATGATCTCTTTCTTGCCGGTATCTTTTGCCTCGATGACCTTGCGGCAAATCGCGGCAGGCGCCTTTTCGCGACCGCCATCCCACGTGCCCCACGGTCCATAGACGTTGTGGAACCGCGCGAAGGCCGTCCTCATTTTCCGCTCCGCCCAGTATTCCTGACACAGCATTTCCGTGTACAATTTCTCCCAGCCGTAACCGCGCTCGGAAAACGCCGGGTACGCATCGGATTCCTTCAGCGCCCGGCAATTCGGGTCCACCTGAAGTTTGACGTTGTACGCGCAGGCCGATGACGAAAAGAAATACCGCTGACAACCGGCGCGATAGGCGGCCTCAACCATGTGCACGTTGATCAGGATGCTGCGCATGCATTCGATCCGAAACCGCTCGATGAATCCCATTCCGCCCATGTCAGCGGCGAGTTGATACACCTCGGCAGTGCCTTCCGTGGCTTTGTGGCAGTTCTTCTGCTCACTGAGGTCTAGGCAAAGATTCTCGACGCCCGGCGTCCGCTGATACCACATCGGCAACGGCTTCTTATCCACGGCGCGGATACGCGTGAAACCTTTGTTTGTGAAGTACCGAACCAGCGACCCGCCGATGAATCCGCCGGCGCCTGTGACTAAGATGAGATCGTTCTTGTTCATGGTTCACACTTTAGCGACAACGTTTTGTCGCCGCAATAGACGTTCTTGACTCTGTGATGACTATTTTTGACTTCAATTCTCGCACGCTAGCCGTACCAGTCGTGCCGAGTTTGTGGATGACAACCGACGCGGCGGCGCTGGCCAGTTCCAACGCCTCACGCAACGACGCTCCCGCCGCCAACGATGCGGCAAGATTCGCGGTCACCGAATCGCCGGCGCCGACGATGTCAATCGGGCCGCGCACCGGCAACGCCGGAACGTGCTCGACCGTGCCGTCGGGTGACGCACCGGTCATTCCGCGCTCGGCTTGCGTGACGAACACGGTGTTTCCGTTTCGTTTCGCCAATTCAGCGGCGGAACCGCAACCGGTAGCGGCAAGTTCGTCGGCGTTCATCTTCAACACGATCGGCGGCCAGCCGCGCGTGCCCTGCCGGCTGTCGCCGATGATAAAATGCTTTGGGGCGAGTCGCCGAATCACGGCAAGAAGGCGTTTCGTCACGACGCCGGTTTCCGGGACGTCCACTTGGTTGAGCAAAATCATCGCGTCAATTATCGGGGCGAGAGTGAAGATCGATTTGATGATGGCGTCTTGAACGGCGACCGGCGTCGGCGTCCAGTTCTTGGTGTCGAGCCGGTTCAGCTCTTTGCCGTCGAGTAACGGTTTGCAGTAGGTGAACGTGCGGCGCTGGTCGGTCTGGAGAAAATGATCGAGCGGCAGGCCGGCAAGCGCGCGACGCAGTTCGTAGCCTTCGCCGTCGTTGCCGCAAAAGCCGACTGGCCAAATCGTGCCGATGCCGAGCGCGACGAGGTTGTTGAGGATCGTGCCGGCACCGCCGGGCTGGGCGCGAACACCGGTGACATTGTGGACGGGAAGACCGGTCTCGATGGAAGTTTCGCGTTTGGCCGAATCAATGTCGAGGTAGCGGTCGAGGCAGAAGTCGCCGACGACGGCAATCCGGAGTTTGCGGTAGCGACTGGTGATGGCGTTAAAGCGGTCGGAGTTCATGGAGGAGGTTGTGGATGAAGGCGAGGTTGTCGGACTGGACGTAGTGCATCGTGCCGCCCATGCGGGAGAAACTCTTGCAGAAGCGGAGATAGTAGGCCGGGTTCGTCTTCGGCGGCTCGCCGGCGGACCAATCCCAATTGCCGCCGTCTTGAATGTCCACGACGTAGATCGTGTGGCCGCGAACGATGGGACGGCCGGCTTGGAGGCGGAGGTTGTTGACGCAGCTCAGCGCCTTCTCGAACACCTGCGGCGCCATGATGGCGGAGCCGATGGAGAGAACGACACCGTTGTCGAGCGTATCAACGGACGCGGCGAGCAACCGGAAGTCCACGGCGGCGGCTTGGCCGATGACAGCGCCGTCGAAGTTCGGATGGCAGGCAATGATGTCATAGCCGATGCCGGGATGAACGGTCATCGGGATGCCGTGGCGAAACGCCGAGGCGAGGATCGAAGCATGTTTCCAGCGGTGCTGGATGACAGTGTCCTCGGCAATGAAACGTCCGAGTGCGGTGCCATAGCCTTCGCCGCGTTGGTTGCCGGCTTGAAGGGCGAGGTGAATGTAACGGCCAGTTTCGTCCCACGTGCCGAAGCTGCCGGTGACGACGTTCTTGCGGACGCTCTCGGTCGAGCGACCGAGCCAGGCGTATTCCCAATCGTGGATCGAGCCGGCGCCGTTGGTGGCGAGGTGCGTGAGAAGGCCGCGCGCCATCATGCGGTCGAGAATCAACGCCGCGCCGTTGCGCAACAGATGCGCGCCGTAGAGCAGCATCACCCCGGCCCCGCGCTTGCGGGCGGCGGTGATTTTGGCGGCGCAATCGCGAACGCGCGCGATTGCGGGACACGGCGGCGGCGGTGAGTCGGGCGCCACGAGGATGTCCTCAACGCGGGTGAGGCTCTCGCGCTCGGCGAGCGGGCGGACTTTCAGCTTGGTGAGGTCGAGAGGTTTCATGCGCCGAGGATATGGTTGAACAACGCGATGCCGTCGCGGAAATCGGGAATGACGACGTCGGCGCCGACACCGAGGAGGCGGTTGTGTTTCCATTCGTCGAAATTGCCGGAGCCGTTCTGGGCTTCGTCGCTGGCGACAGCGACGGCAAGGCCACCGGCGTCCTTCGTGTTCTCGATCTCGACGTAACCATCGCCGAAAGAGAGCAGACGCTCGCCGGGGATGTTGTTTTCGCGGAGGATGCGTTCGATGACCATCTTTTTGGAAAAGTTCTTGTAGTCGTCGAGCGCGCCGTAGATGCGAGGACCGAAGTAGCGGGTGACATTGAGGAGGTCGGCTTCCTGTTTGACGAACTGCTCGTCGGTTCCGCTGGCGAGGCAGAGCGGCAGCCCGCGGCGTTGGATTTCTTCGAGCAGCGGACGCGCGGCATGTACCAGCAGGTCGTCGGGCCTGATGTCGCCGCTGCGCAGTCCTGCGATGCGCGATTCGATGCGTTCGCCTAAGCGGCGGAGATACTCGTGTTTGTACCAGAGGGGTTCGCGAGGCTGGCCGCCGCGTTCACGGATGCGGTCGGCGAGTTGCATCATCTGGTAGATGGTTTGTTTGCCGTTGAGGCGCATGATGTCTTCGAAGGCAAGCCGGCGACGCGCGGCTTCGGTTTCGCCGGGCAGCGGCGGCAACATTTCGGCGAACATCGGCGTCATCACGTCCGGCCAGCCTTGGCGGATCAGCGAGAGCGTGCCGTCGAAATCGAAAAGCACGTGGCTGATGCCGGGGCGCGGCGCGAAACTCGGGGCGAATTCGATGAGTCCGGTGGCGATCACAACCCGAGTGAGTAGCGTCAGGGAGCGCGGAAGTCAACCTTGTGTATTCTTGACTTCGCTTTCCGCGTCGTGGAATCTCCGTCGTGGTGAATAGAAAAACACAACCGGATTTCTTCTCGGCGCAGATTTCCGAGGCGAAACGGTTTTATCTCGACTTGAACCCGCCACGGAGCGCGCCGCTGACAGTGGTTTGCGGCGGCTGCGAACACTGCGCGCCGGATTACGAAATCCACCGGCGAAGTTTCCCGTATTGGTCGGTGGAGTTCGTCGCGCGAGGGAAGGGGACGTTGACGTTGGGCGGGCGACGGCATGAACTAATGCCCGGGGCACTGTTCGCGTACGGGCCGGGGATCGCACAGCACATTGTGTCGAACCAGAAAGATCGTCTGGTGAAATATTTTGTGGATTTTGCGGGAACGCGGGCGGAGGCGCTGTTGAAACGGAATGCGCCGAAACCGGGGAGCGTGATTCAGACGTCGGGGCCGTGTGAGGTGGCGACGTTGTTTGATGACCTGATCCGCAACGGTCTCCATCCGACGCCCTACACGGCGCGGATGCTGGCCATCGAGGTCGAGTTGTTGGTCTTGAAGATTGCGGAGACGGCGATTCCGTTTGGCTCGGCTGCCACGCGGGCGTTTGCGACATACGAGCGCTGCCGCGAACACATCGAGGCGAATCACGGGACACTACGGACAGTGGAAGAAGTGGCAAGAGCCTGTCACGTCGAGCAGGCGTATCTGTGCCGGTTGTTCCGGCGGTTCGGGCATAGCAGTCCGTACCAATACCTGATGCGGCTGAAGATGAACCGGGCGGCGGACCTGTTGTTGAACAGTCGGAGGCTGGTGAAGGAAGTGGCGGAGGCCCTCGGATTCGCCGACGCGTATCATTTCTCGCGTGTGTTTAAGAAGGTGCATGGGTTGTCGCCGTCGCAATTCGTGCAGGGCGGACGGAGGAGCTGAGCATGACCGGCTGTGTCAACTTCCTCGCGGCGATTGCGCTGCTGAGTGTTTTCAACCGTTTGGAAACCGTTGCCGAGATGGCCGAGCGCGGACAAGAACTTCGCAACAGCCATTTCCAGCGGCTCAGCACCGGGTTGCAGGAGTCCGTCGAGACGAGCGCCATTCATCTCGACATCCTTACGTACCTCAAAGCCATCCACGGCCGTCTGGCGTCAGTGGCACACCCGATTTTGGAGAACCGTCAGTAGTAGGCCAGTTTCCAGTTGGCGCGGCGGATTGCGCGGACCGAGGGGGTTCCCGGTGGCAGGCGTGTGGCATCCAGGAACTGGGTGTCGAATGCCCAGTTGCGGTTGGGCGCGGTGTAGTAGTTCCCGCCATAGACCCAGCGTCCGGTTGAGGTTTGGCTGGAGAACATCACCACCATGGAACCGCGGTAGGTGAAGCTGTAACCAGTCCAGTTTTCCAGAAACCGGGGAAGGTTCTCGACGCCGCCGCTGTAGTTGGCTCCAGCGGTGGGGACGATGCCGGTGAAAAAAGCGCTATTGACCGTCGTGTCGCGTGCCGTGCGGCTGCTCAGAGATTGGCTGCTGCGGGAGTCGGCCCAGTTACTGGACAGGATGTTGATGGAATCGGCGAAGATGGCGGCGGGATTATCATAGGTCGTGTTGTAGTTACCTTGGATGTAAACAGGGTTCTGAGAGACGACACTTAGCCCTTGGGAGGGGATGACGGCGCCGTTGACCAAACGAACGGCTGTCTGGCCCGAAGTGCGGGTATCGGCGACGTAGAGGATGCCGTTGGCTGGCAGTACGCCGGCGCTGAGCATGGCTCCGATGTTCAGTTCGGTGATCTTGACGGTGCGCGCCTCGCGGTAGTTGTAAAGGTTCTTGTTGGTGCTGATGAGCGATGAGGAAAGGGTGACAGCGTTGCCGGAAGCATCGGTCGCGGAAATTCCGGTGGTGGTCACCTCGATGCGCAATCCGGCCTTGTTGTACAGGCGGTCGGTTTCAATGGGGTCATTGCCGTGCTCCGGTGGAAGCTCGGTAAGATCGTGATAGTCAGTGGTGGCAATGGGCATGTTCAGTGTGCTGGTATGTGTGATCGGTCGGTGTTGTACGTGGGGGTAATCCATGAGGTTTGGTGGGTGTCCCCCGGTTTGGGATTGTGATACAGGTCCTGAACGAGGGTGACTCTATCCTGAAAGGTCAAGATGGATCCGGGGGCGTAGTAGCCATTGGCATTGCCGTGGACTCGGCCATTGACGGACATGACGGGACCGTTTTCGATTTCCATGTCCATATTATAGAAGATGGCGAACTGGAAGATGGGGATGTGTTGAATTTGGACGTCGCATTGGACGGCAGCCCAGACGTGTTTGTTGTTGTGCCGGGTGCGGGAGACGACTTGATAAGGAGTAATCAACGCATAGAGACCAGCATACGGACCGGAGGTGAGTGTTTGGAGGACGCTGGAGCCGCTTTTCAGTGACTTGATTTTGTTCTCCTGTCCTTCCGGGGTGATGAAAGTGTATTTGTCAAACTTGGCATGGTCGGAAGCATTGGGAATCTCACTGGTGGAGAATGTGTCAATGTGAGACTGGTTTGGCGCCTGGCCTGTGTCCTTCAGGTGTTTGTTGATGGCCGCGTACATCCGTTCCTGTCCGGCTTCGGCGATGTAGGTGGCGCTGATGAACTCGTTTTGGCGGTCCACCAGATCGGCGTGGTTGGCGGCTGCTATGAGGACGCTTCCCAACACGAAACAAGCGATCGCGGTGAACATCAGGGCAACCACCAGGACAGAACCGCGAATTGCGTTTGTCCGGGTGACGGGCGGTGGCGGGGAGAAGCAATGACAATGCGCCTTGTCAGCGGACATGGCGGTGAGTGTCGGGACAGGTTGCACAGTTAGTTCCTTTTCGTTCCTCCCGTGCGAACGAGCAATGTTTGACGGTAATCCTTGACGTTGCTGTCCACGATGAGACCAACGCTGATGTCCACCACCACCCTGTCAATCAGATTGCTCAGCGTGCTGCCCCGGTAGTCCTGTGCGCTGAAGGGGTAGGAATTCGTGATGTTGCTGAGCCACAGCCGGCCGTCGGTGCCGTTGATGGTGGCACGAAACAAATTGCTGTTGCTCAACCAATAGGCGATTTGCCGAGTGGAGTTGGTGGTGTCGTAGAGGGTGAGCAGAAGCGCATTGCCTCGCTGCTGAGTGCCGGGCGGGATGACACCGAAAGTGGATCCGTTGTAATTGCGGATACTGACGGTCTGGGCGGACCGGATTTCCATCAGCAGACGATTCAACACGCGCGCGTTTGAGTTCATCTCCAATTGGCGGCTCAACCCTTGCGAGGAACGCGCGGCAAACACGTTCAACGCGATGACAGACCCCATGATCAAGGTGAAGATGAAACTGGTGATCATCACCTCCAACAAGGTATAGGCGGCAGATGAAGAAAGCCGTTTCATTGGTCGGGTGCCCGGACGGTAACCAGCATATTGGTGAACGGTCCCCTTCCGCGATATGACCAGACTACACTGACTGTAATGACCTTGTACTTCAGCGCATTCGGATTGCTGTTGGGCACGGAATCAATCGTCACGGTCCGCGCTGCGCGGACGGTGTTGGTGGTGCCAACGAACTTCTCCATATCCACGTAATCAGTCGGGAAGTTGGTCGCCACGACGGCGTCAATCGGTGGTGTGGCAGTAAGTTCCAGTGGCGCGCTTTGTATCTGTTCCATGCGTTGTTCAGCGAACTTGGTGGCGGCGGCGTTGTACTTGGACCAAGCGATCCGATAGCTCGCTTGGGTGATGCCGGTCAAAACAGATCCGAATACAAGCGCAAAGACAGCCGTCCCGACCAACACCTCTACCAACGTCATGCCCGCACCAGGCACACGACACCACGTTTGCAGTCGCTTAAACATAGTATCCGTACATGCTCCCGTGATCACGCAAGTTTTTCACGGTTCTCTCCTGCGCAAAAGTACTATTGCCCCATATGACCCGTCAACATAGATCACATAGGTTCTCACGGTCGTCTCCGGGAGAATACATAGCAGTAATCATGCTCGGGAGATCGTCAGCACAAGGGCCATACGGACATGAGAATCCGCTACAAAACCGAACGATATCGTGTTAGCAATAAGAATGATGAGCGAAAGCGTGCTTTACAAGCCCAGTAGCTATTTCGACACCCTCGACTGGGGCGGTGTGTTTGGCCGCGAGGCGCCGGTGGAGATTGACGTCGGTTGCGGCAAGGGCAACTTCCTTGCGTGGCTGGCCGGAGCAAAACCGGAACACAACTTTCTCGGCGTGGACCGGCAGTTGGTGCGACTGCGGAAGGTGGACAAGAAGATCCAGCGCGCGAAGCTGGCCAACGTGCGGCTGTTGCGGCTGGAGTTCAGCTACGTCATCGCCAAGTTGATCCCCGATGCGAGCGTGGCGGCATACTACATTTTCTTTCCCGACCCATGGCCGAAACGCCGGCACGCAAAGAAGCGGCTGTTTCAACCGGAGTTTGTCGGCGAATTGCGCCGGACGCTCGTCGCAGGCGGCGTGGTCAACGTTGCTACCGACAACGCGCCATACTTCGAGCAGATTGTCGGCTTGATGAGGAGCGCCGCCGTCCCGGCGGTCGGATCCGAACTGCAAACCGCCGGGACGGCGGCGTTCCTTGAGGAGCGGTCGCTGCCGTTGCCGGAAGAGGCGCGGACGGAGTTCGAAAAGATTTTTCTGGCGAAAGGCGACGCGGTCTACCGGGCGCGGTGGCGGAAGAAGTAGGTCACACTTTTGGCGGGGTATTCTCGAAGACTTGGCCGGTGGCGTTCAGATCTTCCTCGGTGAAGATCGGCGGGGCGTCATGAACGGCAGCGCGCAGTTCGTTCATCTGGATGGCGATGTGGTCGGCAGTGCGTGCGGCGTAGAAACGAACAAGCCCAACGGTGGTCTGGGTGCCAAAAATGGCGACGAGCATGGTGTCGTCATCGGCGGCGCTCATGAGGATATGGAAGTGGCTGCCTTGTTGGTAGAGGGCGTTGAATTCGCTCTCGCCGACTCGGGTGGCCAGTTCACGGGTCGCGGCGAAACTGCCGGCGGCCAGCGCGGCGAGCACAACGATGTCAGCGCTTTCGGGTGGGCGACCGGTCTGGCTGAGGATGGTGCCACCGCGGTCAATGACCATCGCGAACATGGATTCGCTCTTGTCGAGAAACTCTTCAAGCGACTTCAACAGTTTCTCGGCGCCGGCCAGCGTGAGAATGGGTGTGGAGGCCATATCAGCGGTTCGGTTGAGGTTGGCGCAGGCCGGCGGCGAGACCGGCGATCGGACTGCCGCTGGGGCGGGACCTGACGGCGGCGGCTTCGGCTTCGCGCGCGAACTTGACGAGTAACAGGCGGGAGATGGTGTTGAGCGTGTCAAAGACGCCTTGGCCGGTGGTGGCGCAAGCCTCGAAGCTGGGGACACGAATGGACCGGTCGTTGAGAAGGAAGTCGAGGTAGTGCGGTGGTGCGATGTTGGGCATGTCGCGCTTGTTGAACTGAAGGAGGTAGGGGATGGTGTCGAGGCTGAGTCCTTGGCGCGCGAGGTTCTCTTCTAGGTTGCGGAAACTCTCGATGTTTTCTTCCATCTTGTCCCATTGGGAGTCGGCGACAAACACAATGGCGTCCACGCTCCGGAGGACCAACTGGCGAGTGGCATTGTAAATGACTTGGCCGGGGACAGTGTAGAGCTGGAACTTGGTTTTGAAGTTGCGGATGACGATTGCGTTCAGGGGGAGGAAGTCGAAGAACAGGGTACGATCGGCCGCGGTGGCAAGGGAGACGAGTTCGCCTTTGTTGGACTCGGCGATCTGGCTGTGGACGTAGGCGAGGTTGGTCGTCTTGCCGCATAGGGCGGGGCCGTAATAGACAATTTTGAACTGAACTTCTTTGTTGGCGTAGTTGATGATGGCCATGCGTGAGCCTTTCAAACAGTGGTGCGTTGCCGGCAGAGTCGGGCAATTTCGACGCTGATGCGTTCGCACAGGCGCAGCAGCCGTTTGCTGAAATGTTTGGAGTCGTGGAACACGATGAAAAAGACTTCCTCTGCGCCAAAGATGCTGATGGGTTGTTGGTCGGTGAAGACAGTGAAGCGTTGGACTTGGCCGACTTTGAGTTCCTTGGTATAGCGGGCGACGCGACGGAACAACTGGGGAGCGAAAACGCTGATGGCTTCCTTGTCGAACTGCGGCGGCAATTCGCCGGTCAGCAGGAGACCGTCGGCAGTGGCCAACATGCAACCTTGCAAGCCGGGCAGTTTGCTGGCGAGACGAACGATTTCCTGTAACGTCAGCTCGCGGTCCTCGGCGACGCCAAGAAGACGATTGAGCGCGACGGGTTTTGCCCCGGCGAGCGCCCGGAAGGTCTTGCGTCCGATACCCGGCACGTTGCGGAGATCGTCGAGCGAATTGAAGGAGCCATGCTCCGTGCGCCAAGCGATAATACGCTTGGCCAGCGACGGGCCGACGCCCTTGATGGAGAGCAAGTCCTCAACGCTGCAACGGTTGAGGTTGATGAGGAACTTCTTCTCGTCGGGTGTCGGCTGCGGCGCCGGCGCGGGGACTTCTGCGGCGACAGGGACGGGAACGGGCGCTGCAGGCTCGACGGGTTTCGATGCCGGCGACGGCACGACAGGCGCGGCGGCTTCGACTGGTGTCGGCTCCGGTAGGATTGGCGCCGGGGGAGCGACAGGCTGCGGCTCGACGAGGGGTTCCGGTGCGGGCGGCGGTGGCGCGGGTGTTTCGGCAGCGACAGGGACTGGAGCAGGAGGCGGAGGTTGGACGGGAGTTGGTGGTGTCGGCGGCGCGACGGGTTCTGGTGGGGGTGGCGCAACAGCCTCGACC
>CAZNOK010000096.1:0-18657 GCA_964574605.1 uncultured Verrucomicrobiota bacterium
TTGCCGCCGTTCTTGTCTTTCAACTCCTGCAAGCGCGGCCAGACTTTGTGGAACGGAATGACGGTCGTCGTCGGATCCAGCGCCTCGCCGAGAAACGCATCGTGCAGCATATTCCAAAGCGGGTATCGGGCTTGCGCGTTGAGCAAAACACTTGGCGGGTGCGCGGCGTAAAGGGCGAAGATGTCATGCTCGAACAGCGAATCCGTCAGCCAGATGGAAAACGTCCCTTGAAACAGACCAGTGAACGCGCCGGCAAACTGATGGGTTTGGAAGACGGAAAGCTCCAAGACCTCAAAGGCGCGTTGGTCATCGGCGACAACTTCGGCGTGGCGCTCGATCCGACGCCGACCGTCATTCCGTTCCACAAAGTCTGGCCGCGCTTGCAGGAGTTGAAAGCCAAGAACGGCGGCAAAATGCCGCGCGTGCTGCGGAATGGGCAAATCATCCAAGTCAAAGATGGCACGTACAAGGGCACATGGCGGATTCTTTCCATCAAGAACAACAAGACCGGCATCAAGCTGGACTTGGGCCAATCCGATACCGTTCGCCCGCTCTACGATTGGGTTGATCCTACCACCGGTAAGAAGGTCAAAAAGACAACCGCCGGCTGCAAATTGATGGCTGGACTTGAGACCGTTATCAAAGGCGGTTTGGTCACTCACGATGGCAGGTTGACTGGAATCGCTCAGAAGGCGACGGGATGTCCTACCACATCGTCAGCATAGACAGTCCGCAGTGTTCGATCACTTGCCGCGACGGGCAGTTGACGTGCAAGACCAGCGAGGGTGAGAAGAAGCTGCCTATTGAGGACGTTGCCTCCATCATCATCACCAGCTTCTCCGCCTCCATCCATAGCCAGTTGATTGTTGACGCTGCCAAGCATGGAGTGTCGTTAATTTTCTGCGAGTCATTCAAACCTATCAGCCTTCTGCTGCCTGCCAATCGCTCGACCGATACGCTGCTATCGCGGGCGCAGGTTGCCTTGCCGGACAAGACGCGGCAACATCTCTGGCAGAAAACCGTGGATGCCAAGTGCCAGAATCAGGCGGCCTTGGCTGAGCATATCGCGCCGAATGACGCATCGCTGGCATTGTTGCGGGAAACGGCGCAGAGCCGCAAGCCACACAAAGAAGCCGCCTGTGCAAAGATGTTTTGGAGCGCATGGGGCCGCAGCGTCAATGATCCGGACTTTTCCCGCGACCACGCCGCGCCGGGCCTCAACAGCCTCCTCAACTACGGCTATGCCGTTCTGCTTTCGACAGTGCTGCAAAAGCTCTTCGGCGTCGGACTCGATCCGACGTTTGGTATTTCACACATGCCGCGTGAACGGAGCACGCCGCTGGCGTATGACTTGATGGAACCGTTCCGCCCCGTTGTGGACTGGCGCGTCCATCAATGGGTGAAACAACGTCCCGACGCCGAGGCGTTGGAAGTCAGCAAGGAGTTCCGGAAGTGGGTGACGGCTTTCCCGTTGGAGCGCGTGGATTACCTCGACTTCACGCTGGAGATTCAGGGTTGCATCGAGGGTGTCGTGCGAGGGTTTCGACGCGCCATCGTGAGCAAGCAATTGGCGATGTATAAACCATGGACACCGAGAAATTCAAAATGGGCTGGCTAGTCGTTGCATTCGATTTGCCGGTGATGACCAAGGAACAGCGGAAACATGCCACCGATTTCCGGAAGTTCCTGCTCGATGATGGCTTTCAGATGATCCAATACAGCGTTTATGCCCGCCCTTGCGTGAGCTTTGCTCGACAAGAAACGCATCTGGATCGCGTGAAGCGAAACCTGCCCGAAGAAGGAAGCGTGCGAGCGGTCTTTGTGACGCGGGCGCAGTGGGAGCGGTCATTCGTCATTCAGGGTTCCCCCGCCTCGGAGACCGAGGCGGAGGCTCTCCCCGAACAGATACAACTTTGGTAAATCACGTCAGGCCAGCAGAATCGCGTTTGCAAATTCTGCCAGCCCCGCGATTGGAATCAAGGCAAAGCTGGCATGGTCACCTTAAGATGGCTCGGTTGATTCTGCCAGCCCCGCGATTGGAATCAAGGCAAAGCAGCGAAACACTCCTGGTATTTGCTGCCATGATTCTGCCAGCCCCGCGATTGGAATCAAGGCAAAGCATAGCCGGGCTGTCCGACCGTAATGCTGTTATTCTGCCAGCCCCGCGATTGGAATCAAGGCAAAGAAAAAACTGCTTTCAGCGGCGGCGTGGAATCGCTGCCGCGATTCCACGCCGCCGCTGAAACAACTTTCCGCAACGACTTCCCCTTGCCCCATGACCTGAGCAATCCGAGCGTCGTGTTTCCATCTACGGCGGACAAGCCGGAAATGCTGCCCGTTACCTCTCAGCGTTTGGCGCACACGATAACGCCGTCTCCACTTCGTTTCGGTTCCGCTTTGCTCGGCTCGTTCCGTCTGACTGCTGACCGCTGATTGCTGATTGCCTTCTACCTTCCTCACTCTTCCTTCTTCCTTCTCCTCCTCAAATCGGCTATCACAACGGCAATGAAATGCATTCTCATTATTCTCGTGCTTGCGCTTCTTGCGCCTAGTTGCACCCAATCTGCTGAGCGGAAACCATCCACGAAGCGCAACCTCGTCACTGACGAACCGCGCACTGCGAAAGGCAAACCGCCGGGCGCGGCTGATTACGTGCCGAAGACGGCGGCCAGCGACGGTCAGCATCTGGCGCTGACGTTGCAGAAACTGGAACACGGAATTGAGCCGCCCCGACCATTCCTGATCTGGGCGCTCGGTTCCAGCTATTGCAACATGCTCGGCAACGGCGACGTGTGGAAGACGGAGATTCCCAAACGCTTCCCCAAGGCGCCGCCCATCGAGTACCGCAAGATGGTTGGAAACTCCTGTCCTTGGCAATATCTCCGCGGCTGGGCGCGGCATCTTGTCATTCCCGACCAACCTGACCTCGTGCTCATCTACACCATCGGCAAACCCGAGGACTTGGAGAAGCTCATCGTTGAATTGCGCGCCAACACCACGGCCGACATCATCGTGCCGAGCATCCACTGGCGCGAACGCGACCAAGGTCTGTGGGGTAAGTCCGAGAACGCCGCCGACCAAGACATTGCTGCCGTGCGCGAAATTTGCCGCAAACATCAGGTCGAGTTCGTCGAGAGCCGTCGCGACTGGGGCGAATACTTGAAGGCCAACAACCTGCCCATCCCTGCCCTGCTCAAGGATGCTGTCCACCAGAGCGATTACGGCGCGCAGATCATCAATGCCAATATCCTCGCTCACCTCCGGCAGCCGGCGAAGTTCAGCTACGACCCGTCGTCGCGAGAACGGCGTATCCAGCCGGTCAAATCGAGTGACGGCTCGTGCAAAGCTGCGTTCACCGGCAACCGCGTTGACCTCATCGGCAGGAAGTCAACCAACGGCGGCACGTTCCGAGTCCTGATTGATGGCAAACCCGGTGAGCAGACAGACGCTTTTCTCATGAGCTACGTGCAGCCAGATAAGAAGAATGCCAAGGAAGGAAAAGGCGCCACTCCGCGGGACCAAGCGCCGCATGGCATCACGCTCGGCAGTCACGTCGTACCGCAAGCGTGGACCATCACGATGACCAGCGACAAGGGCGATTTCGAGCTTGTTGGCGCAACCACCAGCCGTGATGGCACCGGCAACGCGTTCAAGCCACTCACCAGCAACTCTGGCCAGATTATCATCGAGCCGGAACTGTGGCGACGCGCCGAGCGGAATCGGACTGGCGACCGCTTCACCTTTGAAGTCCGGCGTGCTGTCCGGCCGGAAGTCAGCTTCAGAGGTTCTGCCAACGAACGTTTCACCGTTCGCCTCGCGCAAGTTCTACCGAACAAGAAACACACCCTCGAACTCATCCCCATCAATAAGGGCGAAGCTGACATCGAAGCCCTCGAAGTCTTTCAACCTTGTCAGCCGTAAACTAAGACTTCTGGCCTGCATCGTGTTCCGGAAATGTTCCGGCTGACTGCTGACCGCTGAAAGCTGATTGCCTTCTTCATTCTTCCTTCTCCTCCTCAAATCCGCTATCACAACGGCGATGAAATGCATCTTCGCCTCCGTTGTCCTGTTGTTTGCGACAGCGCAGCGCCGGTCTGAACGATGCGCTTGCCGCGGGCGATTGGCATGTTACACTGCCGCGCGTGCAACCATGAAGAAGATTCTCTTCGTGACCCTCATTTTGGCGACGGGCGTCATGGCGGAATCGCCGCCCCTGATTGATGATTCACTGCGACAGCAACTTGTTCCCTACCTCACCGATCTCAGCGACTGGATTATGACGCTCGATGTCGGCAGCGGCACGTTGAAGAACACCAAGGACACCTCGTGGTCCATCTTCATCAACGGCAATTTCGCGCGCGTCTTGATGACGGCCCACAAGCTCACCGGCAAGTCTGCTTATCTTGCGGAAGCGTTGCGCTGGTGCGACACCTTCGTTGGCCAGCAACAGCCGGTGACGACCTCGACGGGCGAAGCAGCCGGTTATTGGGGCGATCATGGCCCGAATGGAAACATCTATCTGGCCGACGCCGGAACGGCAGCCACGGCGCTGGCGTTGGGTCATAAGTATGCAGACCGCGAACGCCAGGCGCGTTACGTGAAGGCGATGGAGCGGTTCGCCAAGTTTGTGCAGACCGGGTGTCGCGAAGACCCGCAAAGCCAAGGGCGAGGCGGCTGTTCGGGCTGGGTCATCCGCGAAGGCAAGGACAAAGGCGCGCTCGGTTGCGGTTACTACCGGGGACACCTGAGTCAAGGCGCTTACATCATCTCGTCGGCGGTCAACGCGGGGGCGTTTATGTCGCTCCTTTATACGATCAACCGCGATCCCGAACTCAAAACGATCTCCACTGACGCTGTGCTGTGGATTCTGTCTGTCCGCAAACCCGACGGCGAGTTGCCCTACATCATCGAAGGCCAGCCGACGGCGTCGCCGTTTCGGCTTTGCACGATGACCTATTGCAGCGAAGGAATCATCGCCGTTCACACGCATCTTGCTGATGCCGGCGCGCGGGCGCGAATCGAGCGGGAGGTCAAACCGTGTGTCGAGCGGCTGTTGCGCACACAGAACGCGGACGGCACGTGGGGCGAAGCCCGCAGCGCAGACCAGCAACGCAGTCCCGGCGTCGTCACATTGTTGGCGTGGTATTACCGGACGGTCGAGGCCGACCCGCGCATCGCCGCTGCCGCGCAACGCTACTGCCGGTTCCTGCTCAATCCCGACAACAGCAAACAATACGGCGTCAAGTCGCTGGTGCGCACCACGGGATTCGTCGGGCTGGTGGTCGCCGACCTGATCGAGCCATTGGTGACGTTCAAGTGAGAATCCATTGCATAAACCGACGCGAGTTTCTGGCCGTGGGTCTGGCTCTGTTGACAACGCGCGGTGCCATGCCCGAACGCATCGCGGGAATGTCGCTCGCGGAACTCCGCGACGATTACCATGACCGCCTGTTCAACCAGTATTTGCCCTTTTGGGAAAAAGGCGGCATTGACCGCCAACACGGCGGGTTCATGTGCGAACTCAACGATGACGGCTCGGTCGCTAGTGATGAGAAATACGTCTGGTATCAAGGCCGCGGCATCTGGGTCTATTCGTTCCTCTACAACAATTTTGGCCGCGACAAACACTGGCTGGAGATCGCGCGGCAGGGACGCGACTCCATGGTCAAACACATGCACGCCGGCGGCGGCAAATGGAACCAGAAAGTCCGCCGCGACGGCATGGTGCTTGAGGGGCTTGGCGCAAACGTCTATGGCTGGTTGTTCGCCGCGTTGGGTCTGGTGGAATACCACCGGGCCACGGGACAGCAGGAGGACCTCGATCTCGCGAAGGAATCGTTGTGGGCCGCCATGAAGAAGTATGACGACCCGAACTACACCGACACGCACACCGTGCAATACACCGAGTTGGACATTGATCCGCGCGGTCTGCGTTCACAAGGTCACTCGATGGTCACCATCAGCACGCTGACGAACCTGCTGGCGCAGCATCGTGACTCGCGCCTTGAGGAACTCCAGCGCCATCACGTCGAGATGGTCATGCGGAAGTTCTGGAACCCGGAGCATCGCATCGTCAATGAATTCCTCCGTCACGATTACAGCCGCGCTCCCGTCGCCGACACCCACATGCTGACCGGTCACACGGTCGAGACGCTTTGGATCGTGATGGCCGAGGCGCTGCGACGCGGCGACAAGAAATTGTTCGATGAAGCCGCCGGGCGTGTTCGCCGGTTTCTGGAGTTGTGCTGGGATTCCGTTCACGGCGGCTTCGCGGACGGCAACTATCGTGTCGGCCGTGGCCCGGACTACGGCGTGAAGACGATGTGGGCGCAATGCGAAGCGATGATCGCGTGCATGATGGTTCGCGAACAGACCGGCGCGGCGTGGGCGCGCGAGTGGTATGATCGGTTGCGCGCTTTCACGTTGAAGGTGATGCCCGTGCCCGGCCACGGCGTCTGGCGTCAAGCCGTGGACCGCTCAGGGAAAGACTTGAAGCGGATTGGCGTCAGCGCGAAACGCAAGGACAACTTCCATCAGGCCCGCTACCTGATGTTGAACCTGCTGAGCCTGAACCGAATGCTGGCTCAGTCCGGGAAATGAACCCGATGAACATTCATTGTGGCGCTGATATTCAGTGCGTTTGCAGCAGCACAGGGAGCAGAAGCGGAGCGGTTGCGCGAGGAGTTCTTGAAGCTGTGCGACGCAGCTTGCGCGGAACTCAACACGCCAGAACGCAAGGCATCTTTCTACCAGGACTCTTATGCGGTCCGGGCGCTGGCGGTGGCATACGATCTGACGGGCAACCGGAAGCACCTGGAGGTTTGCCGGCGATGGTCGGATCGGATGATCGAGTATCAGAACGGCATGACGCCTAAGGGCGCTTATTGGATGCATTATGGTCGCAAGCCGGGCGAGACGAAGGGCAAATGGTATGTCGGTGACAGTTCGAGCATCGCCTTGGGCGTGCTGGCCACGGCTGTTCGCTCGGCCGACCCTCAACAGCGCCAACGATACCTCGATTCCGTCAAGTCCTACGCCAAGCTGGTGATCGAGAATTACGTCGGTCCCAAGGGCGGAATCACTGACGGACTCTGGAGCAAATTCGACGGCGAATGGTGGTGCTCGACCGGCATTTTCGGTTCGCTGGCGTTCCTGCTCTACAACGAGACCGGCGACGAAACCTACCGCAAGATCGGTTTGGGCACGGTGGACTGGCTGAACCGGCTTGATTTCAACAACGTGGGCGGCCCGATCTCCTTCGAGGAACGGTCGCCCACCGTGGTGATGTATATTCTTGAAACCTATTCGGTGGCTCTGCCGCAATTGGAGCCCGGTTCCCAGCGCCACGCGGGCGCCATGACACAACTCAACAAGTGCCTGCAATGGATGTCGCAGAACCAACGAGGGCGTGTCCCGTCGCTTCCATGGGATTACAATTCGCACAACAAGGGAGCGAAGTTCAGCGGGTTGCCCTTCCACATGTACGTCCACGCCCGGTATGTGGCCGACCCGGCGGGGCTGCGTGCGGCTGCCGATCAGGAGCTTCGTTACATCGCCAGTGTGCTCTGGAAAGATGGTCCGCCCACGATCGCGCAGCTTGCCGTGTTCGCCATGATGTCCTACGCCGAGAAACTCAGTCCCGGAACGATCTATCGCACGACGAAAAAGTAGCCGCGCCCGGAGGTTGAAACTCGACGGCAAGTCGGCTATCACAGCGACTATGAAACACATTTTTGCCATCCTTTGTTCTTCCTTCTTCCTTCTTACTTCTTCCTTCGCAGCACCGCAGCGTCCGAACATTCTCCTGATCTTGGTGGACGATATGGGGTTCTCCGACATCGGTTGCTATGGCTCGGAGATTCCGACGCCGCACCTCGACAAGCTCGCTGCTTCTGGAGTGCGCTTCACGCAATTTTACAACACCGCTCGGTGTTCCACGACGCGCGCGTCGTTGATGACCGGGTTGTATCCGCATCAAGCCGGCATGGGGTTTCTCGACGGGATGCGGAAACCAGAGTCGAAGGGCACTCATGGTCGCTTGCACGATCGTTGTGTGACGATGGCCGAAGTTCTCGGCGCGGCGGGCTACCACACGTCCATCGTCGGCAAGTGGCATCTCGGTCAACAGAACGGCACGCCGCCGTGGGAACGCGGTTTCCAGCGGACAGCGACGACGCAGTTCGGCGAGTTGTATTTTCCGAAGGAGCGTTCTCCCGAAGCAGCCAAGTGGGTCTATCTCGACGGGCGCAAGGTGGCGTCGGATTCACCGGAGGTCGGCGCGGGCGAATGGTATTCGACGTTCATGTTCACGGACTGGGCGTTGAAGTTCGTGGACGACGCGAAGGCGCAGAACAAACCGTTCTTCCTCTACTTCGCGCACGGGGCGGTTCATTTCCCGCTCAAGGCGCCCGCGGACATGATCGCGAAGTATCGCGGCAAATACAAAGCCGGTTGGGATAAGTTACGCGAGGAGCGCCATCGCCGGCAGATCGAGATGGGCATCGTGGACAAGAAATGGCCGCTCTCGTCGCGTCCGCCGGATGTGCCAGCATGGGATAGTCTGAGCGCGACGGATCAGGACCGTTTCGACAACATCATGGCGGTCTATGCGGCGATGATTGATTGCATTGACCAGAGCGTCGGGCGGATGGTCGCGGGACTCAAGGAGCGCGGGATGCTCGGCAACACGTTGATTCTGTTTCTGAGCGACAACGGCGGCAACGCCGAGGGCGGTCCGCGCGGCATCACCGAAGGCGAGGTGCTCGGCGGGCCGGACAGCCGCGTCTTTCTCGGCATGCCGTGGGCGACGCTGAACGACACACCGTTCCGTCGCTACAAACATTTCACGCACGAAGGCGGCATCGCCACGCCGCTGATCGCGCACTGGCCGTCGGGCATTCCTGCGGCACGCAACGGCAAGCTCGATCATCAGCCCGGCCATCTCATTGACATCATGGCCACCGCGGTGGATGTCAGCGGCGCGCTGTATCCGGCCGAGTTCAAAGGCCACCGGATCCTGCCAATGGAAGGGATCAGCCTCGTACCGGCATTCAAGGGCGAGCCGTTGCACCGCGTGAAGCCGATCTTCTGGGAGCACGAAGGCAACCGCGCCATTCGCAGCGGCGCGTGGAAGCTGGTGATGAAGTTCAAGGGCGAATGGGAACTGTACCAAATCCCCAACGACCGGACCGAGCAGCGCAATCTGATTCGCGAGAAGCCCGACATCGTTCGGATGCTCACGCGCCAGTGGAACGACTGGGCGGCCACGAGTTTCGTGGACGATTGGATCGGCAAAGCGCGCACCGACTGGGGCGAAGAGATCAAGTCGAAACCATGAGCCTGCTGATTGCCACCGCCCTGTTTCTCGCTGCCGCGGGCGATTGGCCGCAATGGCGTTGCGATGCGAATCGTTCCGCGGCCACGGACGCCGCAGGACCGACCCAGCCGAATCTCCGCTGGCAACTCTCTCTCGATTATCCGGATCCGGCCTTCGATCATCAGTATCGAATGTGCGCCGACGCGGCTTACGCCCCGGTGGCCGCTGAGGGTCTCGTCTTCATTCCCTCCAACGTCAGCGACCAGTTGATGGCTTGCGAACTGGAAACGGGCGCGGTCCGGTGGCGCTATTTCACCGAAGGTCCCGTCCGATTCGCGCCGGTCTATCGCGCGGGGAAAGTTTATTTCGTTTGCGACGACGGATATCTTCACTGTGTTTCAGCACAGGAAGGAAAGCTGTTGTGGAAAATCCGCGGCGCGCCCGAAACGTTGCCCGACAGCCGGATGCTGGTCAATGGCCGGCTTTGTTCCCGTTGGCCGGCGCGCGGCGCGCCCGTCGAACACGACGGCGTCATCTATTTCGGTGCCGGCATCTGGCCGGAAGAAGGTGTTTATGTTTGTGCGGCGAACGCGGACACGGGCCGGCTGCTTTGGCGGAGCGACGCGATGTCATACGTCAAGGACGGCATGAGCGATCACGGACGCGCTTACGATCTGAGTCTGCCGCCGCAAGGATATTTGGCTGTGATTGACGGACGATTGGCCGTTCCCAGCGGACGATCACTGGCTGCGTGGTTCGATCCGAAGAGCGGCGCGATGGAGCCGTACACTTGTTTCTACGTGAAGACGAGTCCGCCACGCGGCACTTGGTATCTGTCCGGCATCGGCCGGTATTGTGTCCAAGGCGGCAACTGGTTCGGCACGCGACCCGACGCGGCTCCGCCGTTGCCGCCGGAACTGGCCAAGGCGCAATCGGCGCTGGCGTGGTCTCGAGAGACGCCTGACAACGAGCAATATGTTCTCAAACATCGCGCGTTCCTCAGCGCCGACACGTATCGCCTGCACAACGAGAATCTCTACATCGAGCCGGTGCTCACCGCGACCACGCTTTACACGTCCGAGTTCACCGACGAAACGAAATACCTCGTTCCGCGAGGACACACGCGCGTTACATTTCCGGCATTCGACCGGATCGTGGCGCGCGACCTGACCGCGGCGCGATGGACTTCCACCGTAAAGCCCAGCTTCGCAAATCGAAGCGTCAAGCTGACGATGCCGCGGCTGCAGTTCCCGGTCGTATGGGAATTGGCGTCGCCGTTGCGCGTGCTGATCAAGGCCGGCGATCATCTTTACGCCGGCGGAAGCAACACCATCGCGGCCATCGCGATCCCGAAGCAAGGCGAACAGCCACGCGTCGCTTGGCAAACAAAAGTGGATGGCACACCAGTCAATGCCTTGATTGCGAAAGGACATCTGATTGTTGCGACCGACAACGGCAACATCTTCTGTTTCGGTCCCGGTCCGTCACGTTCCCTTGCACCCTCCTTGGTAAAAGGCCAGCACACTTCGCCGCCGCGAGGTTATGCGTGCCTGATTGGCTGGGGCGACGGCACGCGCGCAAGAAAACTCGCCGGCGAACGGCAACATCACGTTGTTGTTTTCGAACCTGATGCCGCAACAGCCCACAAAGCCAGAAATGAACTCGCTGCTGATGGTCTTCATGGCCGGCACGCACAGGTCATTCAGGCGTCTCCCACTTCGGTCACGGTCTCTCCGTATTGGGCAAACCTCATCATCGGCGAGACTGCTGAATGCCTCGACTGGCTTCGTCCACAAACAGGACGCATGGTAGTACCACGCGGGAAAGCGCCGGCAGTGCCCAACGGTTACTCGGTAAAGACCGACGGTAACACTGTCACGATTCTCCGCGACACGCCCCCGAAAGGCGCCGACACGTGGACGCACGAGTCCGGCGGCCCGGCGAACCGCTACGCCAACTCCGACGAACTGGTCAAGTGGCCGCTGGCCGTGCTCTGGTATTCAGGCAGCATTGACCGTTACTTCACCCCGGCGTCGCACTTCCAACACGAGCGCCAGCCGTATCCATTGGTGCTTGATGGACGGATGTTCCTCATCACCGGCCAGTTCCTGCACGCGATTGACATTTACACCGGCAGTTACCTTTGGAAGGCGGAAATGCCGTTGACGCCGTGGGTGCAGACGCGGTTGTTCGACAGTCGCGTGTATGGCCGCCCAACCGAGCGCAACTATGTTGTCGCGCCGGACTGGATTTACGTCATCACCGGCGAAAACATCCTCGCCTACGACACGGCCACGGGACGAAACGTGAAGACATTCGAGGTTCCATCGTCGTTTGCGGGGCCTGCCGCTCCTCCGCCTCGCGAAGAAACATTCATGGGACAAAAAGCCTTCATCCAACCCGCCCCGTTGTGGACGGAAGTCCGTCTCTGGAAGGATTTGCTGCTGACGATGCTCGGCAAGAATCTGGTCGCCCTCGATCGTCACACCGGCGAAGTGCGTTGGTCTCGCGCCAGCACGCGGAAAACGACAACCTACGCGGTGGGCGGCGACACATTGTTCGGCTTGGACCACGACGCCTCGACGTCTGGACTTCTCTTCGCCATGAATCCCGAAACCGGCAAGGTCATCTGGCAGAAGCCGGCGACATACGCCGCGGTGCTGCGCCATGAAGTTGATAATCCTCGCCCGTGGCTTCCGCCGGTCGCGCCCGAACTGTCCTACAACGCAAAGCACGCATTTGTTGTCCTCACGGTGAACCGCAACGGCGTTCATCTCTTTCGCGCCGCTGACGGCTCACCGGTCTGGTCGAAACCGGATATGGCTGCCAAGAACGTCGCCGGGATTTATCCCCCGGTGGTGACGGACGATTACATCGTGCTTTCGCAATACAAGGGTTGTTTCGGATTTCTGCTCGATATTCTCACTGGCAAAGAACTGGGCGAGAACACCAGCATTCCGCGCCCCCGAACCTGCGCGCGGATCATCGGCAACAACAACCTGCTCGTCTATCGCGACGCGGCAACCGAGCTTTACGACATCCCACACAACCGGATGATCGGGCTGAACTCAGTTCGTTCCGGCTGCACGACCAGTTTCATCCCGGCGGGCGGCATTGTGACGGCCCCGATGCTCGGCCACGGCTGCGTCTGCAATTATCCGATGTTCGCCTCGCTGGCGTTGTTCCACAATCCGCCAATCGAATCATGGCGGCCCGCCGCCATTGCGCGGTCGTGGACAAACCAGGCGCCGGTGAAAACACCGGCTCCGGTCGCCAACGTCAACATCGAGAAGTTCCGTCTCATCAACGCCACCATCGCAAAGGATGCGTTCGGTTTCGCGGTGGCCTCCAAAGATCAGAGCGCCGGGTATGCAATTTATCCGGTTGACCGACCAATGGAGAAAGCCGTGTTCAGGTTTGCTGTCAAGCGACGCCCCGAAACCAAACGGCATGGCAACGCCTTCTTTATTTGCGGAACTAGCGACAAACCGGAAGACTGGATTGAATGCCGGTTGTACTACGGCGGACGGCGCACTATGGAAATCGCCGGCAAACTCGTCGAGCCGGCCAAGACAACGCTCAATCCCGGTAAAGCCGACGCGATGAGCGTGACCGTAACCGTGGATTGCAAAGAGAGAGTCGTGACGATAGAGGCCGGCGGGGTCAAGCTGACAACCAAGATCATCGGTTCCATCGCAGCCGTCACGCATTACGGCTGCGGCGGCGCCAATGCCGACAACCTCTTTACCGAGATTGTCGTGCGCTGAGTTTGCTGCGCTGGCAAACGCACTCGAAGATTGAAACTCAGCGGCAACTCGGCTATCACTGGGACAATGAAAAACCATTGCCTTCTTCTTGTTGGTGTTCTGTTCGTCGCCTCGCATGTTTGCGCCGAATGGAAACCGGTTTCGGGAACCATGTTGACGAAGTGGGGACAACAGTTGAAACCAGAGAAAGCATGGTCGGAATATCCCCGTCAACAGTTTGTCCGGGAGCGTTGGACAAACCTCAACGGCCTCTGGTCCTATGCTGTCACAGCGAAGGAAACTGACAAACCGTCGTCGTGGGCCGGCCAGATTCTCGTGCCGTTCTGCCCTGAATCCGCGCTTTCCGGCGTGGGGCGCTTGATCGAGCCGACCGAGTCGCTTTGGTATCGGCGCACGTTTCGCGCGCAGAAGACCGCGATGCGGACGCTTTTGAATTTCGAGGCGGTGGATTATCACGCGACAGTATGGGTGAACGGCCAGCCAGTCGGCACTCACACGGGCGGGCACACGCCGTTCTCTTTCGACGTGACCGATGCGTTGCGCACCGGCGAAAACGAATTGGTTGTGCGCATCGAAGACGCCACGCAGGGCTGGCAATTGCACGGCAAACAACATCTCACTCCGGGCGGTATCTGGTACACGCGCGTCAGCGGCATCTGGCAGACCGTCTGGCTGGAGCAAGTGCCGCCGATGTACTTGACCGATCTCGATCACGCTTGCGACATCCAAGCCGGCACGATCACGATCACGCCTGCCATTGCCGGAGGCACGGGCACGCCGAAAACGCGGATCACGGCTTCGTTCAAAGGCAAGAAAGTCGCCACGGCGACGGGCGCCGGTCCTGTCGCGCTGAAATTGTCGCAACCGAAACTGTGGACGCCGGACACGCCGAATCTCTATGACCTCAAAGTCGAATTGCTGGACGCAAATGGCCACGTGGTGGACACCGTCACCAGCTACACGGCGTTGCGCGCCATCGGCAAGGCGAAGGACGCGAACGGTCACTGGCGGTTCGCGTTGAACGGCCAGCCGATTTTTCATTGGGGACCGCTCGACCAAGGCTGGTGGCCGGACGGATTGCTGACCCCACCCTCCGATGCCGCCATGCGTTTCGACATCGAGTTTCTCAAGGCGGCCGGGTTCAACATGATTCGCAAACACATCAAAGTCGAACCGCGCCGCTATTACTATCATTGCGACCGCATCGGCATGATGATGTGGCAGGATCAGGTCAGCAACGGCACCGGCAAAGCGCGCGGCCCAATTGACAGCAGCCCGAAATGGACCCGCATGGCTCCTAACCCCGCGGACGCCGCTTGGCCGGATAATGCGCACGCGCAATGGGTCACGGAATACAAACGCATGGTGGATAATTTGCGCGCCGCGCCATGCGTCGTCGTGTGGGTGCCGTTCAACGAGGCTTGGGGACAACATCGCACGATGGATATTGGCAGGATCGCAGTCGCCTACGATCGCACACGCCTCGTCAACATCGCCAGCGGCGGCAATTTCTGGCCTGTCGGCGATGTGGCCGATCATCACAATTATCCGCACCCGGCATTTTCGACAGATGATCCGCGTTTCACCGATTACATCAAGGTCGTCGGCGAATTTGGCGGACATGGATTCCCCGTCGAGGGGCACCTGTGGAATCCGAAAGCGCGCAATTGGGGTTACGGCGGCTTGCCAAAAGATAAAAACGAATGGCTCGAACGCTATAAGACCTCCATCGCCAAGCTGGTTGAATTAAAGAAACAAGGCATCGCCGGCGGCGTTTATACGCAGACGACCGATGTGGAACCCGAAATCAATGGCCTCCTGACGTATGACCGCGTCCCAAAACTTGATCCCGCATGGCTCAAAGAACAAGCCGCGCGATTGTTCCGTGATTAGCCTGCCGAATAAGACCGTGTCCACCGGCCGGATCATGGGCAAACAACGATGACCACAAACGCCAATCCTCTTTTCCGCGCGTGGCTGGTCGTTGGGCTGCTGTGGACCGTCGCGCTCCTGAACTATCTCGACCGGGTGATGCTCACCACGATGCGCGGATCGTTGGTGGCGGCAATTCCGATGACCGACGCGCAGTTCGGGCTACTCACGTCGGTGTTCCTCTGGGTGTATGCCGCGCTGAGTCCGTTCGCCGGGTTTCTGGCGGACCGGTTCAGCCGGAGCCGCGTCATTATCGTGAGTCTGTTGGTCTGGTCGGCGCTGACTTGGTTGACGGGACACGCGAAAACGTTCGAGCAGCTTCTCGTCGTTCGCGCGCTGATGGGGATTAGCGAGGCGACTTACATTCCCGCAGCGCTCGCGCTCATTGCTGATTATCATCGCGACAAGACACGCTCGCTGGCGACGGGCATCCACCTGAGTGGCATCAGCGTCGGCGCCGGTCTGGGTGGGTTGGGCGGCTGGCTGGCGGAACGGCATGGATGGAGTTACGCGTTCAACCTGTTCGGCATCATCGGCATCGTCTATGCGGTGCTGCTGATACTCTTGCTGCGCGACGCGCCGCGCGAAGGCGCGACGGACTCAAAACCGAACGTGGGTTTTGGCGAGGCGCTCGCCAGTTTGTTCAGTCGCGGCACGTTTTACATCATGCTCAGTTATTGGGGATTGCTCGGCATGATGGGCTGGGCGATTGTGGGCTGGCTGCCAACATATATGTCGGAACATTTTCATCTCTCGCAAGGCGTGGCCGGGTTGTCGGCGACTGGTTATCTCCAAGCGGCGATGTTGCTGGGACTGATTGTCGGCGGCGCTTGGGCCGACCGCTGGAGCCGCACCAACCCGCGTGCGCGAATCTTGGTGCCGTTCATCGGCTTGTGTGTGGCGGCGCCCGCCTTGTTTGTCATGGCCAAGACCAGCGTGCTGGGTGTCGCGATTGGCGCGTTGATGCTTCACGGCCTGACGCGCACGTTTACCGACGCCAACATGATGCCCGTGCTCTGTCAAGTGGCTGACCCGCGGTATCGCGCGACTGGCTACGGTGTGCTGAACCTGTGCAGTTGCGTCACTGGCGGCGTGTCGCTCTACGTGGGCGGCGCGTTGCGCGACGCGCATGTGAATGTAAACAACCTGTTCATCTGGTCGGCGGCGAGTATCCTCGTGTGCGCTGGACTGATGCTGTTGGTCAAACCATCTCCTCATGTCTCCTCTACCCTACATTGACAACAAAGCAGTTGGCGCAGCGGATTTCTACTTCGCGATCAACGCCACCTTCCGCTTCATCCTGAACCAACTCGGTCCCGATGGCCTTCGCCAATACTGGACCGACCTCGGCACGCGCTACTTCGCGCCGGTCACGGCGCGATGGAAAGAGGGCGGCCTGACTGCTGTTGCGGAATACTGGCGCGCGTTCTTCGCCGCCGAGCCGGGCGCGGAAGTCGAGGTCCGCCAATCGTCGAACGAAGTCACGCTCGATGTGCGAGTCTGCCCCGCCATCAAACATCTCCGGGCGCACGGTCGCGAGATCGTGCCGTGCTTCTGCGAACACTGCCACGTCATCGGCAACGCGATGGCCGCTCCCGCGGGGCTGACTGTGCGCATCACAGGCGGCAACGGTTCGTGTCGCCAGAGGTTTACACGATGTTAGGCTGCTACGATTTCTGCGGCCACTACGAGTGGACCTTCGAATGGCTCCGCCGACACGGCGGCGAGCGGTTGGTTCGCAAGTATTGGGACGAGGCAATTCACCGTGATTCGCAACGCCACGCTGCCGCGCTCATCGCCGCAAAAGGCATCGAGGGAATGAAGGAATACTGGGGCCACACGCTGGCAGACGAAGGCGCGGGCTATTACAGCACCGCCACCGACACTGTGATGCGCACGGACATGCACGAGTGTCCCTCAAAAGGTTTCCTCATTCGCAACGGTCTCCATCAATACCACGATTACTGCGATCACTGCATGGGTTGGATCGGCCCGTTGCTGAAGGAGTGCGGCTGGGTTGTGGACCACGAACACAACCACTGCGGCCAGTGCTGGTGGGAAAAGCGTCGCGCCGATGATCCCACGCCGCCAAGCAAACCCGGCGAGTTGAGTGGCAAACACGATGTCCGTCTCCGCGCCGACTGGAAAGGGCCTGCGTCGCTCGACACCTATTCGCGAGCCAACCATCCCGATGACAAGACTGTTTCTTAGTTCAGTTCTTTTGCTGACGACCGTCGCCGCTCATCCACCGATTGACCTCGGCCCGGCCATCGGGGCTACCGTCACATTGCCCGACGGCACGCTCGAATCTTTCCACCGCCGGTCTGTGGGCGGCCACGTCTCGATCTTCCGCACACGCTCCACCGACAACGGTCGCCACTGGTCCGAGCCGGAAGCCATCCTCCATCTCACAGTGGAGCCGTGGGGCGGCCCGATGCCGTTGCTCGACCGCGATGGCGAACTGCATTTCGTCATTCCCAAGGCACGCGGCAAAGGACGCAAGCCCGCCGTGGACAGATTCATTGACCTCTGGCACCTCCGCTCGACCGGCGGACGCACGAAATGGTCCGAGCCGCAACGCATCTTCGAGGGTTACTGCGGCGCGTTGCAGGGCGTCTTCCAACTCAAGAGCGGCCGCATCATCGCGCCGTTCGCAGATTGGCTGCCGAATGTCCGCACCGCGCCACCCACCGGGCCGAGCGTGACGACCTGCGTCTATTCCGACGACGGCGGCAAGACGTGGCACCGGTCGCCCGCGAAACTCACCGCTCCCTGTCACGACGGCGCCAATCTGGCGAACTACGGCGCCTGTGAGCCGACGTTGATCGAACTCAAGGACAGTCGCGTCTGGATGCTCATCCGCACACAGGATGGTTTTCTCTACGAATCGTTCTCAACCGATGGCGCGGATTGGTCGCCCGCGAAACGTTCGCGCTTTCACTCCTCCAACTCGCCGGCGTTTCCCGTGCGCCTCCCCGGTGGCCGCGTTGTCGTCTTCTGGAACAACTGCGAGCACTGCCCGCGCCTCGGCAAAGAGGGCGTTTATTCCGGGCGCGACGCCTTGCACGCCGCGATTTCCAGCGACGAGGGGAAAACGTGGCGCGGTTTCCGCGAAGTCTATCGCGACCCCACGCGCAACAACACGCCGCCGAAAGACGGTGACCGCGGCACCGCCTACCCGCACGCGACAGTGACGAAGGACGGCAAAATCCTTCTCACCTCCGGCCAAGGCTCCGAGCGCCGACGCCGTTTTCTCATTGATCCCGATTGGCTTCTGGAGACATCGCAGTCAGAGAGCTTCGACAACCTCGATGCGTGGCATCTCTTCAAGGGCATCGGCCCTGCGAAACGTTTCTGGCGCGACCGCGTGCAAGGCCCGCAACTCATCCCCGGCGAAAAAGTCCTGTGCATCCGCGACAATGACGGCGCCGTCTGGAATTTTCCCGCCGCCAAGCGCGGCACGCTCACGCTCCGGGTTCGCGGCAGCGGACAAATCAGTCTCACCGACCGCATGTTCGAGCCGTGCGACGACACTGGCGAGAAACTGGCTGTCTTCACGCTGCCCATCAGTTCGGACTCATGGCAGACATTCCGACTCGTCTGGAATGAGAAGCTCTGCACCGTCACCCCCGGCAACAAACT
>CAZNOK010000097.1:0-18610 GCA_964574605.1 uncultured Verrucomicrobiota bacterium
GCGCGCTCGTCGGCGTAGCCGCTGAAACAGAGTCCGCTGACCGGCTCGCGCACGGTGTACTGAAAGCGCGGCAGTCCCAAGCGCCGCATCTGTGGCCAGTAATAAGGAATATCTTGGAGGTACTTGGTGTGTCGGCCACCAGTTGCTGCAACAGCCGCCACCGGGCCTTGACGGAGCGCAGCGAGCGCTTGGTGGTGTGTTTCTTCTTGCGGGAGCAAATCAATCCATGAGTACGCAGGATGCGGCGGATCGCGTTGACGCCACAGGGAACGCGGAACTCGATGTGGAGGCGCTCGGCACCGAAGCCGGTCTGTCGGCGCAGGCGCACGAGCAGTCCTTCGATGCCGGATGGGGTCTGATGTGGGCAGTGGTGTGGGCGTCGGGAACGGGACAGCAAGGAGCTGGGCGTGCCGGCTCGATAGCGGCGCAACCATTTGCGCACCGTATGGCGTGAACAACCAAAGGTGCGAGCGGTGTCTTGGATGCCGTGCTGTCGGGGGTGGGCGACGAGTTTCTGGCGCAACCAATACGGATCGGTTTTCATGCGATAGAGTTCGAAGTAGACGGAGTGCATGAGCGTGGAGTGGTAGCGAGAGGGGATCGGCTCGACGACATTGGAGTCGAGGCCGTCCCGCCCGCCCGCCGCCCTTTCCCCTCAGGGCGGCGGGCGGGCGGTCAACCCGGCAGCGATCGGAGCGTAGTTCGTAATTCGTTCATCCTCTGTGTACTCACCACCTTCAGTTTCACCACAAGGGGGTCACGATGTACCTGTCCTCGCCCAACGTTTCTAGCCTTCCCGCTTGACCTTTCGGCGGCAGCTTCTTATGATGCGTTTCCCGAAAGGAGACACAACGTATGGCCTTCTTACTACTTGCGGTTGTGGTGGTGGTGACGTTGGTGGGGATGTGGAAGGTGTTCACGAAAGCCGGAGAGCCTGGCTGGGCAGTGTTGATTCCGATCTACAACTGCTACGTGTTCTTGAAGATTGCCGGCAAGCCGTGGTGGTGGTTGCTACTGATGCTGATCCCGATTGTGAGCTTCATTGTTGCCATCGTGGCAACCGTCGCGCTGGCAAACCGGTTTGGCAAAGGCGTGGGATTTGCCCTCGGGCTGATCCTGCTCCCGATTGTCTTTTACCCGATCCTCGGTTTCGGCAGCGCCCAGTACACGGCCGCGCCAGCGGCAGCTTAAGCGGGCGGGTTAATCTATTGTTGCACCGCGCGGATGAGGCCGATGAAGTCGTCGTCGCCCCAGCCGCGATCAAGGCCGGTTTGATAGAGCTTGGCCAGCATCTGCGTCTGCGGCAGCGACAGCTTCTGGCCGGCGGTTTCCAGCGCGAGGCGGAGGTCTTTGCCCATGTGCTTCAGTGAAAACTGCGGCGCGTAATCGGCGGTCTTCAATTTCTTTTCCTTCAACTCGGCGAGTCCGGACCAGCTCACGTTGAGCCGGAGCGCGGAGAAATAGCGTTCGTCGGAGATGCCGGCAGCGCGCGCGAAATGCAGGCTTTCGCCCAGAGCCTCGCCGACGAGGGCGATGTTGATGTTGAACGCGAGTTTGATCGCCGAGGCGCTGCCCACCGGTCCCACATACTCGATGTGGCTGGCCAGCCGCGACAACACGGGTCGGGCGCGTTCCATCAACGCCGTGTCGCCGCCGATGAAGAAGACGAGCTTGCCCTGCTCGGCGGCGATTTTGCTGCCGGTGAACGGGGCTTCGAGAAACGCCGCGCCGGTCGCTTCGACTTGCGCGGCGAAATCGCGGGAGGCGGCCGGCGAGATGGTGCTGGATTGAATGACAATCTGGCCGGGGCGCAAAGCGGGTTTGATCTGGTTGAGGACGCCCTGCACGGCGGGCGGGTCGGCCACCACGATATGGAGCACCTCGGCGTGCGCCGCCGCAACGCGAGCGTCGGGCGTGTAGAAAGACAACTGAGGTTTCGGCGTGCGGTTCCAGCCGCGCACGTCGTGCCCGTCGCGCCGCAGGTTCTCCGCCCAAGTGCCGCCAATGATGCCGAGTCCGAATACACTGATCTTCATGCCGCCAAGATACGGTCTGCAGGCGGCGTTTGTCACGCCGGAACAAAACCCGAACATTTCGGATGTAAGCTGTAAAACGTGATACAAAGAAGCGATCTCACGACTGCCGTCGGGTTTGGCTATCCACCGTGTCTCTTCTCTTTCCAAGCGACGAAGAAAGCGGGGATCGCAGTCACCAAAAGAGATAAGAAGCCTGCTTGCCAAAACAAGTGCCAGTATACACCGATTCGATCCCAACGATGACCCGGAATAGAAGTGTCGGTAAAAGCAGAAAATGCGCTAATCACAGAATCACACCAAAGAAACAGCGAGAGAAGGCCGAGAACAGTCAATATCTTGAGGCGAGCACTGAAGCACCCGATGACGATCAAACAGGTTGTAAGGGTAACCCAGATGTTGATCCATACCCACCTCATCCGAGGAATAGTCCCACGGGAAAACGGGTCGAGCGAAAACGGGTTCAGCCATTCATGATACCAAAGACAAGGTCCGACCAAGTTCGTGCCGAGCAGAAGAAACGGCAGAGCTGCAAAGAGAATTCCGAAATAGTAACTAAAGGGATGTCGAGTCTTGTTGGCATATTCTTTAACAAGAAAACGCATGCCTAGGAACATGTGGAGCAAGAGCGCGAACGGCAGCAAAAACGGAACAAATGGCTCAAGAAACGGTGCCCAAGGGGGGTCAATAACTCTACAGCCAACCAAGAAAGAACTGCTCAGAAAAACGCCCCAGATCACGGACAATAAGACGAGAATTCCGGCTTGGGTACGCGCGGAAATCGTTCGATTCTTCATGGCGGCTTCAGTCTTTGATGCGACGCTTCACTCATTTATAGACTAGTACCAAGCTGAATGTGGGTCAATGTCAGAGCCGTGCCGATTTGCTGCAAGATTGGAGAATACACACGGGTGGACAACCCTCCGAAGAAATTGCCGAAGCAAAACCGGAACATTCGTTAGCGGAGGGCGAGAAGGGCGAACATGCGGCCGGTGTGGCCGCGTTCAGCGCGGTAGGAAAAATATTTGTCGAGATGACAAGCGGTGCAGCAGCGGGCATTGTGAATGTCGCGGACGCCAGCGGTGCGGAGTTGATTCTCGATTGGAGTCCAGAGGTCCATGTCGTAGTGGCAGGGGCCGATGCTGGGGCCGATGACGGCGAGGATGTCGGCGGGGCGCGACGGCATCGCGGCAACGGCCGCACCGGCAACGTTGGCGAGGACGCCTTTCTTGCCGGAGTGGATGAGGGCGATGGCAGGCGTGGCGCGGTCAACGAGGAAAATGGGGGCGCAGTCAGCGCAACGGATGAGGAGCGGAAGACCGCGAACTGTCGTGACGAGAGCGTCAACGTCGGGAAAACTGAGTCGCGGCACTGAGGCCGCTCCCACAATGGCGACGCGGTTGCCGTGCGGTTGTTCGGCGCGGGCGAATTGTTCGTAGCCGAACGAGCGGACGAGGCGTTGTTCGTAGTCGCCGGCTTTGGTGTCGGCGTCGGTGCGCTGGGTGAAGGCGTGAAAGACAAACGGGAGCGCGTCGAGCGGTGCGAACGTCTCGATCATGGTCTCCGTTTGGACGGCGGGATGGCAGCGATGGCCTGATCGAAGGGGCCGGGCGGGCAGTTGCAGGTTTTCAGGGCATTTAGTCGCGTGGTTTGCGCGAGTTCGTATTGTTTGGCCCCGATGAAGACTTGGACGAGGTCGAGATAGGCGGCACAGAGGTGTTTGCGGACAAGTGTGCTCTCGGCGTTGAGGCGCGGTTGGACTTGTGCACCGGGGGGGGAAACGAGAGCGTTGCCTTCGCGGTCAATCTGGCGATAGACATTGATGAGGGTGCGGAGGGCTTCTTGGCGGCTGTTGTCGAGAAGCAACGTTTCCAAGAGGAAGACGGCGGCTTCGTCGAGTTTGTTCTGCGCAATGGCAACGCTGGCGAGGCTGATGCAGGCGTCGGGGTTAGCCGGCGAGAGGTGGCGCATATAGAGATAGGCTTTGCGTGCGTCGTTGTATTGGCCGATCCTCATGCAGGAGAGGCCGAGGTTCCCGTAAATCTCGTGGTTGCCAATGTCAGAGATGTCTTCGGGTTTGCGTCCGCGTCTGAGTTCCTTGGCGCGGTTGTCGTCGTTGAACGCGTGGTCGAGCGGGACGGCGCGGCGGAGGGTTTCGATGGATTTCTGGTAGAACGGCGCGCTATTGCGGGTCGGGACAAGCGAGCCGTCGGCGCCGCGCTGGGAGAGCAGTTCGCCCTTGATGCGATAGTAGGCGCCGAGGTGCAGGAAAACGATCTGGGCGCGGTCGGTGATCTGCGCGGCTTTCTCGCCTTCCTCGATGATCCGGTCAATGTTCTTGCCTTGCGGATCCTTCTCGTAGAGGGCGAAGGCGAGGGATTTGTGGCTCTTGAAGCTGTCCGGACAGACTTCAGCGGCACTGGTCCAGAGCCGGACATCGTCGTCCCAATCGTAATTGCGGACGAACGAGCGGATGCCGTACGCGAGCGCCAGCGTGCCGAGGAAACCGCGGGCCACCACCTGCAACCAGACCCGTTGCGCCCATGGCGAAATGTCCAGCCGTGCGACCAGTTTACGGCAGAGCGGATACGTCAAAATGACGAGCAGCGCGGCGTAGGCGATGGACGGCAGGTACATGAACCGTTCCGCCATGATGCTGCCGATGCACCAAGCCGTGTTGTCACGCAGCGACAAACCGAACGTCGGGTTCGGCACCAAGTTCGACGACGGCAGAAACGTCAAAAAGAAAAACATGATGAAGAAGAACGTGGTCTTGTAGCGCCGGTAACTGAACACAGCCAGTGCCAGAATCGCCAGCACCAGTCCTAGGACCGCCACGGACTTCCAATCCTCCCAGCCGCTCAACGGGAATTGCACCAGCGGAATCTGGTTATACGAGTAGTCGCACGACAAATGTGCCGGCCAGAGGAGCAAGAGGAAATAGCGTCCGATCACCTTGATCGCCGTCAGCCGCGCCTCCCAGAAACTGAGATCAATCAGCGGATTGTCCACGAACGGCAGTTCCGGCGGACGCAGCTTCCCAAACACCGCCCGGCGCACGTGCCACAACGTAAACAGAAGTGGCAAAAAAACGATGTAGCCCTTGATGAAAAACTCCCATCCGTTGGCCAGTAGGTTTAGAAACCAGTTCTTCGCCAGCTGACGGAGGCGAAAGGTGAAATCGTACAACACTATCAACGGCAATAACACTACGGCACTTTCCTTGCAGAACACGCCCAGCATCATCAACGAAGTCATCAAACCCAACCAGCATCCGCTTCGAATACCTTCCGTTGAGATGACAGGACCCAACGCTGCAACAGTTAACCCGCCGAGGATACCCGCCACTAGCGCCGTTGGTAGATTGTGCGGGAAGACTAGCCACGCCACTAAAATAAAGACTATAAGGTATACCAAAGCAAAGACAGATGCCGGTTTGTCGAAAGATTTCGTGATAGCGGATCCTGTTTGTTTTCGAATGGCGACTCGGCTCTTCGCGTAACAAAGAAACCCACCCAGTACCGCCGCCATCGCAAACAGGTCCGCGCGGCCCACGATATTGGAGACCGACTCCGTGACGATCGGGTGCACGGCAAACAGCAGTGCCGTCAACAACGCCGGCCAGAGCTTGTCCATCAGCACCAGCACGAGGAAATAAATCAACACCGCGTTCAGCCAGTGCAGCATCAGGTTCAGCCAGTGGTACGTGGCTGCCTTGTCAGCGCTGTGCAGGACGGCATAGTTGAACAGGTACGACAGCGTCGTCAGCGGTCGGTACAAACCGCTCACGGCCTTCGGATACCAGTAGTCCTGCGTAAAGATCATCTTCACATTTTCCCATTTCGCCTCCCGCAGGCGCGGGTCTTCGAGGATGATGAACTTATTGTCGAGCGCAAACTCGGTGTTGCACAGCGTGTTCGCGAACGTAAACAACACCAGTATCCCCAACAGCACCACCACGCCCCAATGCGCCGCCCAGCCACACGGTGACCACAGAACCTTCCGCACCGGAGGTTCCAGCGGTGCCGGTTTCACAGCGGGAGCAGATTCTTGTGGTTGTGGCGTTTCCATGAGTTCTGACATGCTCGAAGTGTGTCAGCAGCCGCCTCCAAAGTCAAAAGTCTTTTCGCCGGCTGTCTTTTCGCCGGCTCACAGCCGGAACATCTCCGGCAACAGTTCCGACAGCGTCTCCATCTTCGCGCGCCGGGTGTCCCGCGCATCACCACAAATCACCGCACAATCACCGAACTCCGCCAGCACCTGCCGACACGCCCCACATGGCATCGCCGCGCCCGCCGACACAATCGCGACCGCCACAAACCGTCGTTCCCCGGCGGCGACAGCGTTACCGACAGCGACGCGCTCGGCGCAGATGGTCAGGCCGTAGCTGGCGTTCTCGACATTGGCGCCGGTATAGATTTTGCCGCTTGCCGCCAAGACCGCGGCGCCGACGCGGAACTTCGAGTGCGGCGCGTAAGCGTTGTGACGCGCCGACGCGGCGGCGGCGATCAGGCGTTGCGCCCGTTGAGCGGTCAGCTTCATAACGCCGCGAGAAATCCGCCGAGCAGTTTCACCAGCTTGCCCTCGCTGGCCTTGCCGACTTCCAGCACTTCCTCGTGCGAAAGCCTCCTGACGCAAATCCCGGCGGCGAGGTTGGTGATGCAGGAAATACCGAGCACTTCGATGTTGTGGTGGCGTGCGAGAATCACTTCGGGCACGGTGCTCATCCCGATGGCGTCGGCGCCCTGCCACGCAAACGCCTTCACTTCCGCCGGCGTCTCGTAGCTCGGCCCGAGCGTCGCCAGGTACACGCCGCGGCGCAACGGAATCTGGAGTTCCTCGGCGGTCTTGTCCACTTTCTCGCGCAAGCGCGTCGAGTACGCCTGCGACATGTCGAGGAAACGCACGCCGCTGTCGCCGTTGATGCCGCCGACGAGCGGGTTGACACCAAGATGATTGATGTGGTCCTCGATGATCATCAGATCGCCCGGGTTGAACTGCGGGTTGATGCCGCCGGCGGCGTTGGTGACGACAAGCACCTTCACGCCGAGCGAGTCAATCACGTGAACCGGATACACCACTTCCGCCACCGGGCCGCCTTCGTAGAGGTGTTTCCTCCCGCACAACACCATCAGTTTCTTGCCCGCCAGTTCACCGAACAACATTTGTCCCGCGTGCCCCGGCACGGACACCTTCGGGAAATGCGGCACGTCGGCGTACGGAACCACCAGCGGCTTGTCCAGCGCCGACGCAACACCGCTGAGGCCCGACCCGACAATCAACGCCACCTCGGGCTTGAACCCGGCCAGTTTGGATTCGAGGAACTCCTTCGATTCTTTGACGGTCGCCATCATCGTTATGTCATCCTCTCGCAAATCAATCGCGGCCGATGCGCCACCGGTTCCGGTCCGATGGCGTAAGCCCGCCGTATCATCGCCGCCGCTTCCGCGGCGCAGTTCGCGTCGTTAAGGTGCATCAGCGCCAGCGGCTCGCCCGCCTCGATGCAGTCGCCGATTTTCTTCGGGCACTCAAACCCGACCGCAAAATCAATCGCCTCACCGGCGGTTTTGCGTCCGCCACCGAGCGCGATCACGGCGTAACCGATCTCGTCGCACGCGATTGCCTGCACCACCCCCGTGACAGGCGACCGCACCGGCTCGACAAACCGCGCCTGAGGCAGTTCTCGCCGCAAATCTCCGCCTTGCGCCGCGACCATCTCTTCAAACTTTCGCAGCGCCTCGCCGCTCGCAAGTTTCTTGTGCAACATTTCGCCGGCGACTGCAACATCTTTCACCACACCCGCCATCGTCAATATCTCCGCCGCCAGCGCCAACGTCACCTCGACAAGATCCGCCGCGCTCAAATCGCCCCGCAACACCTCCAAACATTCCCGCACCTCCAACGCATTCCCGACGCAACTGCCCAGCGGCTGGTTCATGTCCGTCTGCAACGCCACCATTTTCTTGCCGTACCGCTTCCCAACCTCGACCATGGCCCGCGCCAGTTCGTGCGACGCCTCGCGCGTCCGCATGAACGCGCCGCTGCCCCACTTCACGTCGAGCACCAGGCCGTCCACGTTCTCCGCCAGCTTCTTCGACATGATGCTCGCCACAATCAACGGCAGACATGACACCGTCGCCGTCACGTCGCGCAGCGCGTACAGTTTCCGGTCGGCCGGCGCAAGTTCCGGAGTTGTTCCGGTGATGCAGCAGCCGACGCGTTCCGTCACCCGGATTAACTCAGCCAGCGACAAATCCGTCCGGAACCCCGCGATGCTTTCGAGTTTGTCGAGCGTCCCGCCGGTCGGGCCGAGCCCGCGGCCGGAAATCATCGGCACCTTCACGCCGAAACACGCCACCAGCGGCGCGAGAATGAGCGAGGTCTTGTCGCCGATGCCGCCGGTGCTGTGTTTGTCGCAGTGAAACGAGCTGCCGCGCGGCCACTGGATGACTTGGCCGCTGTCCACCATCGCGCGCGTCAGCCACATCGTCTCCTCGGCGTTCATTCCGCGGAAACAGGTGGCCATCGCGAATGCCGCCATCTGGTAGTCCGGGATTTCGCCGCGCGAGAAACCGAGGACGAAGGAACGGATTTCTTCTTCCGTCAACTCCAGCCCGTCTCGTTTCCGCTGAATGACTTGTGCCGGCAGAAACATGGTGTGAGTTTACTGGTTCTGGCGGCTTTTCACAATCATCAACACGATCCGGCTCAGAATCATGCCCGGCAGGAACAACAATAGCAGCAGGCGCACCAGCAGGAACGCGCCGGCGGAGGCCATCATCCAAGACGGCGTGTGTTGGCCGGCGGAGAAGATGACGGAGACGACGTCGCGCTCGGCCAGCCAGTGCAACAACACGAAGTGCAGCACCACGAGGACGATAATCTCCGCTGCATACTGGATGAGTCGGCGTTTCATGGCGACGACCTCCGCGCGGTCAGCATGGCAAACAGGATGGCGTTGCCAAGCGGTCCGCCGGTGACGTATTCGCGGCGGTCGCCCCGGCGAAGCGGCGCGCCGAACAGATGTGCGGTGCCGGTGAGGCGTGTGAATTCCTCGGCATCGCCGTGGATGCGACTACCACCGATGAGGAAACCGGTCGCGGAGATGCTGTAACCGAGGATCAGCGGGCCGCTGTCAATGTCGCCGCAACCTTCGGGACAGTGGTGCGGGTATTCGCGGACGACGCCGAAGCCGAGGAAGGTGTCGGCAAGATGCTTTCGCGCGGCTTGGTAGAGGTCGCGTGAAAACGCGGGGTCGGCAAAGGAGAGGAAGTAGGCGGCGAGCGCGGTACCGGAACCGCGCGGGGAGTCGGCAGGGGCGCCGGAGTGTGGTTCGACGGCTTGGATGAGAAGACCGGTTTTGGGGTCGAGGTAGTTTTTCCGGCATCGGGCGATCCATTTCTCGACGAGGGGACGATGTTGCGGAGCGACGGAAGCAATGACGGCGGCGTTGTCCACGGGGTACGTCTCTGCCGGATAGGATTGAAGAAGGAGGGTGGGACTGCGTTCAAGGCGTCGGACGAGGGCGCTGGTAATGCAGTCGTTGAGTGCGGCGTATTTGGAATTGGGGTTGAGCTGGCGGTGGAGGCTGAGGAGGAGATTGAAGTAGCCGAGGTAGGCGGCGTGGTCCTGGCCGGTGTCGCGGTCGAGGGTGTCGAGCGGGTCGTTGCGCCACATTTCGCGGTCGAAGGCGCGGACGTCGGCGCTGAGGATGCGTTCGATACAGAACTCCATGAGCGGGAGGTAACGGGCGCGCCACTGTGGGTGTTCGCTTGCGGTCTGGCCGAAGCCGAACCCGGCCATGAGGCAGGTGCCGAAGAGCCATTCGCCATTGAACTGTGCGCTGCCGGTCTTGAAGTGGGCGCGGCTGAGCGGATTGGTGACGAGGCGTTCGACGCCGCGGGCGAGTTGGCTCTGAAATTGTTCGTCGCCGCGGAACCAGGCGGCGCTGTCGCGCTCACACCAGCGATGCGGGACGAACCACAAGGGCAGGAGAAAGGCGGCCACGCTGGCCGCCCACACGGTGAATCGTCTTCGGTTCACAGAAAACAAAGCAACCTGCTCCGCGCAGTGCGGAGCAGGCTGTTGAGAACCCAATACTTGTTACCTCTGTTCGCGCCAGAAGAATACTATCTGAAAGATATTGTAGAAGAAGTCGCCGATTTGTTTGAGGAGCTGGCCGAACACGCCTCCGCCGGTCGAGTCGCCCTGAATGTCGCCACCGGCGCGGATCTGATCCACTTGGGTGGCCAACTGTTCAATCTGGGTGTCGCTGAGCATGGCGAGGCGGTTGCTGACTTGGTCGCGGGTCAGGCCGAGTGAGGTGAGTTGTTTGGCCACGGCTTTCTCGCCGAGAAATCCTTCCACCTTGGCCAAAGCCGCTGTGCGGCCCGATTCAATGGAATCGACGGGCGCGGCCACAGCCGACGAAACTGCGATCACCGTCACCACCATCAACACTCCGATAACTTGAGTTAGCTTCATGACTGCCTCCAATCTGTGCGTTGTACTATACCTGTGCCCCGTGGACAGACAAGAACATTTTTTCGCGTACCCAAACCACCTCGCGGGCAGCGGTTTCCACGACATTTTCGCGCGTCGTGTAGGTCTCGATGATGGCGGGAATGGACGGATGGATGATCGGAAGGATGGAAGTCAGGAAACGCTCGACTTCGCCAAGCGTCGAGCCGTCTCCGGGCGGGCAGACCGGCAAATGATAATGGATGCGGAACTTGCGAATGTCCGCTGGCGGCGGGGCCGCGGGCGAGTCCAATGAGAAGTAAATCTTTCGTCCGCTGGCATCTGCGCCGCTGACTTGATGAAGGTAGATCGAGTCGGTGTGGAAAGGTGTCCAGACGGTCATCTCGGCGGCGTTGGAGACGTGGATCTTGGCGATGGAGACGCCGTGGCGTTGCAGCAAGGCGACCGACTCAGCCAAGTCCTCAAACTGAACCAGTTGATGCGAAAGATCGAAGTTTACGCCGAGATGCGGGCGCAGGTCGTCGGGCACGAACCGCTCGAAGAACTCGACGGCTTCCGCCGTGGTCTCGACGCAGAGACCCGGCTCCGGTTCGAGCGCGACCACTCCGCCGGTCGCCTTGGCGTGTTCGGCACAGCGCAAAATGTTTGGCGCGACTGCAGCCATCGTCACCGGTTTGAGCGCACCAAACGGGACACTGATAGATGCGGCTGGCGCGAACAAATCGAGGCAGGCGTTGGTGAAACGGACGCGGGCATCGGACTCGTGCCACGCGGGGAGATAAACGCGTTCCTTGACGCGCTCGCCGTGAAACGCCGGCATGACGAAGGCGTTGATGGTGACGAGTGCGAGGCCGTGGGCGTTGCAGAACGACTTGAGAGCAGAAGCATCTCGGAGTTCGCGCAGCAGGCTTTCGGAGAGGCGCAACTCGATGGGGAACGGCTCGTCGGGAAACGCGAGCGATTTCAGTTTGAGAACGTCACCTTCGAGGCACGCCCACAATTCAGCCAGCGTGCGGTACGGAAAGACGTTCAGGGCGTAGCCGACGGGGCGGCGGAGAGTTTCTGGCATGTGGCAGTGAGGAACTCGATGGCGCGGCGCGCGACTTCGGGCGCGCGATGGCTATCGCGGGAGAGTTCGACGTTGATGAGGCCGGTGTATTTGTTTTCGACGAGCACGCGGAGGATGGCGGCGAAATCCAGTTCGCCCTCGCCGAACATCAGGTGCTGGTGTTTGCGGTCGCGGATGTCCTCGATGTGGATGTTGCGGATCAGCGTGGCGAATTTGCCGTACACTTGGCGGAACGGGATCGTCTCGGTGCAGAACACGTGGCCGATGTCCAGCGTCAAGCCAAACCGCGCGCTGGTCAGGTGTTTCTTGAGGACCTCGAATTTTGCCGTGTCGTCCACCAACATTCCCGGTTCCGGCTCGAACGCGAGTTGGATGCCGCGGCGTTTGGCGTGGTCGGCAAGCTGGAGGCATCCGGTGACGAGCCAGTCCCACGCCTGATGTTCCGGCACGTCCGGCTCGGCGACGCCCGACCAGAAGCTGACGCACTCGGCGTTCAACTCCGCCGCGATGTCAACCGCCCGGCGCAAAAACTCCAGCCGGATCTGCCGGCCTTCGGCGCTGACCAGCGTGGGGTAATGTTTGCGTTGCTGATTCAGAAGGTAGCGCGCGCCGGTCTCAATGACGCAGCGCAACCGCAGCCGGTCAAGCACCTGGCCGAGCCGCATCAGGTCGGCCGGCTCGGAGGTGAACGGGTTGCAGTGATAGTTGTCGAGCGTGAGCGCGACGCCTTGGTAGCCGCAGTCGGCAATGACTTCCAGCGCCTCCTCCAGCTTGTGATGGGCGAACCCGTTCGTGTTGTAGCCGAAGCTCAGATTCATGACGTGAAACGTTGCAAGTCTCGCCTAAACTGCTCGATAATTACCGCGAGTCTGCTAAATTTACCAGTGCAAATGAGAGTTTTTGTGCTTTTTGTCAGCCTGCTGTCGGTGGCCGGTATTTCGCGGCCGCCCGCACAGGTGGACTCCAACCTGCTCCAAAACGTCCGCCCCGTCCAGCAGCGCGACACGGCCCGCGCCCTCGCGCACCAGAGCAACGGCCTCAAGCTCGTCGGCGAAGGCAAGTTCGAGGCTGCGCTCGAACAGTTTCGCCGCTCCGCCTCCTACGACCCGAACCTCGCGCCGACCTACATCAACATGTCCTACTGCCTCGACCGGCTCGGCCGGTTCGAGGACGCCATCAGCGAGCTTCAGGCCGCCGAGAAACTCGACCCGAACAATGTCATGATCTTCATCAACTGGGGCAACTCGCTGCTGAACCTGAAACGCTACCAGGACGCCCTCGAACCGCTCAACAAAGCCGCCATCATCGAGTCCACCAACGTCCTCGTCCGCCTGAACCTTGCCGTTGTTTATTCGAACCTGAAACGTCCCAAGGACGCGATCGCCGAACTGGAACAGGCCGCCGCCGGCGCCCCGCAGAACGCGCAGATCTTCTACAACTGGGCGCTGCTGCTTTCCAACACCGGCGACGTCGGCGCCGCGCTGGAAAAATACCAGCGCGTCATCGAACTCGACCCCAAAAACCTCTCCGCCTACTTCAACCGTGCCGCGCTCTTCGAGAAAACCGGCCAGCTCGACAAAGCGGTCGCCGTGATGCAAGACGCCCTCAAGGTCTTTCCTGACAACGCGACCTTGAAGGAAATTCTCCAGAAACTCGAAACCGTCCAGCGCCAGCGCAAGCAACCCGCGGCGCTGCCGCCTCCGACCTTGAACCGCTGAGCGTAGTCCTCACGCTCCGCGTGAGGATCCTGCTCCACACCATCACGCGGAGCGTGATGACTACTTTAACAGGTGCTCCTGCAAGAAGAGCACCGTGGCGTGGAACTGGAAATCGGAGTTGCGTTTTTTGCTGAAGCCGTGGCCTTCGTCGGTGGCCATCAGGTACCAGACGGCGCCGCCGTTCTTGCGGATCGCGTCGCGCATCCGCTCCGCCTCCGTCACCGGCACGCGCGGGTCGTTTTTGCCCTGCACGATCAACAACGGCGCGCGGATTTTGTCGGCATTGTTGGCCGGCGAAATCCTGTCGAGGAAGGCGCGCATGTCGGACTTGCGCTCGTCGCCGTACTCAGTCCGGCGGTTGGCACGCCGGTAGTCCGAGGTGTCGCGCAGGAACGTGGCGATGTTGGCAACGCCGACGTTGTCCACGCCGCAACGGATGATGCTGTTGAATCTCACCATGCTCGCCAGCGTCATGAAACCGCCGTAGCTCCCGCCCATCACGGCGATACGTTTCGAGTCAAACGAGCGGTCGCGCCGGATCCATTCGAGAACGGAGCCGATGTCCTTGACGGAATCCTCGCGCTTGAAGCCGTTGTCGAGGGTGAGGAACTTGCGTCCATACCCGAGCGAGCCGCGCACGTTGGGATACACAAGGGCGACGCCGAGTTCGTTGAGGTAGTAGTTCGCGCTGCCGCGGAATCCCGGCCGCGATTGGCTGGACGGGCCACCGTGGATGATGACAATGACAGGGCGTGGAGCGGGAAACTTTGTCGGATCGGGCCGATACACGAGCGAGGAAATAACGAGGCCGTCGAAGCTCTTGATCTTTTGGATTTGTGGTTCGGAGTACTTCTGTCTGAGCGCGGTCTTGCCGGGGCGGTTGGTCCAGCGGGTGATGATGCCCTTGTCCAGATCGAACGAATACGCGTCGTTGGGAATTTGCGAGCCGTTGAGCGTGAAGCCCAGCTCGCGCCGGCTCTCGTGCCACGCGAGACCAGTGATGAGGTCGCCGGGGATTCTCGGCACGCGCAGTTCCCGGCGCTTGGCGAGATCGAGTAGGTGCAGACGACTGAAGCCGTCCTCGTTGGTGGTGAAGGCGATCAGTTTGCCGTCCGGCGAAATCTCAAAGTCCTCCACGTCCCATGGGATGTCGGCGGTGAGACATTCACGTTTGCCGGTCTTGAGGTCGAGCCGCGTGAGCGTGAGGAAATCCGAGTGTGCATCAGTCATCGCATAGACCGCCGTGTCGCCGTCACCGAAACGCGGATGCGTGAAATAGACCTTCTCGCCTTTCTTTGTGAGCAGCTTGCGCGCTCCGGTCTTGATGTCGAGAGTCCAGAGTTCGGTCTGCGAGTCGGAAATGCCGTGGTGCAACAGCAGCTTCGCATCGTCAGATGACCAGTCGGAAACGGACCACGCGGGCGACGAGTTCGTCGCGACGCAGCGCGTGGTTTTTGAGATGGAGGGATTGACGATGAAGATGTCGTTGTCCTTGTTGTTGCGGCGCGTCGAGGCGTAGGCGAACCACTGGCCGCTCGGCGACCAACGCGGGCTGGTGTTGCGCGATTTGCCGTCGGTGAGCAGCCGGATCACGCGGTTGGTGACGCTGGTGTCCAACGCGTAGAACTGATACTGCTCGTTGCCGCCCTTGTCGCTTTGGAAGACGAGGATGTTCCCGATGCGCGGTTGGAACCATCCGTAGTTCACCGGCTCGGTGAACCGCGTCAACGGAGTGCGTTTGCCCAGTGGCTCGGTCATCACATGGAGTTGCGTCACATCGCCACGACGCGAGGTGAGGAGAATCTCGCGCCGAACCGTGTGCCAGCCGCGGAAGTTCGCCCCACCGAGCGCAAGATAGGGCGCGACGTTGGACTTCAGCGTGTCCGGAATGGGCGGAATGCCCTCGACGACAAGATTGGTCGGAATGCTGGAAACGGCTCCCAGAGTGAACTGGCTGAACAGCAGGCAAAACCCCAACGCCAGACTGACGGGTCGGATTCCTGTAGCCGCAACCTTTATGGTTGCGCGGGATACGCAGGCATAAAGCCTGCGACTACGAATCTTGTCAGCAACCTTGAGACACTTCACTTCGGCATTACCTCGCCGCGCTTCGCCTTTTCATCCAGTTCGGACAGTTTCAGCCGCACACTGACGATGTACGCCGGCTCGCCTTCGGTCCAATGTCCGTAGGTCGTCGTGACAATCGTGCCGTCCGGCAACAACTCCACGCCGGGATACGTGCAATCGGCGCCTTTTGTGTTGTCCATGAGACGCACCCGATACTGGCCTTCGCGGCCCTGCACGATGTCGTCGTAGGTGCCGACCCACGCGACCCAGTCGCCTTTCGTCGGGCTGACGTGCGTTGTGTCGCGAAACGAAATGAACAACCGGCCATCGGGCGCATACTTCGCCGTGTGCCGGTCGCCGGTGAGCGCGGCGGGCAACTCGCGCGGCTCGGTCCAACTCAGGCCCTCGTCGTTGCTGAAGATGACGAACGAATTGTATTTTCGGCTGTTCTCGCGCAACAACACGGCGATCTGTTTGCCATCCGGCGAACGCAGCGCGCCCGGCTCGCAGAGGTTCGCGTCGGGCAACATCGCGATGGGCGCGGGCACGCTCCACGTCAGGCCGCCATCCTTCGAGAGCGTGGTATAGACCCAGAAGCGCCACGGCTTCGCTGTCGCGGAGGTGTAATCGCTGTGCGGCGTCTTCACGCGGTAACGTTCCTCGCTGCCGCCACGGATGAACCGCCCGTCGTCGTGGAAGAACGCGAGGTAATGCCCCGGCGTCTTCAGCCCGATGACCGTCGCCATCGTCACCACGCCGCCGAAATCACCGATCTGTTTCAATTCGCTCCAAGTCGCGCCGTCGTCCTCCGTGACCGCCATCCGTATCGGGTACAACCCGCTGAACATGATGATCCGTTTCTTCCCCGCCGCATCCATCACGCGATGAAGCGTCGGCACTTCGAGTGACGTGACCCAATTCGCCGGCGTCGGCAGACGTTCGCTCCACGTCAAGCCGCCGTCGGTACTTCGCTTATAGACAATCGCGCCGCGTCCGTGGCCTTTCGGATAAACGATGAGCATCGTCTTATTGTCTTCGAGCAAGACGGTCGTCGGATGGCCGAGATACTGGCCCGCTTCGCGGTCCACGATCACCTGCCGGTGTTTTTCGCCGGCCAGATCAATGGTCGGAATCGTGTAGCCCGGTGGCAGTTTCGTCTTGAGATTCTTGGGCGGTGCAAGCGTGACATCCTTCTTTTGTGAGCGTGAAGGTTTCACGGAGCCGGCAAACATGACGGTCGCGCAGAGCGTGACAACGACACAGCAGATTGTAGTTTTCATTGGCCGGCATTGTAGGCGACAACACACAGTCCGCAATCGCAAAATCCTCCTGCGCCGTTCTTGATGACAAGGAGAACATTTAGGTAGTCGTGATCTGGTTATGCCCGGCAATACGGTTCTGTTTCTCTAATTTCGGGGCTGCGTTTTAGTCAGCTTTCCTCGATGCGCTTTCTTGGCGCATTGTTCCTTTAACTTTTTCACCACACTTCTTATCTCCTCTCGGAGAGCGTTGTCAGGCTGACCCGGCGCGACGGGTGGCAGTTCCAAGGAGAGTTCCGAATCCAAGAATTCCTTCTTCGCGTCTAGAATTCTTTGGAGCTTTCTTCTTTCTGCCCGTTCGTGCGCCCGTATCTTCTTATCATCCTTGCCTGGGATAAACAGGCCACCACGGACAAGCACCTCGCCGTTATGCCGCAACACGGCCAAGGATTGTTCCGTGGACATCCCGGGTTCCTCTTTCCATTCCGTCTCGTCATCGATCCATCTCTGCACGGCTTGGGCTTGCAGTGCCAGCTTCAGTGCCGGCTTCAAGTCGCCACCGGCTGCGGTAATCTCAGCAGCGCCAACGAACGCTTCGGCGAGCGGCTCCAGACTGCGGCAATAGTAACGCACATGGTGTGCGCCCTTGATGATATACTCGTATCCCCATAACGCTTTCTTGTTCTCACTCAGCGCCCGCAGGTGCTTTGCGTGCAGATTCCAAGTCCAAGGCCAATACTTCCAAACGTTTCTTATCCAACTGCCTAGGTCATCTTTGTGGCGGATTATATCGAGTTTTTCTTCCGTAGTGAGGGCGGCGTACCGCTTTGCAGAATCGTCTGCCACTTTCAGCACCATCACCAGCCATCTGTGCGCTTCCTCCAATTCTCGCAAAGTGACGAGGGTGTTTGCGAACCTCAGGAACAAGTCAGCAGCACGTTTCGGTGAGGAACGCGACGGATCAAAGAGCGGATCGGAGAACCACTGATCATCAGGCCAGGGGAGAGGTAAGTGATTCTCACGCTTCTCCCAGGCCCCACCTAGAATCTCCAAGTTCTCTACTTCGTCTGTCTTTTTCTGTTGTTGGCGCAACGCCTCGGCTAGGTGGATCCGGGCGGATTCTGTTTGTGCGGACTCCGCCTCGTCATTGCATTCACAAAGGTCCAAAATCGCGCGCAGTTGAATCTCTGCTTCAGCCCAGTTGGCTTTGTAAAGATGGTAGTGCGCCAAAACATGCCGCGCTTCGATCTCTGCTTCCTTGTCCTCGACTTCCCGGCTTAGTTCGAGCACGCGAGTCCAACGGGCCTCGTCGTCTTTGTGTCTGAAGTCGTTTTTCCACGATTCATGGTCACCATCGCGGCAAGTGAGGTCGGTAAGGTTCCGCGCTATCGCGAGGAAGATGCAAAGACGATCCTTCGCGTTGTCGACATCGCTTGTTGCAATACTTTTGAGAATAATAAAGCTGTAATCGATTTCTCCCTCTAACTCATACTGCCAAACCTGTAACTCATCCTCTGGTATTGCATAGGCCCTAGCGTAGTGCTCAAACTCAAACTTAGGGAGCTCGCGAATTCGCCGGCAGATTCTTGACAAGAGTTCCCATTTCTCCCTGCGCTCGCAAAGCCAGAAAGCAGCTTCAAAGTCTTGCTGGTGTTCGGGCCGCGTTCTTTTTTGGCGTTCGGCCTCTTCCACCATGAACCTGACAAAGGCTTCCTCCCACTTGACAATGGTTGTTGACCCCATCTCTCGATGAAGTAGCGTCCGCCAGGTGGCATGTAGCGTATAGCGATCACCTTTCTCCTCGATCAGTGCTTGGTCGAAGCATCGCGCGAGGGTTCCCTGCTTCGGGGCAATTTCGGGATGTGTGAGGAGGCGTGCTGCAAGGGCCTTATGGAGTCCGCAATGGGGAATGCTAAGCAGGTAGAGCAAGTATATGTCTTCTTGTGAGGTATGGCGGATGGAGAAGTCGAAACAGGCTTGGAT
>CAZNOK010000098.1:0-12627 GCA_964574605.1 uncultured Verrucomicrobiota bacterium
ACGAGATCTCGCCACGGCTTCCCAGGAGGGTCACGATGTACCTGTCCTCGCCCATTGCTCAAATGCAAACTTCTTTGACGGCGGTTGTCCTGTGGCGCATAATGCGTGGCCATGACTCGCCAAAATCTCTTCGGCATTGCGGCAGCGTTCTTGCTCGCCCATCACGCAGCCGCCGATAGTGAGTTGAAGATCGCCACGTTCGACGTGGACGCGACGCCACCGGTCGGTTCCATGCTGGCATACGATCCTGTCGTCCGGGTGGATGAATTGACGTTGCGGTGCCGCGGCGTTGTGTTGATGGGCGCGGACAAGCCAATTGTGTTGTGCGCGGTGGACTGGATCGGCATTGCGAATGAATCGCAGGACGCCTTCCGCGAGGCGCTGGCCAAGGCTGCGCGGACAACGCCGCAACGCGTCGCCGTCCACACGGTGCACCAGCACGACGCGCCCGGCTGCGATTTCACGGCGGAACGACTGTTGAAGGAAGTGGGCGCGAAAGACCTTGGCCGCTACGAAGGCACATTCCATCGCAAGGTGCTCGCACGCGCGGCGCAGGCAGTGAAGGATTCGCTCTCTCTCGCCCAGCCGATAACGCACTGTGGTTGGGGCGCGGCCGAGGTGAAGGAAATCGCCTCGAACCGACGGATTCCCGGTCCCGACGGACGGATCCGGGCCACGCGCTACACGTCTTGCAAAGATCCGAAGTTGCGCGCGGAACCGGAGGGTGTCATTGACCCGCAGGTGTCGGTGCTGAGTTTCTGGAACAAGGAGAAACCGCTCGCCGTGCTGAGCTACTACGCCTGTCATCCGCAGAGTTATTATCGGATGGGCATCCCCAGCCCGGATTTTCCCGGCATCGCTCGATTCGTTCGCCAGCAAGCCGTGCCCGAGGTGCTGCACGTGCATTTCAACGGTGCCGGCGGCAACATCGGCGCAGGCAAGTATAATGACGGCTCGCGGGAGAACCGCGTGGCGCTTGCCTTGCGGCTCGCAGATGGCATGAAACGCGCGTGGGACGCGACGCAGAAGTTTCCCGTCAATGCATCGAGCGTTCAATGGCGCGCGGAGCCGGTGACGTTGCCGCTTGGGAAACATCTCGACGAGACGAAGCTGCGCGCTGACTTGGCGAAGGTTGCGGAACCGAAGGTGTCGCTGGCCGCGGCGGACAAACTCGCGTGGCTGTTGCGCAACAAGAGCGGACGCAAGATTGACATCGCGATGCTGGCGGTCGGCGATGCGCGGGTGTTGCACATGCCGGGCGAGTTGCTCGTCGAGTATCAACTCGCCGCCAAGAAGATGTGCCCCGGCCTTCATGTCATGATGGCGGCCTACGGCGACTACGCCCCCGGCTACATCGCCACAGCGCGTGGCTACGAGGAAGGCGGCTACGAAGCCAGCCCCGGCGCTTCCGATGTCGCGCCCGAAGTCGAAGGCGTCTTGATGGACGCCATGCGGAAGTTGCTGGAAACGAAATGAGGAACGATGAACAAAGAGACCATCCGAAAACTTGCCCAATACGACACTCCCACCATTTGCAACGCCATCGAGTTGTTCGAGTTTCAGCCGGCCACGGCGGGATTCATGGACGGACGAATCAAGTCCGTGTTTCCTGAATTGCCGCCGATGGTCGGGTTCGCCTGCACCGCGGCGTTTCGCGCCAGCGCGCCGCCGAGTGGCGCCGACGCCTATGGCAGTCTGCCGCAACAACTGGAAAAATACGCCGGACTGCCGGGGCCGGCGGTGATGGTGTTTCAAGACCTCGACGACCCGCCGGTCGCAGCGACGTTTGGCGAGGTCATGTGCACCGCATACAAGACATACGGCTCCGCCGGCCTCGTAACCAGTGGAGCCGGGCGCGATTTGCTGCAAGTCCGCGCGTTGAATTATCCGGTATTCACCGGTTCCACGATCTGCGCACACGGATACTGTCACATCCTCCAGATTGGCAGCACGGTGCGCGTGGGTGGCTTGACGATCAACCACGGCGACCTGTTGCACGGCGACGCCAATGGCGTGACAAAGATTCCGTTGGACATCGCCGACGAAGTTCCCGATGTCGCCGCCGAAGTCGTGACCCACGAGAAGATCGTGCTCGATTACATGCGCTGTCCCGGTCCAAAGACCGTCGAGGGCGCGCGCGACGTGTACAAGGAAGTCGGCGCGGTGTTCCAGAAACTCCGCGAACGAGTGAAAAGGCGGCGATGAAGATCGCGGTGCTCGCTTGGGTCGTCATGGCGGTATCGGCGCAAGCCATCGAGAGCTTTAAGGTCAAAGAGCTTGTTGTTGCCGTATCGTCGCCGGCGGAAGGTAAACTCGCCAAAGACCCTGCCTTGCTGCTCACGTTCGCCGGCGAGCGCGAAACATCCTTGCTCAAGGAACCATACTGCAAGGCCGCGAAGATTTTCCTTCAAAACGGCCATCGCGCCGCGAGCTTCGATCTGCCCGGCCACGGCGAGCGTGTTGACAAGTTCGGCAAGAGCATCGGGAGTTTCAAGAACGCGTTTGTGGCCGGAACTGACGTGTTCGCGAACTTTGCCGAGGATGGACGGGCTGTCATCAGCGAGTGCATTCGTCGCGGGCTGGCAAAGCCCGGCAGGATCGTTGTCGCGGGCACATCGCGCGGCGGTTACATGGCGCTGCGACTCTTGGCCGGTGATGATCGAGTAGTCGCAGGCGCCGGTTTTGCTCCGGTCACCGACTGGCGGATGCTGACCGAGTTCGCGACGGTCAAGAACCGTGCCGACGTGGCTGACTTGCGGTTGGCGAATTTCGCGAAGCGGATGACGGGACGACACGTTTATCTTGCGATCGGAAAAGATGACGGTCGCGTCAGCACTGAGGCTTGCCGCGACCTGCAGCGGACGTTGGCGTCGGCGGGGTCGCTGGTGGAATTCAATCTCACTGATGACAAGGGGCACACGATGGGCGCGGCCGGATACGAGAAAGGAGCGCGACTCTTGCTGCAATGGATTGACAAGCCATGACCTCTCGCCAACGAATGCACGCCGTCCTCACTGGCGGTAAGAGTGACCGGGTTCCATTTTTTCCGTGCATTTTTACCGATCACGCCTGCGTGGCGTTGGGGCATACGTTTGAAGAAGCGCTGATTGATCCGCGGCTCGGTGTTCGTTGGATGGTGGAAGCCGGCTTCTTCTATGGATGCGACGTTGTGCGCGTGCGGGCGACGCCGGAGCGTTCGTGGTTCGAGGAGAAGGAAGTGCGACTCCACGACGGCAAACTCGCTCAAGTGGACCGGCGCACCGGAGAGATTGACGGTTACTTCGATGTGCAAGGCGGCGGGATGTTGGTGCCGGTCACGCCGCCGCCCCCTACCACCACGGTGGAACAAATCAAGGCCGTTCCCTACCCGACAGCGGATGAACTGTTGGCCACCGGCTGCCTCGACCCAGCACGAGAGATGGTCAACGAAGCGCGCCGGCGAGATTTGTTCGTGGTTGGCATGGCCACCGGCCAGACCGTCAACACACTAGTTGCCCGGGTGGGCAACAGCGAAGAAGCCTTGATGCTGATGGCGAGCGACCCCGCGTTTGTTCGCCGCGTGTTTCACATGGCGACAGACACCTCCATTGAACTCATCAAAGCCTATGCCGAGATCGGCGTGGACGGCGTGATGATTGGAGATTCCTACGCCTCCGGCAGCGTCATCTCGCCGCAGATGTACCAGGAGTTTTGCATTCCCGCCTATTGTCGCACCGCCGACGCGGCGCACGCCGTCGGCTTGCTGGTTGATAAACACTGTTGCGGCAACTACAACCCATTCCTGCCCTTCCTGGCCGACAACCATCTCGACAGCATAGACGGTCTGGATCCAACCAGCGGAATGGCCATGGCCCGCACGCGCGAAGTCATCGGTGACAAGCTGTGCCTGATCGGCGGCGTCAGTTGCCTGACACTGCTTCAGGGCACACCGGCACAAGTCCGGAACGAGGCGCTCGCGTGCATCCGCGACGGCGGCCCGCGCTACGTCCTTGGCACCGCTTGCGCCGTGCCGCGGTACACGCCCGTGGAGAACATGCGCGCCTTGGCTGAGGTGGCGCACTCATCGCGTCGCTGATTCCGCTTTTCAACGAACGCCGAAAGACCTATTGTCGGCGCGGCAGGGCCCGTAGCTCAGCGGTCAGAGCGGAGGACTCATAATCCTTTGGTCGTAGGTTCGAATCCTACCGGGCCCACCAATGTGTTGTTAATCATGTTCACACCTGATGATAGCTCAATGAGTTCTAGGTTTGCGCGCGCGGCGTGGCTCGTCGTGGCATTGCTCTGGCCGGTGGCGTTGCTCAACTACCTCGACCGTCAGATGCTCGCGGCGATGAAGTTCTCCGTGATGCACGACATCTCCGACATCGGCCTCGAAGCCAACTGGGGACGAATGCTCGGCCAGTTCAAGTGGGTCTATGCATTCCTCAGCCCCATCGGCGGTTACATCGCCGACCGGTTCGGCCGTCGCTACACAATCTGCGGGAGCCTGTTTGCTTGGTCGGCGATCACATGGGCAACCGGCCACGTCCACAGCTACGAAGGGTTGCTCTGGACGCGCACGTTGATGGGCATCAGCGAGGCACTTTACATACCCGCCGCGCTGGCGTTGATCGCCGACTATCACACGCACGGCACACGGTCACGCGCGATCGGCATTCACCAGACGGCGATCTATTGTGGCATCATCGTCGGTGGGTTCAGTGGGTACGTGGCTGACGCACCGAGTCTGGGTTGGCGCTGGGGTTTCAACATCACTGGGCTGGTCGGAGTGCTGTACTCGTTGCCGCTGTTGCTCCTGTTGCGCGACGCGCCGAAGTCGGACGCTATCGCGCCGGCCAAGCCGTCGTTACACGTCGCAGCAAAAGAACTACTGACCAACGGCTCGTTCATTCTGCTCGTGCTGTACTTTACATTGCCAGCGCTGGCGGGCTGGGTTGTGAAGGACTGGATGCCGGCGATTCTCAAAGAGAAGTTCAGCATCGGGCAAGGCAAAGCCGGCGTCTCGGCGACACTTTACGTAAACATTGCCTCGCTCATTGGCGCCTTCCTCGGCGGCTGGTTGGCGGACCGTTGGATGCGACGCAGCGCGCGTGGTAGAATTTACGTCAGCGCCATCGGCATGTGCCTGCTCATTCCGTCGCTGTTCGGCGTCGGCGACTCCTCGACGTTGTTCATCGCCATCGTGTTCCTCGCGCTGTTTGGTCTGGGCTGGGGATTTTTCGACTGCAACAACATGCCGATTCTCTCGCAGATTGTCCGGCCCGAATTCCGCGCGACTGGCTACGGCATCATGAACCTCGTCAGCATCAGTTTCGGCGGCGTGGCGGACTGGGGCTTCGGCGCGCTCCGCGACCGTCACGTGCCGCTCAACGTCATCTTCGGCGCTTTCGCCAGCGCCGCGTTCTTCTCGGTCATCTTTGTCTTGCTCATCCGACCGCGCAAAGAGGACGAGAACTCACTTCAAACAAAATCATAGGAGACACAACATGAACACCCCATCCAGCCGCAGGCATTTCATCCAGCAATCTGTCGTGACATTGGCTGCGCTGTCCCCTCTTGCGGGCACGGTTCCTTCCGGCGTCTTTGCCGCAGGCACGGAGCGGGTTCGTGTCGGCATCATCGGCTGCGGCGGCCGCGGCGCCAGCGCGGCGACCAACTGCTTGGAAGCAGACCCGGCGGTTGAAATCGTCGCGGTGGCAGACGCGTTGTCCGACAGAGTCGCGAAATTCAAGGAGCGACTCGAATCTTGGTGTCGCACGAACCTGAAAGCGGGAGAGCGCCGTGTTACGGTCACACCGGAAACGACCTTTCTCGGTTTCGATGCCTACCGCAAGCTGTTGGCCGTCCGCCCATTGGATGTGGTGGTCATTACCTCTTCCGTCGTTTTCCATCCACTCCATCTCGAAGCTGCCATTCAAGCTGGCAAACACGCCTTCGTGGAGAAACCGGCTGCTGTTGATCCAGTCGGTTGCCGCCGCGTCATCGCCGCCGGCGAACTCGCGAAACAAAAGGGGTTGTCTATCGTTGCGGGCACGCAGCGACGCCACGATCCCGTGTATATCGAAAACCACAAGGCCGTCGCAAACGGCGCCATCGGGCGAATCTTGTCCGGTCGCGTCTGGTGGTGCGGCGGCGATCCACGGCGCGTGTACGAGCGCGTCGAGGGTGAGACCGATGCGCAATTCATGGTTCGCAACTGGTATCAGTTTGTTCAGATGTGCGGCGACCACATCGTGGAGCAGCACGTCCACAACCTCGATGTCGCCAACTGGTTCATCGGGCGTCCGCCACAGCTTGCGCTCGGTTTCGGCGGCCGCGCCCGGCGTGAGCTGGGTAATCGTTACGATTTCTTCAGCGTGGACTTCGACTACGGCGAGGACGTGACGGTCCACAGCATGAGCCGCCAGATCAACGGCTGTTACCAGCGCATCGGCGAACATTTGGTCGGTGCCACCGGCTCGGTCTGGCCCGGCGGCAAGATCGCCGGCACCCGCGCAAAATCGGCGCGCAAGGATGCCGTCAACCCGTACGTGCAGGAACACGCGGACCTGATCCACAGCATCCGTGACGGCAAACCGCTTAGCGAAGCGCGCGGCGTTGCCGAGGCCACACTGACCGCCATCATGGGACGCGTCTCCGCTTACACCGGCCAGATCGTCCGCTGGACCGACCTGACCGAGCGCAAAGACAGTCCCTGGTACAACTTGGCGCTCAGCCCTTCGGCAGAGGATTTCGAGAAAGGCACAGTGACCCTTCCGCCGACCGGTGCCATGTCGCTTCCCGGCACATCCGTGGCGAAATCCGTGTAATGGTGACACCTTTTTGCGTGCAAACACAAGCAAGTGCGTTATCCTCCAAATCGAACGACGCAGAACTGATGAAATCCCCGTTTCAATGGTTGAAATGCATTTGGGGGTGCCTTGTGTGTTTTGCATGCTGTTGCTCAATGGCGTTGGCCGGCCTGACGATCGAGGAAAAGTCGCCGACGAATGGTTCTTGGGCAAGCTATCAACCCGGCACTTGGATTCTCAACCAAAAGGCGGTCCGAGGTGTGTCCTATCAATCGGATAGCATCGAGTACCGTCGCAGGTTGCTCGTGGGAGCCGACGAACAAGGGCGGGCTTGGTTTGCCGAGTATAAGGCGCCCACTCCCACTGGGCCGTGGTCTGTTGTGGGCGGGCACGGCGGCGGTGGTGAACAGGCTGACACCCGAGTTGCGGCGCTTCCGGACGAAACACTGGTGATATGCGGGCAAGCGATTCGATGTCACGTTTCCCAACTCGCTCATACCGATGATTGGGGCAACACACGCGCGACGAACTGGGTGGAAGCCGCCACCGGAATCCCGATCAAGCGCGAAGAGGGATTCCAAGGAAACGACAGCAAGAACCGTTCAGTGATGCGGCGCGCTGATCTGACCACCGTGCGCGTGCAGACAACTGGTTTCAAAGGCAAGGTCTTGGCCACCTTCGTTCAACGGTTCGTCCAGCAGACTAATGGCAGGACTGAGTGGAGTATCGAGATGGTCGTTTCGGCAGCGGTGCCCGGTCAACAATTGTCCTACCGTCGTTGGAACGGCGACGACGAAACAAAACCGGCGAATTTGGAATATACGCTGCTCGATTGGGGATTCGATGCTGAACTTCTGGCAAACCATAAACGACAGCATCCAAGCATCGACCAGAAGCGAGGCGATGAAGAGGCCGCACGAGTGGAACGGATGCAGGCATTCTGGAACCGACGGTTCAAGCATGCCACGGGGCCGGATCCTCGACTCCGCCTGAGCGCGGTGCGCGGGCTGGCAGCCTCACCCGTCGTATCACCCGAGCTGAAGCCGCAAGTTATTGCCGTGCTCAAGAACGCGCTGGATGACCCGATTCCGGAAGTGCGCCGCTATGCCGCCATAGGCATCAGTCGATACAAGGTCACTGGCTTGGCTGAGCGGATTACCAAGCTGGCTGAGACCGATCCCGACGGTCGGGGCGAGTATGTCCGCGCATTGGGGCTGCTCGCCGACCCCGCAGGAATCACCGCAATTCTCGCCGCCACCACCGATGTGGGGCCGTATGTTCGCGAAAGCGCCGCACAAGCGTTAGGTAATTTCAGAACCGAACCAGCACGCCAGACCCTGGCGCAACTTAGCAAAGACCCCAACCCCGGCGTGCGCTATCACGCGATCAAGGCTCTGGCAGAAGCCAACGATTCACGCAACCAAGCGGTTCTGATACGTGCGTTGGCCGACTCCGACCCTCTCGTCCGGTCAGCTGCAGCCAGTGGGCTGGCAGTCGTTCCAAGCAGCGAGTCCGTCGCAAAACTGTTGCCGCTGCTCGCCGATACCAATGAGTTGGTTCGCGCTTCGGTTTGTTCGTCGCTCGCGGCGGCCCATGGTGTTGATCGCGATAAGGCCGGAGAAGCATTGTTGCCGCTGATGGATGACAAGTCACCCCTCGTCCAAATGACCGCCATTCATGCGCTGGTCAAGCTAAAGGAATCGCGCGCCGTGCCGAGGCTCATGAAACTGGCCCAAACGGTGAGCAGCCAGAAGTCCTTAGAGACAATGTTTGGTTCGCCGCATTTGCTGGCAGTCATGGCGTTGGGGGAAATCGGTGACCGACGTGCGCTGCCCACACTGCTTAAGCTGGTGGACAACAACGAACTTTCCGATACGACTCTCGATGCGATCGTGCAGTTGGGCGACCCCGCCGCAGCCGACCCGCTCTGGCGCCGCTACCAGGCGCTGAGTCCGCCAACGAACAGCCAGTTTCCCCCGCGCGCGCGTTTGTTGAACGCGATCGGCCGGATTGGCGATGCGAGCATGCGCAACGAATTGGAACGTCTTTTGGAGAAAGCCCCACCACCGGACAAGAAATGTATTCGGGAAGCAATCGAAGCCATCAACCAACGACTCTCGCCAAATCTCAGCAACCCTCGTTAATGCAACAAAAAGTGTTTAGCCAACCAATTAAGCCCGCCGATAACGCCATGCTGATAATATGACAACCAAACTCTCACTCAAAGGACTCGTTGCCGCCACGCACACGCCGTTCACTGCCGATGGCGCGCTGAATCTCGCCGTCGTCGAGAAGCAGGCAGCCCATCTCTTGAAGAACGGTGTCAACGTCGCCTTCATCGCCGGCAGCACCGGCGAGAGCCACTCGCTGAATGTCGAGGAACGCAAACGTCTCGCCGTGCGCTGGCTGGAAGTCGCGCGCGGCACGCCGCTGAAAGTCATCGTCCATGTCGGTTCCAATTGCCTGACCGACGCGCGCGCATTGGCGGCGCACGCCCAGCAGATCGGCGCGCTCGCCGTCGCGGCGCTGGCGCCGAGCTACTTCAAGCCGCGCTCGGTCGCCGGGCTGATTGATTGCTGCGCCGAAATCGCCAGCGGCGCCCCATACCTGCCGTTCTATTTTTACGACATCCCCGCAATGACCGGTGTGAGTCTTTCCATGCCGGACTTTCTCGCACAGGGCAAGGAGCGCATCCCGACCCTCAACGGCATCAAGTGGACCAACCCGGACCTCTACAACTACCAGCTTTGCCGAAACATGGCCGGAACATTCGACCTGCCGTGGGGCAACGACGAATACCTGCTCGCTGCGCTCGCGCTTGGCGCACAGGGCGCCGTCGGCAGCACCTACAACTTCGCCGCGCCCGTTTATCAGCGTCTCTTGCGGGCATTCGAAGCCGGCGACATCGAAGCGGCACGCCAAGAACAACTCCGCTCCGTCCGCATCGTCCAAACACTCTCCAACTACGGGTACATGGGCGCCGCGAAGACCGTCATGAAGATGCTCGGAGTGGACGTCGGCCCGGCGCGACTGCCGAACGCCAACCTCACCGCCGCGCAGGTCACGGCGTTGCGCCAAGACCTCGAACATCTCGGTTTCTTCTACTGGCTCAAGCAGTAGGCAAGCCGAGTAATTCGCACTCGACCCGTTCCAGCAACGCGTGCAGCAGGAAACCGTGCGCTTCCTGAATCCGCGCCGTGTCGGTTCCCTCGACGATCAACTCGATGTCCGCCTTCCCTTTTGCCGGGCCGCCGGTCTTGCCGAGGAGCGCGACGCTCTTGACACCGTGGGCCTTCGCTGTCTCTAACGCGCGGAGGATGTTGACGGAGTTGCCGCTGGTCGTGAAGCAGATCAACAAGTCGCTCTTGTTGGCCAAGCCTTCCACTTGCCGCGAGAACACCGAGTCGAAACCGTAGTCGTTCGAGATACAGGTCAGCAGCGTCGGATCTGCGTTTAGACAAACCGCCGCCCACGAGGGGCGCTGGCGGCGATAACGTCCGACCAGTTCCTCCGCCAAGTGCATCGCGTCGGCGGCGCTACCGCCGTTGCCGCTCGTCAGGATTTTGCCGCCGCCGCGCAGCGTGGCGACCATCGCCGCCGCGATCTTCTCGAAAGCCGCTTCCTGTTTCGCCAGCGACTGGAGCGTCTTACACGATTCGGAAATCAACTTGGACAACATAGTTCGTCCTTTCACAATCGTTGCACTGTCAACCCGCCGTCCACCATCACCACCGCGCCGGTGGAATACGGGAAATCCCCGCGCGCCAGCGCCGCCACCACCTTGCCCACGTCTTCGGACGTTCCCCAGCGACGCTGAATCGCCAGACCTTCCGCGAACAACTTGTCGTACTTCGCCGTTACTGGCGCTGTCATGTCAGTTTTGATGACGCCGGGACGAACTTCATAGACGGGGATGTTGTACTCACCGAGCCGAGCCGCCCACAACTGCGTCGCCATCGCGACACCTGCCTTCGAGATACAATAGTCGCCGCGGTTGACGCTGGCGACAGTCGCCGAGATCGAAGAGACGTTGATGATGCAGCCGCGTTTCTGCTCGATCATCCAACGCGCCACAGCCTGCGTGAGAAAGTATGGGCCTTTCAGGTTGGTGCGAATGAGTTCATCGAAACTATCTTCGGTCGCCTCCAAGATGTCGGCGCGCACCTTTGGCGCGATCCCGGCATTGTTCACCAGCACGTCAAGCTGTCCGAACTGTTTCCGTATTGCGTCGAGCATCCGTTGCCGGGCGGACGCGTCGCTCACGTCGCACTGGCAATAGAAGAACTCCTTGTGCTCGCAAGTTGGGCGCACACCGCAGATAGCGACCGCGAAGCCGTCTTTCAGAAGGCATTGCGCGATGCCAAGCCCGATGCCACGCGAGCCACCTGTAACTAACGCGACTTTGCTCATGCGCCCTCCATTGTTGTCATTCTGAGCGGAGCGAAGAACCTCTCAAGGCACACACCCTGCACGCTGCGATTGTGAGATCCTTCGCTGCGCTCAGGATGACAAACTTCGTGTGTGTTCATGCCTTCAACTCCGGAATTTCAATCCACTTTCGTTTCTGCCATGACTCGATCCCCTTCTCCGCCAACTGGACGCCCTTGGCACCTTCGAGCAACGTCCAGCGAAACGGCTCATTCTTGACGACGTGACGAAGGAATAGCTCCCACTGTACCTTGAACGCGTTGTCGTAGGTCTGCTGGTTCGGGACCTTCTGCCATGTGTCGTAAAAGGTGATTGGTTGATCAATGTCCGGATTCCAAACTGGACGCGGCGTCGCACCGTATGGTTGCACCCAGCACTCGCGCAACCCGGCAACGGCGCTGCCGCGTGTGCCGTCCACGTGAATCGTCAGCAGGTCGTCACGACGGACGCGCGTGCACCAACTGGCGTTGAAGTGCGCGACAATATCGCCTTCGAGTTCGAGCGTCGCATAGGCGGCATCGTCAGCGTCAGCCTTGTACGGTTTGCCGTCTTCATCCCAACGTTTCGGAATGTGCGTCGCGCCAAGACAGGAGACGGCTTTGACCTCGCCGAAAAGGTTGTCCAGCACGTAACGGAAGTGGCAAAGCATGTCGAGGATGATGCCGCCGCCATCAGCCTTCCGGTAATTCCACGACGGACGTTGAATCGGAACGGTGTCGCCTTCGAACACCCAGTAGCCGAACTCGCCGCGCACGGCGAAAATCCTGCCGAAGAATCCGGTATCGTGCAGCACCTTCAGTTTCAACAGGCCCGGCAACCAGAGTTTGTCCTGCACCACGCCATTCTTCACGCCGGCTTTCGTCGCAAGACGGGCCAGTTCCAACGCTTCCTTCGTGTTCGTCGCCGTCGGTTTTTCGCAATAGATGTGTTTGCCGACTGCAATCGCCTTCTTGACGGCTTCGACGCGCCGATCCGTGGTCTGCGCGTCGAAGTAAATCGTGTCGGCGTCATTGGCCAGCGCCGCATCGAGGTCAGTCGTCCAACGTTTCACCCCGGCCTGCGCAGCGAGTTTCTCCAGCTTGACCGGGTTGCGCCCGACAAGAATGGGGTCAGGCATGATGGCTTCCGTTTCGCTGATCTTGACGCCGCCTTGTTTGATGATGGCGCAGATGGAGCGCAACAGGTGTTGGTTGGTTCCCATGCGTCCTGTGACGCCGTTCATGATGATGCCGACTTTGTGAGTAATGGGTTGGTTCATGCGTTCTTCCGTGGGTTATAAATCCGAAGCCGAGTCTGCGAGACCTGCGAAGCAAATCCGAATATCGAAATCCGAAACAAATCCGAAATTCGAATGATCGAAACGGTTTCGCTGCGCTTGTTTTGAATTTTGGTCATTTGTGCTTGTTTC
>CAZNOK010000098.1:12637-18502 GCA_964574605.1 uncultured Verrucomicrobiota bacterium
GCTTCGAATTTCCCGCTTACGCGGGTGGTTTCTCCGTGCATTGCGGTTGTGCGTCCGCCGGTAGCGGCGGGGCTTCGACGCCGGCACGTGGCAGCGTGCCGGCCAATTCTTGTTTCCAGTGGGCAACGTCGCCAGCGGGACCGTAAATGTAGATCATTCGTAATGGCGTGTCGCCGATGTTGGTGAGTTGATGAAAAACGCCCGACGGAATGTAGGCCGCTTGGCCGGTCGTCAGGATTTGTTTTTCGCTGCCGAGACACATTTCGCCGGTGCCTTCGACGATGAAATAGACTTCCTCTTGTTCCTGATTGTGCCACGGCACTTGGCCGCCTTTTGGGTCGAGCGTGACATTGCCGATGCTGAACGCTTTGGCTTGAATCGGCGAGACGCCGCCGACGATGTTTTGTGTGCGCCGCCGCGCGGGATACCGGCGGCCTTCGATTTTGTTGAGGTCAGCGATGATCATGCAGTTGTTTATAGACTGTGCGCTACACGTTGACAAGGTTTTCACAACCTCAGCACGATGTCATTGTGATTGCACCCCGACAGCCACCGGTCATTTCATTCAACAACAGCCAAGCTGAAAGCTTGCCTCACTCTCAAGTGTCAATGAGCGGTCACCGAAACGAAGACGCACCATCCACCAACACACACCGGAACCCGACGCTGCCATCGCGACAACCGGGAGGACCGTTGATGCGAAACGACGACAGCAGGCCGCGCGGACCAAAGTTGCCCCACGACCCGCCCCGCAACACACGAAACGGCTTTTCAGGTTCGTAGAGGTCTTCGCACCATTGCCAGAGATTGCCGCTCATGTCGAACAACCCGAACTGATTCGCCGCGAAACTCCCCACCGGCGATGTCCGCGGATACCCGTCATGGTATCCGGAAATCACCGCCCAATCTGCCGGAACATCCACTTTCGATTCTTCCCCACCGTAGTTGCCCGCGCCTTTCGGCGGCGGCCATTGCGTGCCCCACGGATAAACGTCCTTGATCTTCCCATCCTTCGCTTTCGAGGTGTCACCCATCTCCGATCCCAGCCCGACAGCTACGCTCCACTCGGCATCCGTCGGCAATCGGTACTCTTGGCTTACCATCAGCCGTCCTTCAACCCGTTCTTTCTTCGTCAGCCAACGACAGAACGCCTGTGCATCCTCCCAACTCACACCGCAGACCGGATGCGTCGGCCCCTGTGTGAACCCCGGCCGTTCCCACGTATCCACTCCTTGTTTGAGACCGTCGGCGTGGATCGAGACCATGGCTTTCGTGGCGTCGTGACCGGTGGCTTTCACAAACGCCGCAAAGTCCTGCACCCGCGTGAGCCAGATACAGAACAGCGCGTCGCTGCCTTTCACCGGCACAAACTTCATCCCCAGCGAGTTGACCCACGGCGCGTCCTTCGTGGCTCCTCTCGGATCGGCAGCGGACGCTCGTGTGGTCAGACCGCCCGCCAGAACCGCAAACAACAACCACCTTGCGACAGCTTTCATCCTCGTTCCTCCGTTTCTTGAGCGCATCGGCCAGTGTTGGCTGTTTTTTTGTCAGGCACCGTGAAATGTCCAACCTTATTTCACGCCCAAAACGTGAGATATGGTTGGTTGTTGGCCATGCGCTGGACGTAGAGCACGGCTTCGCGGGCGTGGTAGTCGCCCCACATGCTGGACTCGCCGCACGGAACTTTGCGACCGCGTGGAATGTAGTCCCAGTTGTTCGGGCGGTGATAGACACTGTGCAAAATCAAACCTTGATGTCTGGCATCGGTGCTGAGGTACGGTTCATCGAGCAACGTGTTGAGAACGGTGAGGCCGGCTTGCCAATACTTGTGTCCTGAGTCCTGTGTCCTGGGTCTTGAGCCTGAAGACTTGGGACTGCGGACTCTGGACTCAGGACTGCCGCCGAGGTAACGACCGAGGCGGAGTAATCCTTGCGCCGCAATGGCGGCGGCAGAACTGTCCACGGGTTCGTGGTCGTTGTACGGATCGGCGGGTTTCTTTTGCCAATTACCGAGCTTGTGGAGGTTCGGCGCGCCGGTGTCCCAGTAGGGAATGCCGTCACTGGCCGTCGCTTGTTCGATGTAGAAATCGCAGGTGAGCTTGGCGGTTTTCAACACAACCGGAACGACCTCCGTGTTGCCAATCGCGCGTAGGAACTCCAATTGCTCGGCAAACCCCAGCATTGCCCACGCAAGACCGCGCGTCCACGTGGTGAACGGCGACCAGCCTTGCTGCGAGTTCGGGCAGCGGAAGTTGCCGTCGTTGACATTGAAGATCGCCTCGTGCGCCACGCCCCCGTCGGCGCGGACGTTATATGTCGCAATGGCGATAGCGTGTTGTTTGAGACGGTCGAACAGCGAGATCCTCCGGTCGTTCTCCTCCATCAAGACGTGGCCGAGTTTGTGTGCGACGGCAAGCGAACGCAACGAGCGGATGCTATCCACAAACAACGAGTGCGGCCCGTTGAACGAGTAGATGAAACCGCCACCGCCGGCAATCTTCGTCCAGCGACGCGCCTGCACAGCGCCGCTGACCTTCAGCGCGACTTCGTAGCAGTTCCGCTCCCACGAGTGTTCCGGAATCCGGCCTTCGTTCATCAACCGGAGCAGGTTGCCGTAGGTGCTTACGTTATTGAAGCCGTGATCGTGGACTCCGAAATGGCTGACATGCGGCGCCATCAACGTCGCGATTTTGTTCCGGAAATGTTCCGGAGGCACAGTACCCGTAGCGTCGTGCTGGAGAATGGCAGAGCCGTACTGGAAACCTTGCGTCCACTCGGTCCAGCCGCGCGCCGTGTATTTGCCGCGCACGGTGAAGACCGGCGAGCCTTTGGAAGCGTCGTAGCTTTCCAGCGACCGAATCTTCGCGGCGGAAAGCTCCCACAGACGGTTAATCTTTCGCTGCAACTTCTGCGGCGTCAAACTGGTGTTGATTCTCATGCGCAACAGGAATGATTAGCCCCCGGGCAGGAAACCGTCAAACAATTACAGCGCGACACGTCGTCTCGAACATGATACACACTGTGCCATGATTGCCTTGCTCCTAGCCGCCGAATTGTTTGTCGCACCCAATGGTAACGACTCGAACCCCGGCACACTCACGCAGCCGTTGAAGACACTGGAAGCCGCTCGCGGTGCAAAGACCGTCTTTGTGCGTGGAGGTCTCTACGAACTCGAACACACGCTCAAGCTCGACGCCAAAGATTCCGACACCACGTGGCGCGCCTACAAAAACGAGAAACCCGTCGTCATCGGAGGCCGTCAGATTACCGGCTTCGTCCCGCACAAGGGCGACATCCTCAAGGCAGCCGACATCAAGGGCATCTATTTCCGCCAGCTTTTCTTCGACGGGAAACGGATGCATCTTGCGCGTTATCCGAACTTCGATCCGCAGAATCCGTACGGCGGCGGCTGGACTTACGCCGACGGGAAACCGGTCCCGATGTACGCCGAAGTGCCCGGCGAAAACCAGCACTCCCTGCAATACAAACCAACCGACGCCCGCCAGTGGGCGCGTCCCGATGAAGGCGAAGTCTTCGTCTTTCCGCGCTACAACTGGTGGAACAACATCGTCCGCATCAAAACAATTGACCGCGACACCCGCACCGTCACGCTCGCTGGCAACTGCTCGTATCCAATTCGCCCCACCGACCGTTACTATGTGCGGGGAATGTTCGAAGAACTCGACGCTCCCGGCGAATGGTATCTCGACAAGCGCGATTGGACGCTCTACTTCTGGCCACCCACGTCGTTGCAAGGCAAAGCAGCGTTTCCGTTTCAGTCAGACGGTGTTCCCTACTTCTGGCCACCCACGTCGTTGCAAGGCAAAGCCGTTTGCGCGCCGACCTTGCGCACACTCATTGAACTCGCGCCCGGCACCGCCAACGTCAACTTCCGCGGATTCACCTTCGAGTGTTGCGAAGGCACCGCCATCACGCTCAAAGACACGACCAACTGTCTCATTGCCGCCAGCACCGTCCGGAACGTCGGCGACTATCACGGCAGCGGCGTCAGCATCAGCGGCGGCCACAAGAACGGCGTCGTCGGCTGCGACATCCACGACACCGGCAGCAGCGGCATCAGCATCAGCGGCGGCGACCGCATCACGCTCACGCCCGCCGAGAACTACGCCGACAACAATTACATCCATCACGTCGGCGTGTTCTACAAACAAGGCGTTGGCCTCAGCCTTGGCGGCTGCGGCAATCGCGCCTCGCACAATCTCATTCACGACGGCCCGCGCATGGGCATCATGTTCAGCGGAAACAATCTCGTCATCGAGTTCAACCACATCCGCCACGTCAACCTCGAAACCGCCGACACCGGCGCCGTCTATACCGGCGGACGCGACTGGATTTCGTCGCGCGGCACCGTCATCCGCCACAATTATTTCCATGACATCCTCGGCTACGGGCAGGAGAACGGCAAATGGGTCTCGCCGCATTACGCGTGGGGCGTTTATCTCGACGACAACGCCGGCGGCGTGGACGTCATCGGCAACATTGTTGCCCGCTCCATCCGCGGCCTCGTCCATTTTCACAACGCCCGCGACAACCGCGTCGAGAACAACATCTTCATTGACGGCAAACTCCAGCAGTTCAACGCCAATGGATGGACTCCCACGCACCGTTACTGGACCAACCATCTGCCCAGCATGGTCAAAGGCTACGAATCCGTCGCGGACCAGCACGCGTGGAAAAACATGCGCAACATGAACCTGCATCCCACCAACGCCGTGTTGCCCAACGGCCTCATCATGAGCGGCAATGTCGTTTGCCGAAATATTTTCTACTATCGCATCCCAGACGCCAAACTCTATGCGCTGAACCGAATGTCGCTCGACCACAACTTGTTCGACTCGAACCTCGTCTGGCACGCCGGATTGCCGATCCTCACCGGTCATCAGAAAATCAAGGATGTTACCGGGCCGAACCTTGTCCCGAACGGAGACTTCGAGAACGGCCAGCCCGGCAAGGAACCTGTGAATTGGAAATGGCAGGTGCGTCCCCCCGGATCCAAGGCCGCGCTTGACGCCACCGTCAAGGCTGCCGGCAAACAATCGCTCCGCATCGAAGGCCGCGGCACAACGAAAGACGCTGGCGGACGCGAGCTTTCACCGAACTACGTCAGCGCCGACATCCCGGCCAAACCCGGCCAGTGGTATCGCTTGACCGCGCGCATCAAAGCCGCCGCGCCCGGCACCAAGTTCGCCATGATGGCGCAGAGCTACCAAGCCAACCTCTTTTTCTGGTCGAAAGGCACAACGACCACCGCCGGCACGGAGTGGAAGCAATACGAGGTCACCTTCAAGTTTCCCGCGCCCGGAGATCGCGACTGGCGTGAACAAATGAAATCGTTTCGCATCCGCTTCGATACCCGGCAACCCGAAGCCACGATCTGGGTGGACGACGTGACATTGCGCGAAGCCGTCGCGCTGGACGAGTGGGCATCATGGCAGGCCACGGGACAAGACACGCATTCGATGATCGCCGACCCGCTCTTCGCCAACCCCGATAAGGACGACTATCGCCTCCAACGCAACTCGCCCGCATTCAAGCTTGGCTTCAAACCAATCCCCATTGAGAAGATCGGCCCATACCGACACGAACTCCGCGCCACCTGGCCGATCAAGGAAGCCGAAGGCGCCCGCGAGCATCCCCTCGTCAGCGAGGCACACGAATAACCGGGGAACCCTGCCCCCCCAACCGTAGCCGCAGGCTTTACGCCTGCGCGGGTTGTGCACGAGTCGGGTCCCACCCCTTCACCCCGAAACCGTAAAGGTTGCGGCTACACGGAACGGCGCGGTCAGAGACCTGCGCCGAACAGAGCTGCTTGAACGTGGGAGCCGCCTCAGTGCGGCGACGGGC
>CAZNOK010000099.1:0-18163 GCA_964574605.1 uncultured Verrucomicrobiota bacterium
CGCCGCCAAGTGCGGTTTCAAGAGCGCCGTGCTCGGCCTCAGCGGCGGCATTGACTCCGCCGTCACCGCCTGCCTCGCCGCCGACGCGTTCGGGAAAGACAACGTCCTCGGCGTCTCGCTCCCCTCGCAATTTTCCTCGCAGGGCAGCCTTGATGATGCGCGCGACCTCGCCCGCAACCTCGGCATCCCCTACGAAGTCATCCCGGTTCAGCCCGCCTTCGAACAACTCAAAACCACCTTGAAACCTGTCCTTGCCGGCCGCCCCGAAGATACGACGGAAGAAAATCTTCAAGCCCGCGTCCGTGGCACGTTGCTGATGGCGTTGTCGAACAAGTTCGGCCATCTTCTGCTCACCACCGGCAACAAGAGCGAGATGGCTGTCGGTTACTGCACCTTGTATGGCGACATGAACGGCGGCCTCGCCGTCATCGCCGACGTGCCGAAGACGATGATCTACGAACTGGCACGCTACATCAACCGCGGCCGCCAGATTATTCCGCAAGCCAGCATCACGAAACCGCCGAGCGCCGAGCTGCGTCCGAACCAGACCGACCAAGACAGCTTGCCGCCGTACGAAATCCTCGATGCCATCCTCAAGCGTTACATCGAGGAAAACAAGAGCGCCGTCGAAATCGTCGCCGAAACCGGTTACGAACAGAAGCTGGTGCGCGACATCATCCGCAAAATTGACCTCAACGAGTACAAGCGGAAACAAGCCCCACCCTCTCTCCGCGTCACCACCAAAGCCTTCGGCATCGGCCGCCGCGTTCCCATTGCGCAACGGTATGTCGAGCGGTAGCATGAAAAGACTTGTTCTTGCGCTGTTTGGCTTTGTGCCGCTGTTCAGTTGCGCCGAGAACTGGCCGTGTTGGCGCGGACCGCGCGGTGACGGCTCCAGCATCGAAGCCAAGGCGCCGCTCCACTGGAGCAGCACCAACAACATTGACTGGAAGACCGTGATTCCGGGACGCGGCCACGGCTCGCCGATTGTGTGGGGTGACCGTATCTTCCTGCTCACGACCATCGAGGATCAGGCGCAACGCTGCGTCGTCTGCGTGAACCGCGCGACCGGCAAGATCATCTGGCAACGCACCGTCGTAACCTCGCCTCTGGAGCCGAAACACAAGCTCAACAGTTTCGCCTCCAGCACGCCAGCCACCGATGGCCAGTTCGTTTACGTGACGTTCCTCGACAAGGATAAGATGCTCGTGGCGGCATACGACTTTGCCGGCAACCAGAAGTGGCTTGTGCGGCCGGGGCCGTTTTCGAGCAAACACGGTTTCTGCAGTTCGCCGGCGCTGTTCAAAGACAAGGTGATCATCAACGGCGACCACGACGGCGATTCCTATATCGTGGCGCTCGACCGTCAGACGGGCAAAACGCTCTGGAAGATTGAACGTGAGAATCACACCCGCAGTTATTGCACGCCGCTCATCCGCACGTTGGCAGGCAGGACGCAGATGATCCTCTCCGGGAACAAATGCGTCGCCAGTTACGATCCGAACACCGGCAAGCGCCACTGGATCATTGATGGACCAACCGAGCAGATGGTCGCCTCGATGGTCTATAACGAAAAAGCCGACATGATCTTCTACACGGGCGGTTTCCCCCAATACCATATTCTCGGCATCAGACCCAACGGCACCGGCAACGTCACCAAGACCCACATCGCATGGCTCACCACCAAAGGCGCCTCCTACGTCCCCTCGCCCGTCTCCATCGGCGATTACTTCGTCATCGTCAACGAGCCGGGGATATTGACCTGCCACCAAGCCGCTGACGGCAACGTTCTTTGGAGCGAACGCCTGCGTGGCACCTACCATCCGTCGCTGGTCACCGCCGGCGGCTTGGTCTATTGCCTTTCCGATCTCGGCGTCATGACAATCGTCAAGCCCGGCCCGACGTTCGAGGTCGTCGCCACCAACGAACTCGATGAGAAATTCTCCGCCTCGCCCGCCATCAGTGACGGACAGATTTATCTGCGCGGCGATCAGCATCTGTTTTGCATCGGAGCGCGCTGACCGATGGCGACTAAGATCAAGGGCAAAGACTACGGACTGGAGTTCGCGTTCATTGTCCTGAATTTCCTCTACAAATCCAAGTCGCTGCACTACGGCTTTTGGGAACCCACCGACGAGGTCACTATCCTGTCCTTCGGGGCCGCGCAGCAACGCTACACGGAGAATCTACTCAAATATGTGCCGGCTGACGCGAAGGACATTCTTGATGTCGGCTGTGGCACCGGCATCGTCGCGCAGCGGCTCGTGCAACGCGGCCACAACGTTGAATGCCTCTCGCCCTCACCCGTCCTCAACGCCGAAGCTCGCAAGGTTCTTCCGTCGTCCACACCAGTTCACGAGACCAAGTTCGAAGACTTCCGCGCCGACCGGAAGTACGACCTGATCATGTTTGTCGAAGTCTTGCAGTACATCCGTTACCAGTATCCGCTGCCGCGATGCCTGGAGTTGCTCAAGCCCGGCGGTCGCGTGCTCGTTTGCGACGTCTTCAAGCTCGATACCCCGCGCAAGGGACCGATTGGCGGCGGGCGCGTTTACTCGGACTTCGTCCGCCAGCGCGATGCGCTCGGATTCAAGTGTCTTCAAGATGTGGACATCACCCGAAACATCGCCCCGACGTTCGACTTGGTGCAAGACCTTGGAACGAACCTCCTGAAACCGCTTTGGGAGAACGCCCAACGCGTCGGCATGGCCAATCATCCGTTTCTCACGAAGGCATTGCTGTGGTCGTTCCGCAAGAAACTGCTGAAGCTCAACCGGCATTTCAATCCCGCCCGCAACGCCAAGGCTTTTGCAGAGTACAAAACCTACCGGATTCAATTACTCGCAGCCCCGTCCTGACTCGGACAACGTCAGCGCAACACGTCGGCCAGCGCCGCGTCGCGGTCGAGGTCGAACTCCATCATCGTCGTCGCGATCTGGGCGGCCGCTTCTGGTTTTAGTTTCGCGTAACCGGCGGGCACAGCGAATTTCGCGTCATCCGGTTTCTCGCGACGGATGTTGCTAAAGTAAAGGGCTTCATTCGTGTCATCGCCGCGATCCATCACGCTCTTCACAATGAACCCTTCAAGATCTGTCGCCTCCCAAATCGTGATTTGTTGGCGCGACTCATCCGTGCTGATCACCGTGAGTTGGCGAACGGCACAGGAGTGTCCATCGAGTTTCTCCGTGCGCAAAAACTTGCTCTCCATGCGGGGTGCCGGCCCTTTCTCGGCTGGCGCGTCGAGATATGCCCTCTTGCCGGGAAGCAGCAGGTAGGCTTTGTTCTCTTTCGGCAGGAGAATGGTGACGACCTCAGCAAGATTGTCCTTCTTGAGCTTGGCCGTCAGTTCGGCCAGAGCCGGTTCGTCGGCGGGTTTGTGTTCTATCCGCAGGTTGCCGTCGCGCATGAACATGATGTTGTCGGCAATCTTGATTTGCTTGTCGCCTTTCTCACGCTTGACGGTCACGTTGGCGGTGAACACGCGCCCCGTGCCCATCAACGTCGCCACGAGTTCCGACTGCGCCGCCGAGGTGTCGAACAGTTGACCGTGCGCGCCGGCGGCGGTGCCACATGCGATTGTCAGGATCAGGATTCGTTTCATTGTGTGCCGAGTTTGGCGAGCAGACCTTTCCGCCGCGCCACGCCGAACATGTACCGGAAAAACAGCGCCGCCGCCACAAGATAAACAACGTTGAGCGCGAACGCTGCGGTCAGGCTCGTCGAGGAGACTCCTTCGCCACGCAACACCTGTCGCATCCCCTCGAACACGTGCGTGGCGGGAATGCACACAGCGATGAGTTGCACCCAGCGCGGCAGCACATCAAGCGGATAGAAGACAGCCGCGACCGGCTGCAACAGAAACGGCACACCCCACGCCAAGGCTTCCGCCGCTTGTCCCCAACGCATGATGAGCGCGGTCGTAACCATGCCGAGCGCCCACCCCATCAGCACCAGGTTGGCGAAGAACGGCAGCAGACTCATGCCGAGCGAGAAGATGTTGAACGAGTACAGCGCGTACGCCAGCACGCCAAGCACGACAACCGTTATGGCGATGCGAACAAGGCCGACGATATACGTTGCCAACACAAATTCACCGACCCGCACCGGCGCGACGAACACGTTCAACAGGTTCCGCGCCCACACGTCTTCAAGAAAAGACAACGTCACGCCTTGTTGCGCGCGGTAGAGAATGTCCCAGAAGATCATCGCGCTGAGCAGAAACATGAACACGCTCGCCGGGCCTGAGATGTTGCTCACGCGCTGGAGGTAGAGCGTGACGTAGCCCCAGACCAACAAATCCATCAACGGCCAGAAGAATATCTCCGTGACCCGCGGCACGCTCCGCGCGTAGAGATACGTGTATCGCAACACCAGTGCCTGAATCCGATGCCAGCTCACGTTTCCACCCCCAACAGGTCGCCGCTGCGCGCCACCGTGATAAAAACTTCCTCCAACGATTTCTGGTTGAACTTGGCGATGACTTCCTGCGGCGTGCCCTCCGCGATGATCCGTCCCCTGTGCAGGAACAACACGCGGTCGCACACTTCCTCCACGTCGCGCATGTTGTGCGAGGTATAGATCATCGTGATCCCCTGCTCTCTCTGAATCTTTCGCAAAAGTTTCCGGACCTTGTCGGCAATGTTCGGGTCGAGGCTCGCCGTCGGTTCGTCGAGCAATAGCAACTCCGGTGTGTTCAACAACGCCTTGCACAAATTCACGCGGGTGCTCTCACCAGACGACAATTGGCCTGTGGTCTTGTCCTTCAGATGTCCGATCTCGAAGAGCGCCAGCAACTCATCCATCTTCCGGAACAAATCCGGAACACCGTACAACCCACCCATGACGCGCAGGTTCTCGCGCACCCGCAAGTTCGCCGGCAGCGCGGTGTACGCCGAGCAGAAATTACAGCGATGAAGGATTTCGCAGCGGTGCCGCTCCAAGTCCAGCCCAAACACGCGCACCGACCCCGACGTCGGCGTCGTCAGACCGAGCAACACTTGGATTGTCGTCGTCTTGCCGGCGCCGTTAGGACCCAGCACGCCGACAATCTCGCCGCGCCCCACGTGGAACGACACGTCGGCCACGGCGACGGTGCCGTTGAACTCCTTGCGGAGATGCTCGACTTGGACCACAGGTTCAGTCATCGTGGCGCGCACCATACCACAACTCCGTGTTGCGCAACAGACACCGACCCGCTACGATGCGCCTCCCATGCACCTCACGCTCGCCGCCATCCTGCTGCTCGCAGCCGACTCCAATCCATTGGCCACGCTCAAGCGCGAACACCCGCGCCTCTACGCTTCCTCGCAGGATTTCGCCGCCGTGAAACAGCGCATCGCCGCCGACACGCAACTTGCCAAGTGGCAGGGCGCGCTCCGCCGCGAGGCCGACAAGCTTCTGAGCGCTTCGCCGTCGCGTTACGAAATCCCCGACGGCAAACGTCTCCTCGCCACCTCGCGTCGCGTCCTCGACCGCGTGATGTTGCTGGGCTGGATGTATCGTACTGAAGGCGACCGCAAATACGCCGACCGCGCCTGGGCCGAGCTTGACGCCGCCGCCAAGTTCAAAGACTGGAACCCGTCGCACTTTCTCGACACCGCCGAGATGACGCACGCGTTCGCCGTCGGCTACGATTGGTTCTACGACGTCTGGACGCCAGAGCAACGCACGGTGCTCCGAACCGCCATCGTCGAGAAAGGATTGAAAGAAGCCCAGCGCATTTACCGCGGCAAGAAATGGTGGAGCACCTGCCACCACAACTGGAACCAAGTCTGCAACGGCGGCATCACCACCGGCGCGCTCGCCATCGGCGACGAAGTTCCCGGCCTCGCCACCGAGATCGTTTCCAGCGCGCTCAAATCCGTCCCGCTCGCCATGGCCGAGTACAGTCCCGATGGCGCTTGGCCCGAAGGCCCCGGCTACTGGGGTTACGCCACGATGTACAACGTCGCCATGATCGCCACGCTCGAATCCGCCCTCGGCACCGACTTCAAGCTCTCCGCCACCCCCGGATTCTCCGAAACCGGCCTCTTCCCCATCTACATGAGCGGCGCCACTGGCCTCAGCTTTGCCTTTGCCGACTGCCACGAAGGCCACATCCGAGCGCCGGTCCTGTTCTGGTTAGCCAACAAATTCCGACGGCCGGAGTTTGCCGCTTACGAACTCGCGCACGCGCACCCGTCGCCACTCGACGTGCTTTGGTACAACACGAAACCGGCACCGGTGTTGCCGCTCGATAAATATTTCCGACACACCGAAGCCGTTACAATGCACAGCGCTTGGAACGACCCCAACGCGATGTTCGTCGGTTTCAAAGCTGGCGACAACAAAGCCAACCACAGCCACCTCGATCTCGGCAGTTTCTCCCTCGATGCGCTCGGCGCGCGTTGGGCTGTCGAACTCGGCTCCGACAACTACAACATGCCCGGCTATTTTGGGAAGCAACGCTGGGACTACTACCGTCTCCGCGCCGAAGGCCACAACACGCTCGTGATCAACCCTGGCAAAGGCGCCGACCAGAACCCGCGCGCCGCCGCGCCGGTTGTGAAATTCAAATCAACCCCACAGACTGCTTACGCTGTCGCCAATCTCACCGCGCCCTATGCGTCGCACACGAAGTCTGTCCAACGCGGCATCGCGATGCTCGGACGTCGACAAATTCTCGTGCAAGACGAGGTTGTCGCCGACAAACCGTCTGACGTTTGGTGGTTCATGCACACGCCCGCCGAGATCGCAATTAGCGCGGACGGCAAGACCGCTACGCTAACCGCGAAGAAAACCGACGGCAAACTAGTCGCCAAGCTTCTCAGTCCCTCTGAAGGTCGTTTCAGCGTCATGGCAGCCGAGCCGTTGAAATCCTCACCGAACCCGTCTATGCAAGCAGTCAACAAAGGCGTCCGCAAACTCGCCATCCACAGTTCGTCGGCCAACTCGCTACGAATCGCCGTGCTCTTCGCGCCGCTCGACAGCACTGCCACACCGCTACCCGCACTTGCGCCCTTGTCGCAATGGTAGCCTAGGCGGCTCGCTTCATTTGGGCTTGCGCCGCGCGGATTTGTTTTAGGCCATCCTGAATCAGGCTGAGGATCACCACCCACGCCACGAACCCGAGCGCGATTTCCTTCAGATACAATGGCAGACTGAAATTGCAGTTCCACACCGCGTGCACCCCGGTCGCGATGGCCAGAACGCGCCAGAAACGGATATCCTTGACCATGTCCCAGCGGAACTTCTCGTCGCCGCGCACCCGCCACAACGCCGCCCCGACCATGCTTGCCCACAAGACGTGTCCCCCGAGTATGCTGAGCCAGGCGCGCGTGTAAATCACATGCGTCATCACCTGCGATGAATTTGTGTTCCACAAATACCGGAACGCGTAGCCGCTCGACTCAAACGCGGCAAACCCAGTGCCAATCGCCGCGCCGAACAACATCCCGTTCAGCGTCCACCGATACCTCAGTTTGTTGACCACCAGCAGGAGCACCAGTGCCTTGCCCACCTCCTCGACGATGCCGGCTGCCGGCGGTCCCATCGTGCTGCTGAGGTTGGTCAGTTGAAACAGGAACAACGACGCCACCAGCGAGAGCGCGCCGCCGAGCAGCACGAGCTTGAACACTTGATACAACGAGACGTTGCGCGGCGCGTTGACCTCGAAGAAGAAAATCAGGATCGAAAACGGCATCACAAACGACCCCACCGTGATCATGCCGGGGAGCAGGTTCGCGTTCTGGAACTGCTGCCAACCAAATGCGAAACACGCATACACGATTGCTGCCGCCACGAATGCCTTGAAGAACAGCCACGGCTTCGGCCAGTTGGTGTCAACCGTCGCCAAGGGCGGCGTGGTGCTGGGGCCGCCGACGCTGAAATACTGCTCGATCTCGTCGTCGCTGCGCTTCTGGAAAATTGCCGAGAACATTTCGCGGACGTTGAACCCTTGGATTTTCTCCACGCCAGCCGCGGAACTGATCTGGCCGCCAATATTGTCCAGAAGTTCCGTAAAACTTTGCGTGTTAGCTACGCTGGCGACCTGCCAGAGCGACCGGCCAATGCGCGCCTGCTGACCCGGTCGCAGTACGCCCTCCTTGAGTGCCGCGCCATCCACAAACACCGTCGCCTCGCCAACAACCTGAAAACTTGGCTGCCCCTCGCGCAGGCGGAAGGTCACGTGCCGCTCGGCCACATCAGGATCGTCGCTGGCAACGTTGCACTGCGCCGAGCGCCCGATGACCACTTCTTGTTCGGTTAGCGCCAGCCGTTTCCCTTGGTCCGGCCCCGCGAAGCAATTCAGGACGACAGATGGTTCGGTTTCCATGGAACCCATACTACCACGCCTGTCCAGCGGTGGAACAATGGTGGAAATTCTTTATGGACTTTGCTAGTTTCATCCCGCCGATTCGCCATGAACCGTAAGACTCAATACTCCGACAAACTCTGGCAGGAAGCCGCACGATTGCTGCCCGGCGGTGTCAACTCGCCGGTGCGCGCGTTCCGCGGTGTCGGCGGCACGCCGTTCTTCACGCAACGCGCCAAAGGCTCGCGACTCTGGGACGTTGACGGCAACGAGTACATTGACTACGTCGGTTCGTGGGGACCGATGATCCTCGGTCATGCGCACCCACAGGTTGTCCGCGCCGTGCAGGAGGCCGCGCGCGACGGCACCAGCTTCGGCACACCGAACCCGCGCGAGGTCCGGCTCGCCCAACTCGTTCGCGAAGCGTTCCCGTCCATCCAGAAAGTCCGGTTCGTCAATTCCGGCACGGAAGCTGTTATGTCTGCCATTCGTTTGGCCCGCGGTTTCACGAAGCGCGACAAGATTCTGAAGTTCGAAGGCTGTTACCACGGGCACTCCGATTCGCTCCTCGTCAAGGCCGGCAGCGGCGCGGCGACGTTCGATGTTCCGGACAGCGCCGGTGTGCCGGCGGATTTTGCGCGGAACACGCTGACGCGGCCGCTCAACGATTTCGCTGCGCTCGACACGGTGAATTGGCGCGAGATTGCCTGTGCCATCATCGAACCTGTCCCGGCCAACATGGGTTTGATCCCGCTGAAGGACAGGTTCCTCGCCAAGCTGCGCCAAATCACCGCCGACAGCGGCGCGCTGCTGATTCTCGATGAAGTCATCAGTGGTTTCCGCGTTGCCAAGGGTGGCGCGCAGGAATTGTACGGTATTCGCGCCGACCTGACGACACTCGGCAAGATCATCGGCGGAGGTCTGCCCGTCGGCGCGTTCGGCGGTCGCGGCGAAATCATGGACTGTCTCGCGCCGAACGGCCCCGTCTATCAAGCCGGCACGCTCAGTGGCAATCCGCTCGCCATGGCTGCCGGCATTGCGACGATCGAGGAGTTGCAGGATTACGCAAAGCTCGAACAACTCACGGCGTCGCTCTGCAAGGATTGGCAGAAGACTGTCCCCGGCGTTCACAAGCGCGTCGGCTCGTTGTTCTGCACGTTCTTCACCGACCGCGACGTGACCGACTACGCCAGCGCCAAGAGTAGCGACACCAAGAAGCACGCCCGCTTCTTCCACGCGATGCTGGAACGCGGCGTGTATCTCGCGCCGTCGCAATTCGAGGTCGGGTTCATGTCGCTGGCGCACACCGAAGCCGACATCGAAGCGACACTGCGAGCCGCGAGGGAGGCAGTGAAATCGTTGTGAAGCTGGTTGTGGCAGCAACGGGGGCAAGCGGCGCCATCTACACGCAGCGCCTGCTCGATAACGTCCACGATCACGAGGTCCATTTCATTTCGACGCGCCACGCCGACGAAGTGCAGGCGCTGGAGTTACCGGGCGGCTTGAAGACACCGGCGGGAGTGAAAGCATACAAAGAAGATGGCTCAATGCTGGCGTCGTTTGTGAGCGGCTCGGCGCAATTCGACGCCATGGTGATCATCCCGGCATCAATGGGCACTGTAGGACGGATTGCGAATGGAGTTTCGGACACAACGATTGCGCGCGCCGCCGACGTGTTCCTGAAGGAGCGGCGCAAGCTGATCCTCGTGCCGCGCGAAGCTCCGTACAATCTGATCCATCTCCGCAACATGGCCGCGCTCACCGAAGCCGGTGCCACGATCATCCCGGCCAGTCCGTCGTTCTACGGCGGGCCGCAGACGATTACCGATTTGGCCGACACCATCGTGGCACGCGTATTGGATCACCTCGGCGTCCCGCACAGACTGGCAAAACGCTGGCAAAGCGCGCCGTAGCGGCGCCGGTTTGCGTTCCCTGCAAAACCGGGCTATCCTACAGCCGAAGCATGCCGAAACATTTCACAGAACAACTGACTCGCAGCACTGCTGTTCTCAGCCTCTCCACGCCGATGGGGCAAAGCTCATGGGCGCCGAACACTGATGTCTACGAAACGCCGCAACACTTGATCATCAAGATGGAACTGGCAGGCATCCGCAAGGACGACCTCGAAATCACCTTGCACGACCGCCTCCTGACCGTGCGCGGTTACCGGAAGGACACCTGTCCACACCGCCAGAGTCATTGTTCATTCCGTCAGATGGAGATTGATTACGGTTATTTTGAGCGACGGATCCTCGTGCCGTCCCCTGTTGACGCCGCCAGCGCACAAGCCAATTTCCACAACGGTTTTCTTCACATCGAACTGCCGAAAACCGCGCGTCCTGTCGCCTCAGCCGTTACCGTCGTAATCGAGCAGATTAGTTAGAGCTTGCGCTGTCGCGCGGACGCCCGCAATATGTGCGTGGGCAATGCGCATGCCCTCCGAACCAGATCATGAGCGACACCGCACAACTGAAACCTCCTGCCGGCGACGCAGCACACGCACCTGCCAGCACCGCCCCGGTGCCAAGCCAGTTGCCGATTCTGCCGCTCAGTGACTTGGTCGTGTTCCCGCACATGGTGGCCCCGCTGCTTGTCACCAGCCCGCAATCCATTCGTCTCGTTGACGATGTCGTCGCGGGCGACCGTCTGGTCGGAGTCGTTCTCCAGAAAGTGGCCGACCAAGAACATCCGCGCCTTGCCGACCTCCAGGAGTTCGGTTGCGTCGCCCGTGTGATGCGGATGCTGAAATTCCCCGACGACACCGTCCGCGTCCTTGTCCAGGGCATGACGCGAATGAAACTCGTCCGTCTCGTCAGCGAGACACCCTATCTCATCGCGCAAATCGAGCCGCAGGAAGACATCATCGAACCCGGCATCGAACTCTCCGCCTTGACCCGCAACGCCGTAACCCAGTTCCAACGCGTCGTCGAACTGTCTCCCACTTTGCCGGACGAACTCAAAGTTGCTGTCCAGAACATTGAGGACCCCAGCAAGCTCGGCGACATCATCGCCAGCAACGTCAATCTCTCTGCCGACGAGAAACAGGGGCTTCTCGAAACCGCGGACGTTCGCGTGCGCCTCAGCCTGCTTTGCACGCTGTTGAACCGCGAACAGGAAGTCCTTCATCTCGGCAGCGAGATTCAGAGCAAAGTCAACAAAGCCATCACCAAGACCCAGCGCGAGTATTTCCTCCGGGAACAACTCAAGGCCATTCAGAAAGAACTCGGCGAAGCCGGCGAGAGCGGCGGCGAGATCGCCGAACTGCGCGATAAAATTGACAAAGCGCGGATGCCTGTCGAGATCAAGAAGGTCGCCCTCAAGGAACTCGACCGCCTTTCCACCGTCCCGCCTGCCGCCGCCGAATATACTGTTTCCCGCACCTACCTCGACTGGCTCATCACCGTTCCGTGGTCGCGCGGCACCGAAGACAAACTCGACATCGCCCGCGCCCGCCGCATTCTCAACGAAGACCACTACGATCTTGACCAGGTCAAGAAACGCATCCTCGAATACCTCAGCGTCCTCAAACTCAAGAGCGAAACCAGCAAGGAAACCGCCGTCAACAAAGGCCCCATCCTCTGTTTCGTCGGCCCGCCCGGCGTCGGCAAGACCTCCCTCGGCATGAGCATTGCCCGCGCGCTCGGTCGGAAGTTCATGCGCATCTCGCTCGGTGGCGTCCGCGACGAGGCCGAGATCCGCGGCCACCGCCGTACCTACATCGGCGCCCTTCCCGGCCGCATCATCCAAAGCCTCCGTCGCGTCGAAAGCAACAACCCCGTCTTCATGCTCGACGAGATTGACAAAGTCGGCGCCGATTTCCGCGGCGACCCCAGCGCGGCGCTCCTCGAAGTCCTCGACCCGCAGCAAAACAACAGTTTTTCGGACCACTATCTCGAAGTGCCGTTCGACCTCTCGCGGGTCATGTTCATCACCACGGCCAACTTGCTCGAGCCGGTTCCGCCGGCGCTGCGCGACCGCATGGAAGTCATCGAGCTGCCTGGCTACACCGAACAGGAAAAAGCCCACATCGCCGCCAAGTTCCTTGTCCCGCGCCAACTCCGCGACCACGGACTTCGGACTCGCCAGCTCAAACTCCGCAAAGAAGCCATCGTCAGCATCATCCGCCACCACACCCGCGAGGCCGGCGTCCGCAACCTCGAACGCGCCATCGCCACCATTTGCCGGCGCACGGCCCGCCGCATCGTCGAAGGCCGCGCCAAGTCCGTCGTCGTGGCGCCGAAGAACCTGAAGGATTTCCTCGGCCCGCCGGAATTCCTGCACGACATGGCTGAACACGAGCTTGAACCGGGCGTTGCCATCGGTCTCGCGTGGACCAGCGCCGGCGGCGACATTCTTTTTATCGAAGGCACCCAGATGCCCGGCAAAGGTCACGTCACACTCACCGGGTCACTGGGCGACATCATGCGCGAGAGCGCCCAAGCCGCTCTCAGTTATGTCCGCGCCCACGCCGGCCAACTCGGCATCGAACCAAAGTTCTTCGACAAACACGACATCCACGTTCACGTCCCCGCCGGTGCGATCCCGAAAGACGGCCCGTCCGCCGGGCTGGCGATGGCGGTCACACTCGCCTCGTTGCTCACCCATCGTGCCATCCGTCCCGCCGTCGCGATGACCGGCGAGATCACGCTGCGCGGCAAAGTGCTCGCCATTGGCGGCGTCAAGGAAAAGGTCCTCGCGGCCTCGCGGTCCGGCATTCGCACGGTCATTCTGCCCGACCAGAACCGCAAGGACCTGCGCGACGTCCCGTCGGAAGTCCGCAAGAAGATGAAGTTCGTTTTCGTGAAAACCATCGCCGACGCCTTCAACGCGGCGATTCCCGCCCCGCCGAGGCGCTGACCTTACTGCGCTTGCAGCCAGACCCGTCCGCGGAAGAACACAGCGGCTCCCGTAAACTGGTTTGTGTACACGACTACCTGATTCGTGCCGAGAATGTTCTCGTAGCCGGAGACCGGTGCCCAACCTTGGCTGACGAGATTCGTACAGAACTCTAATGCATACCAGCGGTGGAAACCACTGTAATAGCCCTTCAGAGCCTTCACGGTCGCAAACGATACCACATTCTGTCCGTTGACTGTCCGGATGCTCAGGTCGAACTGCACGGCGACATTGGTCGGATTCATCCCAGAGATGAACTCAAACAAGTTCGGCACGCCATCGCCGTCCCAATCCTCACTGGCACCACCGCGCGCCGCGTTAGTGCTTCCAAAATAGTCCGTCTCCCAAATGTCTGCTATACCGTTGTTGTTCCGGTCAGCAAAACTGACATTGAAGGCGCTGCTGGTGGCACTGTTCAATCCCGTAGCTGACGCCGTAAACGTGTAACCGATACCCGGCGTGGTGATGCGTAGGTCATCGAATGTAGCGACACCGTTGACCGTCGCCACGCTAAGCGTGCCGGTGAGGATACCACCGTCGGGATTCTGAGTGAGCACAATCGAAACAGTGTTCGTTGCTGTTGCCAGTAGATTGCCTTTCACGTCCTGCACCGCGACGGAAATTGCCGGTGACATCGTCGCGCCGGCATGGACGTTGGACGGCGGTGTCGTGAACGCAAGCTGCCACGGCGCCGCCGGTTTCGTGAGGTAAACGGAATCGAGGACATCACCCACTTCGTCGTACACGACGAGGCACAGGCTGGTGTAGGTCACGTCGGCCACGGCGTAGCAATTCGTTTTCACGGCCACCTCCAGCCCCGGATCAACGCCCACGACGCCGACATCCGCCAACGGCGCACCGGCGGCGCCGATGACCAACTGGCGGATGCCGTTGGTGTAGAGCCGCTCGTAGTAGTGCGCGTGTCCTGAGAGCACGAGGTCCACGTTGCCGTTGGCGATGATCGCCTGCACGTCGGCGTCAGGCGTGTGTCCCCCGAAACAGTAGGCGGGATTGTGGCTGGCGACGATCTTCCACGGCTTCGCGCTGCGGGCGAGGTCGTTGGTGGCGAAGATGAACTGGGCGCTGCCGGGCGAGTCGCTGACTTGGTTGTTGATGGCCAGCACGTGCAGGTCGCCGCAATCGAACGAGTAGTAGTCCTGCGTGCCCGACCCGGTGGACGGATTTTCGACAAATGCTTTCGTGTTGCGTCCCCATCCCTCATGGTTGCCGGGCACGTTGTAGAACGGCGCCGTCGCATCCAGCGCTAGTTCCGCCGGACGCAGGAACTCGTTGGTGAAATCGGCATAGTTTCCCGAATAACACAGATCGCCGCCGTACAGCGAAAACAGCGGTTGCGCATTCTTGATCGCAACGGAGATCGTGTCGTGAACCGCGACCCCGCTCCGGCAGTCCGCCATCCACGCAAACCGAAAATCCGTGCCCGGCGCGACCAGCGTGTGAAACGTCGCATCCGGCCAGTTCGTGTTGCTGGCTTGGACGCGATAGTGATAAAGCGTGTCCGGCTGAAGCCCGGTGATCGTGACGACGTGGATGAATGTTCCGCCCGTCGTGTAGTCCGTGAAGCTCGTCTGCGCTGAGGAACCGTAATTGGTCGTCGCGCCATACTGGACTGTCAACGCCGTGTCGCTGTCGCATTCCGCCAGCACGCAGATGCTGGTGATGGTCGCCGACTGAAGATACGGCTGGCGGAGTAGATTGGCCAGCGCCGGCAGGTCGGAGCCAATCAACGCGAGCGCGAAACTGACGTCAGAACTGTTCGTCTGCACCTGATGAACCTCGACAGCCAACACATTGGTGCCGCTTACCAAAGGCCCGATGCTGCGAGCCGTCTCGAAATAATTGCTCTCGGCGCTGCCGCTGACTGTCACGCTGGCCTTCGTCACGTAACTCGCGGTCTCGCCCAGCATCAGATCGCGGCGGATCTCGGCGCCGTTGAGATAGACAATCGCGCCGTCGTCGCGCATCAGGCGCAGCTTCAGCGAGGCAAACGCCGCAGCGTCGGCGACCGTGAACGCGTGCCGATAATACGTGGTGATGTACTTGTTGTTCGCATTCGGGCCAAAACCGTTTGTGGTGACGATCCACGCGCGCCCGTAGCCGAGCGGCGCGGGGCCGTTGCTCCACGTGGCGTCGCTGAAGCCGGGCGCGATCCAGTTTGTGCTTTGATTGGAGCCGTCGTCGAGATATTTCCAGACTGCGTTGGTCGGAACGAGCGCGGTGTCCGTCGCGCCACAAAGCGCCGCCAGCATGAAAGCGGCAAACGCGATTAGTTTCCGTGGGAACGTACGACAATCTCCTGTTGCTGTCGCAGCTTGACGATGGAGTCGGCGGGACAGACGCCGCGCCAAAGCAGATTCGGATACAGCACGCTGCGCCGGCCGATGATCGAGCCGGGATTCAGTACACAGTTGCAACCGATGTCCGCACCGTCACCGATGATCGCGCCGAACTTCCGCAGGCCGGTGTCGGCGCCCTCGACGGTGACGTTGCCCTTGAGCGATTTGAAGTTCGAGAGGATGACGCTCGCGCCGAGGTGGGCTTTGTAACCAAGGATGGAATCGCCGACATAGCTGAAGTGCGGGACTTGGCATCCGTTGAACAGCGCGGCGTTCTTGAATTCACAGGCGTTGCCGAGCACACAGTCGTCGCCCACGATCACGTTTTCGCGGATGTAGGCGTTCGAGCGAATCTCGCAGTTCGCGCCGATGATGGCCGGACCTTTCACAATTGCGCCGGGCTCAACTATGGTCCCCTTCCCAATCCGCACCTGCGGACCGATGAGCGGTGTGCGACGTCTGGTTGTCTTGACGTTGGCCTTGACGAGCGCGCCGATTTTCCTGAGCGCGTCCCAGACATGCTCACAATCCTCGAATAACTCCGGAAACGCGAACTGGGCGAGGTCGAGATAATCTTCTGTGCGGAACATGCCGGCACCTTAGCTGGCATTTGCCACGGCGGCAAGCTGTCGTTGCAGATGGTTGTCGCCCAAATGAAACCCACGACACGCCTGTCAACACGTACGCGTTTCATTTGGTCGACTAGACGTCCATTATCATACGGAAACCCGCCCTAACCATATGACACTAAGTGCCACCGAAAAGTGGAAGTTCATGCCGATTCGAGGTACATCTTCCCTGTCATGCGCAACCTTCGTCTGCACATATCCAACGGCACCTTGCACCTTGCCCCGTTGGCCGGGTACACCAACCTGCCCTTTCGCCTGCTCCTGCGCGCGCTCGGCGGACTCGGACTCTGCACCACCGACCTCATCAACGCCCGTTCCCTCCTCGAAAACCATCCCAAAAGCGCCGACTTGATTCGCACCTGCGCCGACGACCATCCCCTCGCCGTCCAGCTCTACGGCGCCAGACCCGAAGAGATGCGCGACGCCGCCCTGCTGTTGCAAGAACGAGGCTACGACGCCGTTGACGTGAACATGGGTTGCCCCGTCCGTAAAGTCTGCCGCACCGGCAGTGGCTCGGCCTTGCTCGACAACATCGCCGCCGCGCAACGCCTCCTCAGTGCCATCGTCAACGCCGTCCGCATTCCCGTCACCTGCAAGATTCGCCTCGCCCCCGGCCACGCCGACCTCGCGCGCGCTCTCGAAAACGCCGGCGTCGCCGGCATCACCGTTCACGGTCGGACACGTCAGCAAGGCTTTGGTGGCGCCGTGGACCTCGCCGGCATCCGCACCGTGGTGCAGGCTGTGCGGCACGTGCCCATCATCGGCAACGGCGACATCACCACGCCACCCGACGCCAAACGCATGTTCGATGAAACCGGTTGCGCGGGCATCGCCATCGGGCGCGGCGCATTTTACAATCCTTGGATATTCCGCGACACCGCGCGTTACCTTGCGACCGGCGAACTCGCGCCTGAACCGGGCTTCGAGGAGCGCGTGGCATTCATGACCGAACACCTCGACCGGATGGTGGCGCTCGATGGCGAGGAACACGCCTGCCGGCAATTCCGCAAACTGGCGTTGGCTTACATCAAACCATTCGGCCCCGTCACGGAATTCCGACGGCGCGTCGTGTGCCTGAAGACACGCGCAGAGTTCGACGAGATTCTCGCCGCCTACCGCGGATGGCGTCGGTCCCTCCTCAAATCTTCAGACGGCGACGCAAATCCGAACTAAACTTGCCGATGCACACTTCCTCGACCGGCCCGGTCATCACCAGTTCGAGTTCGGTGCTGACTTCAATCGTCAAATCGCCGCCTTCCATGTGGACGGTGACGTTGCCGTCCACCAACCCCTTGTCATAGCAGGCCACCGCGACCGCGCACGACGATGAACCACTGGCCAGCGTGTGCCCAGCGCCGCGTTCCCAGATCAACGCCCGCACATCATTGCGTCCGAGCACCTGCGCGAACTGCGCATTCGTCCGGTTCGGAAACGCTGCGTGATTCTCGATCAACGGTCCCAGCTTCATCAAGTCCACCGAGCCGAGGTCCGGCACAATCGTCACACAATGCGGGTTGCCGACTGACAACGACGTCACGTTCAACGTCTGTCCGCCGACTTCCAGCCGCGTCAGTTTCCGGTCAATCACCGCGCATCCCATGTCCACGCGCACCGCCACGCAGCGGCCGCGCTGCAGGATCAACTTCGCCCGCACGACACCGCCGAGCGTGTGGATGGTGAACTCCGTCTTCCTCGTGTAACCGTGGTCGTACAGGAACTTCGAGAAGATGCGAAGCCCGTTGCCGGATTTCTCCGCCTCGGAGCCGTCGGGGTTCAGGATGCGCAACGCGAAGTCGGTCCCCTTCCCTTTTGCCGGCACATTCAACAGGATGCCGTCGGAACCGATGCCGGTGTTGCGGTGGCAAATGTTCCGGGTTTGTTCCGGCTTCAAGGCGAAGCCCAACTGCGCGGCGTCCATGACGAGATAATCGTTGCCAAGCCCGTGCGACCTGACGAAATCAAAATCGTGTTTCATGGCGCACAGGAAA
>CAZNOK010000100.1:0-18070 GCA_964574605.1 uncultured Verrucomicrobiota bacterium
CGCCCATGGGCAGCGTAGTCAGGGAGTTCTTGAAGACCTGCTCGAAGCCGAGGAATTTCAGGATGCTAATATTCACACTGGGGTGAAAACGAAGCCCGCCCTTGTATGGTCCGATGGCGCTGTTGAACATGATGCGGAAGCCACGGTTGATTTGAATGCGGCCTTGATCGTCCTGCCACGGGACACGGAAGATGAGTTGGCGCTCCGGTTCGACGATGCGTTCGAGGATCCGGTTGTCTTGATACTTCTTGTGACGTTTGATGACGGGTTCGAGTGTTTCGAGAACTTCCCGGACGGCTTGGAGGAATTCTGGTTCACCCGGGTTGCGTTTTTCAACGCCTTGAAGAACTTCTTTGATATAGCTCATGAGTTTCCTATGGTTTGTGGTTTATTGACTCGCCTGTAACGGTAAGACGTAGCCGTATACTTACTGGCTGATATTGAGTCGTCAAAGAGAAAATTGCTTGTCAGATGAAAAAGGCGGCGGCAATATTGCCGTATTATGAATCGTCCAAATGATGCTGCTAAGCACAATATCCTGAAGGCGCTGCAAGAAATCCGCGGCCCCGCAGGCGCCGCACGCATCCAAGAACGACTTCGCGCCGCCGGCGTGAACCTGCAACCGCGAACAGTTCGTTTCTACCTGTTGCAACTTGATCGCGAGGGCTTGACGCGTCCCGTCAGCCGTCGCACGGGGCGCGAGTTGACGGAACAAGGGCATCAGGAGCTTGCCCACGCCAACATTGTCGAGAAAGTACGGTTCGTCGCCTCCCGCATTGACTCGCTGGTTTATCGGATGACGTACGATTTGCGAAGGGCCACGGGAACCATCGTCAGCAACTTGGCATTCATTCCCAAACACTATCTCGTGCGTGCTTTGGAAGACATGCGACCGGTTTTCGCCAAGCGCCTCGGGATGGGGACGAAACTGGCAATCGTTCGTGAAGGGGAAGCTTTCGGTTCGACGACCGTTCCAGCAGATCGCGTCGCATTGGGAACCGTGTGCAGTGTCACCGCAAACGGCATTCTCCTCAAACACGGCATTCCAGTCACGTCACGTTTTGGCGGGCTGATGGAGATCAAGGAAGGAAAACTCACGCGCTTCGTCGCGCTGATTGATTACAACGGCAGCACACTCGATCCGCTGGAGGCGTTCATCCGCGCGGGGATGACGCGCGTGTGTGATTGTGCCCGGAGTGGTGACGGCATCATCGGCGTCAGCTTTCGCGAGATTCCTGCCGCCGCCGTCCCGGACGTGCGACGGATCAAGAAAGAGATCGAACGGCAAGGGTTGGACGGCATCGTGGCAATTGGCACGCCTAACCAACCGCTGTTCCATGTCCCTGTTGGCGAAGGACGCGCCGGGCTAATTGTTAGCGGCGGACTGAACCCTATCGCCGCATTGTGTGAGGCGCGGGTTGAGGTTGACTTCCATTCGTTGGCCGAGGTGGAAGACATCAGCCGGTTTGCCGACTTCACTGCTTTGCGCGACCAGTTCCGCGGCTGATGTGCTGCACACCGCTTCTGGTTGGAGGTGATTGGTGCGGTCTCACGACGCAGCCTTGCAAGCAAGGCTGCTCTTCTTCAGCAATTTGATGAACGCCTCGGTCGTTGGTCGTAGCTGGCACCCGTGGCGGTAAACAATCCCTAGGGGTCGCACGAAGTTCAGCCCAGAAAACGGAACGGCGGCCAGCATACCGGCTTCCAGTTCGTGCTCCAGTGTCGTTTGTGGGAGTATCGCCACGCCCGAACCAACTTCCACGGCGCGTTTCACCGCCTCGATGTTGTCGAAGGTCAACACAACTTTCACATCCCCGCCGTGCTCGCGCAGGAACGCGTCAATCTTTTTGCGAATCACCAAGTCGGCATCGAATCCAACGAACGGCTCGCCAGCAAGCTCCTTCACTGCGATTCGTTTCTTCTTGGCCAATCGGTGGCGGGGATGACACGCCAGCACCATCGGTTCGTCCCGCCACGGGATCACCGTCAAGCCCCGGTGTGATTGCGGAAACGAGATGATGCCGATGTCCACTTCGTCGTTGAGCGCTCGTTCATAAACGCGTCCCGGGTGAAGGTATTCCAGCGCCACGCGCACGTGAGGCTGCAACTCGGTGAACCGTTGGACGCAGCGGCTCATATCGCGCAGATTCACCGAGTAAATCGCCGCCACCCGCACAACGGAATTGGCGGCCATCTGCTCGCCGCGCACTTCGCTCTCCAACGCCTGATAACGTTCGAGCATCTCCCGGCAACCCTCGTAAAAGGTTTGGCCTTCGCGCGTCAGCTTCCACGGGCGGTAGGAGCGGTCAATCAGCGTCACGCCCAGATGCTTCTCCAGCCGCTGGACGGCCAGACTGGCGTTGGCCTGCACCACGTTATTCGCCTCCGCGCCGCGCGAGAAGCTGTGGAGGCGGACCACATCACAGAATATTTTCAGCGTGTCAATCTGCATGGCGATATATCAGCATTCATAAAACAAATGCTGACTCTTGGCAAGTTATAAAAATAGTTATGGACTTCCGCCCCGGTTGGGGCAATATTCAGATCGCTTGAACCCTTTGAAGATGCACATTTTCTATTGTTCCAACAATCTGGAAGCGGATCAGCTTGCCGGTTTGTTCAGCGCTGTGCCGGACGTCGCGATCAAGGCCATCGGGTTGCCCTGTTCGGGGAAGGTGGACATTCCGTATTTCGTGAAGGCGTTCGAGACCGGCGCCGACGGCGTCGTGGTGGTGACCTGCCCGAAAGACGAGTGCCGGAACTTCGAGGGTAATGCGCGGGCACACAAACGCGCCGAGGCCGTCGAGTCGCTGCTGCAGGAAATCGGCGCAGGCGCAGGACGAATGGCGGTGTTCGAGTGCGGAAAAGGCGGCGCCGAAAAAACCGCCGGCGAGATCCGGCGGTTCATTGACCAACTAAGGAAGAGTGTGGTTGCATGAAAGTTGACAGCAAACTCGCAACGAAGATCGAATCGGGAGATTTCATCGTCACCGCCGAACACGCGCCGCGAACAACCGCGACCGCGGCCGCGACGGAAGCGGCCTTGAAATCCTTGGGCGGCAAACTGACGGCGGTCAATATGGCCGACAACCAACACGGCGTCGCGATGTCGTCGCTTGCTGCGTCGGTGACGGCGCTCAAGGCGGGCGTCGAGCCGGTGCTCCAGATGGTCACGCGCGACCGGAACCGGATTGCGCTTCAGTCCGACTTGCTCGGCGCGGCCAGTCTGGGGATCAAAAATGTGCTTTGCCTATCCGGCTACCATCAGACGTTGATCGGTTGTCCGGAGTCCGCAAATGTTTTCGAGATTGATTCGACGCAGTTTATCGCGACGGTCACACGGATGAGCGAGGAAGGTTTGCTCGCCGACGGAAAGAAAATTGACGGTTCGTTTGCAATGTTGGTTGGCGCGGTGGCCAATCCCTTTTTGAAACCGCTCGAACTCAATCTGCTCCGGCTCCAGAACAAAATCGAAGCCGGCGCAAAGTTCATTCAGACGCACGCGGTCTTTGACCTCGACGCGTTCAGCCAATGGCTCGACGCAGCTCGCCAAGCCGGGCTGACGAAGAAGGCGGCGATTCTGGCCGGTGTGCTGCCGTTGGAGAACGCGGCAGAAGCGCAGAAGGTTCACGAGACGCATCCGGATTTCTGTATTCCGGACGGAGCGAAGACCGGCGTCGCCGCCTGTGCGGCGACCATCAAGAAGTTGAAAGCGATGGATGGCGTGCGCGGGGTTCACATTCTTTCGGGCGGCAAAGAAGCGATGGTGCCGGAGATTCTGGCCGCCGCTGGACTGTAGGTTATGCCGGAGAAATATCACATCCACACCCACCCGGTTCCGCCGCGTCGGCCGCGCATCGGCAAGCATGGCGTCGTGGACTGGCGCGAAGACTGCGCGCGTTGCCACAACTGCGTCAAGAAGGCGTGCGTCTATGACCGCTACCGGCAAGAGGCCGATTACATCCGCCAACTCCACGAGGTCGAGGCGCTCTACTTCGATTGCATGGGCTGTTTTTCCTGCGTGCAGGATTGCACGAAAGGCATCCTGCGCGTCGCCATCAACCCCGAATACGAGAAGCTCGGAAACCGCTACTGGAAACCGGACGTCATCAAGACCACGTGGCTTCAAGCCGAGACCGCAAAGATTCCAGTTTCCGGCGCCGGTTATCGTGGACCGTTCTTGGGGCACGGGTTTGATTCAATGTGGACGGACATGTCGGAGATTGTCCGTCCGACGCGCGATGGCATTCACGGACGCGAATACATCAGCACATCGGTGGACATCGGACGCAAGCTGCCGTTTCTGTCGCAAAACGGAGGCAAGTTGCCCCCGCTGGTTTCGATTCCGATGCCGCTGGTTATTGATTTGAGTTCGCCGGTGCACACGCTGCCGAAGCTGGAGCCGATCATCGAACAGACCGCCGCTGATACCGGTATCATTGCGTTGATGGATTCGAGTTACCGGGCGACGAAGTCGGAACATTACCGGAACATCGCGTTTTATTTCGGGCCGAACAGCCCGGCGGTGCCGAATGAATTGTTGCGGCAGACGCGGCTGGCGGAAATCGCCGATGGTTCTTCCGTTGCGGAACGGATCAAGGCCATCAAGAAGATTCACCCTGAGATTGTCGTCGCAATCCGTGTGGAACTGACCACTGCCGGCATCCAACGCGCCATCGAACTGGCGGGGTTGCCGGAGGTCGAGACGATTCACGTCGTTGCGGACGCCAACGGCGACGAACTCACGACGCAGAAGCCGCATTTCTTGAAGGACATGATCCGGCAGATTCACGCCGCGCTCATCGAGAAGGGCAATCGCGACGAAATCACGCTCATCGCCGGCGGCGGCGTCGCATTGCCGGAACATCTGGCCAAAGCAATCATCTGCGGCGCGGACCTGGTGACGATCAATCTGCCGTTGCTCATCGCGCTGGAATGTCATCTGTGCGAGAGCTGCGGCCCGAAGACGGTCTGCCCTGCGAAGCTGGAGAACATTGATTTCCATTTCGGCGTCGGGCGGATGACGAATCTGATTGCGGCGTGGCACGATCAGTTGATCGAGTTGATGGGCGCGATGGGAATGCGCGAAGCCCGCCGGCTGCGCGGCGACGTGGGGCGCGCGATGTTTTTCGAGAACCTCGAGGAAGAAACGTTCGGCAAACTCTATGGCAAACGCAAGACAGATTGAGGACATCCTGCCGCAGAAGACGCTCGCGACGCGCGTGCCGCAGGAGCCAGTCGAGCGGGTTGTGAAGCCCGCGCCGTCCCGCTATCGCAACGAGATTGCCAAGTACATCGTCCATCGCAGCCTCGACTGCCGGCTCTGCGGCAAATGCGTCGAGGTTTGCGAGTTTGGCGTCCACGACCGCAAGCCGGGCTTCAAGTATTTCGCCGAGCCGCAACATCATTTTTGCATCGGGCCGTCGTGCGAACAGACCGGGCACTACTGCGTGGCGCATTGTCCGAATGGCGCGCTGCAAATCCGCGAGAACCCGATGTTCAAGGCGCTCGGCGATTTCCGCTGGCCGGCGGACTTGATTTTGGCGACGTGGAAAATGGCCGAGACCGGCGACGCGCCGCCGGCGGCCTACAATTACGAGTACGAGTGCGGAAATTCCGGCGGCGGCTTCGACCGGCTCCGGTTCAAGTTCCCGAAAAAACCGCCGGCGAAGCTCGATGCGAGCGAGATTGACACGAGCATCTCGTTGAACAAACGCGGTGACGTCCGGCCGAAGATCAGGATTGACGTGCCGTGGTATGGCGGCGGAATGTCGTTCGGATCGGTGAGCAATGTGACGCAGCTTTCCAAAGCGCGCGCGGCGGTGGCGTTCAACACGTTCACCTGCACCGGCGAAGGCGGCTACATGGAACGGATGCGGCCTTACGACGACCATGTCATCACGCAAGTCGCGACCGGTCTGTTCGGCGTGCGCGAGGAAACGATCCAGCGTGTCCGCATCGTCGAGTTCAAGTACGCGCAAGGCGCGAAGCCGGGTCTCGGCGGACATTTGCTCGGCGACAAAAACACGCCCGCAGTCGCCCGGATGCGCGAGGCAGTGCTCGGCATTTCGTTGTTCTCGCCGTTCCCGTTCCACAGCGTTTATTCCATCGAAGACCACATGAAGCACATTGACTGGATCAAACACGTCAACCGGCGCGCGTTGATCTCGACGAAGGTCTCGACGCCGACGGACGTGGACATGGTCGCGGTCGGCAGTTATTCCGCCGGCACGCACATCGTGCACATTGACGGCGGCTACGGCGGCACCGGCGCGGCGCCGGACATCGCCAAGAAGAACATCGCGATGCCGATCGAGTACGCCATCGGTAGGGTTCATCAATTCCTGACTGCCGAAGGCGTGCGCGACAAAGTCACGCTCATCGCGAGCGGCGGTATCCGGTCGGCTTACGACATCGCGAAGGCTATTGCGCTCGGCGCGGACGGCGTGGTCGTCGGCACGGCGGAACTGGTCGCGCTCGGTTGCGTGCGGTGCAGCCGGTGCGAGAGCGGGCGTGGTTGCCCGCGCGGCATTGCCACGACCGATCCGGAACTTTCCGCCAAAATAAGCATCGAATGGGGCACGCAACGAATCATCAATCTTTACAGCGCGTGGCGCAAGACTTTGGTCGGCATTTTGCGGCGCCTCGGATTGCGCAGCGTCGCCGAGTTGCGCGGGCGCACCGATTTGATGATGCACTTGGATTACACGAACTCATGAACCGCGAACTCATCCAACGGCTCACTGATTCCCGGAAACGCCTCGACGTTCCGGCGATTATCCGCAAGGAAGCCGAGGAAGGCGGCTGCGGTGTTGTCGGGTTCTGTTGCAGCGAGCCGGTGCCGGGGCGGCACATTTACGAGCCATCGCGCCAGATGCACAACCGCGGCAACGGCAAAGGAGGCGGCATCGCAGCGGTCGGTCTCGTGCCGGAACAACTCGGCGTCAGCCGGGAAGTGCTCGACACGCATTGGCTGCTGCACATTGCGTTCATTGATACGAAGGTCCGCCCGGAGATCGAGGCGGAGTTCATCAAGCCGTTCTTCGACATCGCCGCCTCGGCGCAACTCGACAAGGTGGACGACTGGAAATCGGTGCCCGGCCTCGAAGTGTTGCCGCCGGATGTTTGCCGGTATTTCGTGCGCGTCAAACCGTCGGTGCTCGACGCGTTCATCGCGAAGAATCATCTGGAGCAACTCGACCGCGACGCAGCGGAAGCGGAGTTCATCAACCAGAACAGTTTCAATCTCAACCAGAAATACTACGCGTCGCTCGGCGAGAAACGCGCGTTCGTGTTGTCGCACGGACGGGACATCATGATTCTCAAGGTGGTCGGTTACGCCGAAGCGATCGTGAAGTATTACAAGATCGAGGAACTCTGCGCGCACGAGTGGATCGCGCACCAACGTTTCCCGACGAAGGGTCGCGTCTGGCATCCCGGCGGCGCGCATCCGTTCGCGGCGATTGACATGGCGCTCGTCCACAACGGCGACTTCGCGAACTATCATTCGGTAACCGAGTACCTCAAGCAGCGACACATCTATCCGCAATTCCTCACCGACACCGAAGTCTCGGCATTGCTTTTCGACCTGCTCACGCGGACATATCATTATCCGCTCGAACACATCATCGAAGCGCTCGCGCCGACCACGGAGTTGGATTTCGACCGGCTCCCGCCGGAGAAACAGAAGATTTACCGCGCGATTCAGGCGACGCACATTCACGGCTCGCCGGATGGCCCGTGGTTCTTCATCATCGCCCGCAATCTCCCGCGCGAAAAACAATTCCAGTTGATGGGCATCACCGACACCGCGATGCTCCGGCCGCAAGTGTTCGCGTTCTGCGACGGCGAAGTGCAGGTCGGTTTGATCTGCTCGGAGAAACAAGCCATTGACGCCACGCTGCTGAGCCTGTCGAAGGACGATAAACGCATCTGTCCCGTCGCCGACCGTTACTGGAACGCGCGCGGCGGCAGCCACGACGATGGCGGCGCGTTCATCTTCAATCTGGCGAAGGATTCCGCCGGCAAGTACCGGATCTCGTGCACCGACAAGTTTGGCAAACCGGTCCCGATCCCCGGCGGCGCGGAGTCGTGTGATTTCACCCAGAGCTTTGCGATGACCCCGGACGCGGAGGAGGCATTGCAGACCGTCATCAGCGAGCGGTTCGCGCCGGGCAACGCCCACGCGATTTTTGAAATGATTTGCGAGCAGATGCCGGAATGGACGTTTGACGAGGTTCGACTGGCGTGCCGGCAGATTGTGGATGAGGCGGAAGACCCTTCCAAGACAGCCACGGCAATCGAGGTTTTGTCGTTGCTCAACGACCGTCGCTATTCCACCGGCGCAAAGAGACGCAGCCACGTCCTGCACATCATCCGCACAGAACTGAACCATTTGTTCAGCAGCCTGCCGAAGTTCGACGCGAAAGTCACCTCTCGCAGCGCCTACCGCCTGATTGATTTCGCGACGCGCGGCAGCCTGCGCGCACCGGTGGAGGGCGAGACGACGCTGGTGATTGACGCCGCAAAGTTCGCGCCGGAAGGCGACGATTGCGACGCGGCGCTGCTCGTGGACGCCTACATGAAAGGCTGGCGGCATTTCATCAGCTTCAATTGCATCGGCCAGCGATACATCGGCTGCGGGCTTGGCCCGGAGACTGACGACGTGACGATTGATGTTTATGGCAGCAGCGGCGATTACCTCGGCTCCGGTATTGACGGGCTGACGATTACCGTTCACGGCAACGCGCAGGATCAACTCGGCCAGATCATCAAGCGCGGCAAGCTGGTCATTCACGGCGACGTCGGGCAGACGTTCATGTACGGCGCGAAAGGCGGCGCGGTGTACGTGCTTGGCAACGCGGCGGGCCGGCCGCTCATCAATTCCGTCGGTCGCCCGAAAGTTGTCATCAACGGAACCTGCCTCGACTTCCTCGCCGAGTCGTTCATGGCCGGCGACCCGCACGCTGGCGGCGGCTTCGTGATCCTGAACGGCGTCAAGTTCGACGATCAAGGCAACGTGATCCCGCTCGCCGATCCGTATCCGGGCAGCAACCTGTTCTCGCTCGCGTCGGGCGGCGCGATTTTTGTGCGCGACCCGGAACGGACGCTCGTGGACCAGCAGTTGAACGGCGGCCAGTTCGCGAAGCTGACAGACGCGGACTGGGGATTGATGTTGCCGTTCCTCGAAGAGAACGAAAAACTTTTCGGCATCACCATCGAACAGCTTCTCACCGTCAACGGCAAGAAGCTTGCGCCCTGCCGTGTCTATCGCAAGGTCATCCCCGGCAACATTAAGGCCATCGCCTCGGAAGAGACCGACGATGTCGAAGTGGAAATCGAAAAAGAGTTGGTTGCGAAATGATCACGATCAAGAGAAAGAAGAACGGAGGCGCGCTGAAGGATGCCGTGGCGGAATTGTCGGGTGCGGACTTGAGCGTCTGTTTCCAGTGCAAGAAATGTTCGAGCGGCTGTCCGGTTGCGAAACTCACCACCACCCGTCCGTCGGAGGTCATGCGTCAACTTCATCTCGGCGCCGGCGATGAGTTGCTGTCGAAGGATTTGGTCTGGATGTGCGCGTCGTGCGAGACGTGCTCGGCGCGTTGCCCAATGGGTATTGACGTGGCGGCGGTGATGGACGCGTTGCGACGGCTGGCCGTCGAACGCGGCGCGCCCGCGCCGGAAGGCAATGTGCCGCTGTTCAACCGCGTGTTCTTGAAGACGGTCGAGAGGTTTGGCCGGACATACGAAATCGGCGTGGTCGCCGCGTACAAACTCGGCACGGGCAAGTTCATGGCCGACACGGAGAAAGTTCCGGCAATGCTCCGCAAGGGAAAACTGGCGTTGCTGCCGCCGCGCGGCGCTGACAAGAAAACCGTGAAACGAATTTTCAGGAAGAAATGAGATACGCCTACTATCCCGGTTGCTCGGCGGAATCCACAGCGCGCGACATGAACATGTCCACGCTCGCCGTCGCGAAAGCGCTCGGCATCGAGTTGCAGGAGCCGCACGGCTGGACCTGCTGCGGCGCGACGGCGGCGCACCAGACCGACCGTCAACTTGCCGTGTCGCTCGCCGCCGCCAACTTGGTCAAAGTTCGGGACATGAAGCTGGACATGCTGGTGAACTGCGCGGCGTGCTACAACCGGATGAAAGTGGCGAACCACGAAATCGCCAATCATCCCGGCGAACAGGATTACGACGGCTCGGTCAAGGTCCGGCATCTCATTGAGGTGTTGCTCGAAGACGTGGGCCTGCCGGCGATCAAGAAATCTTTCAAGCGTTCGCTGAACGGATTGAAGGTGGCGTGTTATTACGGCTGCCTGCTCGTGCGTCCGCCGGGCGTGATGAAGTTTGACGACCCGGAGAATCCGAAGTCGCTCGACCGGCTCGTGACGGCAATGGGCGGCGCGAGTCTCGATTGGCCGTGCAAGGTCGAGTGTTGCGGCGGCGGCTTGGCGTTGTCGCGCACCGACGTGGTGGTCAACCTCAGCGAGACGATTCTCGACATGGCAGCGCAGTCGGGCGCGGAGTGCATCGCGGTCAGTTGCCCAATGTGCCAGATCAACCTCGATCTCCGCCAGCGCGACATGGCGAAGAAATACCAGATGCCGGTGGTCTATATCACGCAGTTGCTCGGACTCTGTCTCGGTTACAGGGCCGACGAACTCGGTTTTGAAAAGCTGATGGTGCCGGCGACGAATGTTTTGGGGAAAGTGAAATGAACGGCAACGGCGACAAGAAAATCGGCGCGGTGTTGGTGGCAGGCGGCGGCATCGCCGGCGTCCAGGCGTCGCTCGACCTCGCCAACAGCGGCTTCAAGGTTTATCTCGTCGAGCGCGACGCGGCCATCGGCGGGATGATGGCGCACCTCGACAAGACGTTCCCGACCGGTGATTGCGCGACGTGCATCGTGTCGCCAAAACTCGTCGAGTGCGCGCGCAACCTGAACGTCGAGATACTGACTCTTTCGGAATTGGAAGACCTGTTTGGTCAGCCCGGTGATTTCGAGGCCATCGTCAAACGCTATCCGCGGTTTGTGGATGAGGACAAATGCACGAGTTGCAGCGAATGCACGCAGGTTTGTCCCGTGGACATTCCCGACGAGTTCAATCGTTGTCTCGGCACACGCAAAGGCATCGCCAAGCTTTATCCGCAGGCGACGCCAAACATTTTCGGCATCCTCAAGAACGGCCACTCGCCCTGCAAGATGAAGTGCCCGGCGAAGGTGAACGTTCAGGGCTACGTCCAACTCATCAAGAAGAAGGAATATCTCAAGGCGGTCGAGTTGATCCGCCAGCGCAATCCGCTCTCGGCGATTTGCGGCCGCATCTGCACGCACCCGTGCGAGTCCGAGTGCACGCGCGGCAAGGCCGACGATCCCATCGCGATCCGGCTCCTGAAGCGGTTCGCCTCCGACAAGGAAATGGAAATGCTCGCCGCCGGCACGTTGACGCTGCCGGAGGAAAAGACTCCCACGCCGGATGCGAAGAAGGTCGCCATCATCGGCGGCGGCCCGGCTGGGTTGACGGCGGCGAATGATCTTGCCGACGCCGGATTTGCCGTCACGGTCTATGAAGCGATGCCGGCTGCCGGCGGCATGTTGCGCTACGGCATTCCCGAATACCGGCTGCCGAAGAAAGTTCTCGATCACGAAATCGAAATCATCCGGCGCAAAGGCGTGAAGTTCGTTTATAACTGCCGCATCGGTCAGGATGTGACACTCCAGACGCTCCGCAACGAGAACGAAGCCGTCTTCATCTCGGCGGGAGCGCAAAAGAGCCGCAAGCTCCGCGTCGAAGGCGAGGACAAACCGGGCGTTGTTCACGGCGTCGAGTTCCTCCGTGCTGCCGCTTCGGCGAACAAACCGGCGGTCGCGAGCCGCGTGCTCGTCATCGGCGGCGGCAACGTCGCGGTGGACGTGGCGCGGACGGCATTGCGCCTCGGCGCGAAGAATGTCGAGATGGTTTGCCTTGAACAGCGCGACGAAATGCCGGCGTACAAGGAAGAGATGGAGGCGACACTCGCGGAGAACATCACGATCCGCAACGGCTGGGGTCCGAAGCGCATCATGGGAAATGGCTCCGTGACCGGCATCGAACTGAAACGTTGCACGCGCGTGTTCGACGACAAGAAACGTTTCAACCCGGCCTTCGACGAGAATGATCTCACCACAATCGCCGCCGACCAGATCATCGTCGCCATCGGCCAGATGACGGATGAACAACTCGTCGGGCACATCGGCGCGGAGACCGAGCGCGGTTGTTTCAAGACCGACCCGGTGACCGGGCAGACTTCCATCCCCGGCGTGTTCGCGGGCGGCGACAACGCTTCCGGGCCGTTGTCGGTGATTGACGCCGTGGCCGCCGGCAAACGGGTGGCCGAATCCATCGGGCGGTATCTGGCGGGCAAGGAAATGCTCGGCGGCCGGTTCGAGGAAAGTCTGCGGCCGCTTCCTGAAGATCTTCTCCCGTCGCTCGACAAGGTCGAGAAGAAATCCCGTCCCCAACCGGCCGAACTCGCGCCGGCGAAACGGCTGGGCAATTTTGAGGAGGTCGAAATCGGGCTGACCGAGGAGCAGGCGCTCGCGGAAGCGGAGCGCTGCCTGAATTGCGCGCTCTGTTCGGAATGCAATCGTTGCGTCGAGACCTGCAAGCAACACGCGATTGACCACGCGATGCGGGAGCGGACGGTCAGCTTGAAGGTGGGCGCGGTGCTGTTGACGCCGGGGTTCAAGGAGTTCGATGCCCGGCGCAAAGGCGAGTACGGGTATGGCCGCTACCCGAACGTCGTGACCAGCGTGCAGTTTGAGCGGATGTTGTCGGCGGCCGGACCGTTCGAGGGGCACGTCATCCGGATGTCGGACGGACGCGAGGCGAAACGCATCGCCTGGATTCAATGCGTCGGCTCGCGCGATTCACAGTGCGGCAACGAATACTGTTCCTCGATTTGCTGCATGATGGCCACGAAACAGGCGCTCGTCGCCGGCGATCACGTTCACGGACTCGATGCGACGATTTTCTACATGGACATCCGCGCGTTCGGGAAGGATTTCGACCAGTACTACGAGCGGGCCAAGGCGCAGAAGAATATCCGCTACGTCAAGAGCATCCCGTCGCGGGTCATGCAAGTTCCCGGCAGCAAAGACCTTCGCGTCCAGTTCCTCGACGGGAACGGCCAAGTCCGTCAACAGGATTTTGATTTGATCGTGTTGTCCGTCGGAATGGAGCCGCCGAAAGGTTTGGCGGAACTGGCCGGGCAGTTGGACCTGAAACTGAACAAGTTCGGTTTCTGCGACACCGACCGTCTCTCGCCGCTGTTGACTTCGCGGCCGGGCGTCTTTGTGGGCGGCGCGTTTCAGGAACCGAAGGACATTCCCGAAACGGTGACCCAGGCCAGCGCCGCCGCCTCGATGGCGATGGAACTGCTCGCGCCGGCGCGAAATTCGCTGGTCACCAAGAAGAGTTATCCCACCGAGCACGATGTCACCGACGAGGAACCGCGGCTTGGCGTGTTCGTGTGCCATTGCGGCATCAACATCGCAGGTACCGTGGACGTCGAGCAGGTGGTCAAACGCATCGAACACGAGCAGAACGTGGTCTTCGCGACGCACACGATGTTCACCTGCGCCGACACGAGTTTGTCGAACATCAAGGACATGATCCGGCAACACCGGCTCAACCGCATCGTCGTGGCGTCGTGCACGCCGCGCACGCACGAGCCGTTGTTCCGCGAGACGTTGCGTGAGGCGGGATTGAATCCGTACCTGTTCGAGATGGCCAACATCCGCGACCAGTGTTCGTGGGTGCACTCGACCGTGCCCGAAGACGCCACCGAAAAAGCGGTGGAACTTGTGAAGATGGCCATTGCCCGCGCCCGGACGCTCTGGCCGCTCGAAGGCGGCACGCTCGCCGTGGACCAGGCCGGAAACGTCATCGGCGGCGGCCTCAGCGGCATGACCGCCGCGCTCGCGCTCGCCAACCAGGGATTCGACGTGCACCTGATCGAGCAGGCGAATCGTCTCGGCGGCACGCTGCACGATATTTGCCGGACGTTCGAGCACGACGACATCGCCGCGTTCACGCGCGGCCTCATCGAGCAAGTTCAAAAGCATCCGCGCATCAAGACCCATCTCGAAGCCGAGATCGCCACCATCAAGGGCCACATCGGCAAGTTCCATGTCTCGCTTGGTAAACAGGAAATCACCGGCGGCGCGATCATCGTGGCCACCGGCGCACAAGCGGCGAAGACCACCGATTTCCTGTACGGCAAGTCCAGCGGCGTCCTGACGCAAGTCGAACTGGAGAAGCAATTGCACGAGAAGACTTGGCCCGCGCGGGGACAGAACGTCGTCATGATTCAGTGCGTCGGGTCGCGCAACGAGAAGCATCCGTATTGCAGCCGCATCTGTTGTTCGATGGCCGTTAAGAACGCGCTCAACATCAAGAAACGAGACCCGCTCGCCAACGTCTATGTGCTCTACCGGGACGTTCGGACGTACGGTTTCCGGGAAGTCTATTACCAACAAGCGCGCGAAACCGGCGTGGTCTTCATTCGCTACACGCCTGAAGCGCCGCCGCAGGTTGTTGATGACAACGGGCTGGTCGTCACGGTGAAAAGCCCCGACTTGAACGAGCCGCTCGCCATCGAAGCCGACAACGTCGTGCTCAGCACCGGCGTCGAAGTGGACTTGGCGAACAACAAGCGCATCTCCGACATGCTCAAGGTGCCGCTCAACGCCGACGGTTTCTACGTCGAAGCCCACATGAAACTGCGGCCGGTGGATTTCACGACGGAAGGCATTTTCCTGTGCGGGCTGGCGCACTCGCCGAAGTTCATTGACGAAAACATCTCGCAGGCCCGCGCCGCGGCGGCGCGAGCGGCGACGGTGTTATCGAAGACGCACCTCGATGTCAGCGCGCAGGTCTCGTATGTTGACCAGCGAAAGTGCATTTCCTGCATGACGTGCGTGACGGTCTGTCCGTATTCCGCGCCGTATTGCAACAAGGATGGTAAAGGACAAGTCGAGGCGGCGAAGTGCATGGGCTGCGGCATTTGCGCGTCGGAGTGTCCGGCTCGCGCCATCCAGTTGCACCATTTCGAGACCGACCAGTTTGAGGTGATGATCAAGGAGTTGCTCGTACCGGTATGACCATGAAATCCAACGGCTTTCAACCCAAGATCGTGGCGTTCTGCTGCCACTATTGCGCCTATTCGTCCGCCGATCTCGCCGGGTCCATGCGCATCCAGTACCCGCCCAACATCCGCATCATCCGCACACCCTGCACGGGCCGGTTGGAGACGGCGTTTTTCATGAAGGCGTTTGAGAATGGCGCCGATGGCGTGTTGATTGCCGGCTGCCTTGAAGGCGGTTGCCATTTTGTGGAAGGCAACCTCTGCGCCAAACGCCGGGTGAATTACACCCGCGACATGCTGGAGGAAATCGGCTTGGAGAAGGAACGCCTCCGCATGGTCAATGTTTCGGCTGCCATGGGGCGGCCATTGGCGGACATCATCACCGACATGGTGGAGACGGTCCGCAAGCTCGGTCCCAGCCCGTTGAAACCGGTAGGGGCGACGCATGCGTCGCCCCTACGTCCCTGCCCGCTCAAATCCAAATCGGAGACTCACGCATGATCGTCGCCCAACGCAAACATATTCCCGAACTGTTGTCCATCGTGGAACGGCACCGCAAGGTGCTCCTGATCGGCTGCGGCACCTGCGTGACCGTCTGCCTCGCCGGTGGCCAGCGCGAAGTCAGCATCATCGCTTCCGCTCTCCGCATGGCGGCGAAGTTGAAGAAGATTGACCTGGAAGTGGACGAGCTCACCATCGAACGCCAATGCGACAACGTCTTCCTCGAACAAGCCGCCGAGGCATTCAAGAAAGCCGACGCCGTTGTCTCGCTAGGCTGCGGCGCCGGTGTGCAAGCGCTCGCCGAACGTTTCAACAACAAGCCCGTCTATGCCGGTCTCGACACCGCCTTCATCGGCATCCTCGAAGAACGCGGCGTCTGGGCGGAGAAATGCGCGGCCTGCGGCGCGTGCGTGCTTCACATGTACGGCGGCATCTGTCCCGTCACGCGTTGCGCCAAGCACATGCTCAACGGCCCGTGCAGCGGCTCGCGCGAAGATCATTGCGAAGTGGACGCCGCGCGTCCCTGCGCCTGGCAACTTATCTACAAACGTCTCAAAGACATCGGCCAGCTTGACCGCTTGAAGGAAGTGCGTTCACCCAAGAACTGGCGTCCCAGCCTCTCCGGCGGCTGCCGCACCATCATCCGCGAAGACCACCGGGTATAATTGGTCGGATTGTGGCGGGCTGATTTGCTACACTGCACACCATGTCCACCGCCATCATTGCGCATCGTGGGTTCAGCAGCCGGTACACGGAGAACACAATGCCGGCCATCCGCGCCGCGCTCAAACTCGGCGTGGACTTCGTCGAGGTGGACGTGCACGAGACGAGCGACGGCAAACTGGTTGTCTTCCACGATTTCCGGCTCAACCGGATTTGTGGTGTCAGTGGACGTGTGCGCGACACGACGTTGGCGGAAATGAAACGGCTCAATCCGGCGATACCCTCGTTGCGCGAAGTGTTGATGGCGTGCCGCGGGAAGGCCCGGGTGCTGGTCGAGATTAAACGGGCAGACCCCCGGAAGGTGGCTGTGGAAATTGCGGCTTGCGGCCTGGTGCGTCAGGTGATCGTGTTTGCGCTCTTGATGTCGCGGATGAAAGTGTTTGCCGCCGTCAAGCCCCGCATTCCGCGCTTTGCGCTGGTCGCCCACCGGCTGCCGCACCAGCTGCCGTTTGTCGCCGAAGGCATTGGCGCGAGCCGTCGGCTGATTTGTTCACGTGACGATGTGACGCGCATTCATAAGCGCGGCTGGAAGCTCTTTGTCTGGACGGTGAACCGACAGCGTGAAATGGAACGGCTGGCGGATTGGGGTGTGGACGGCATCATCACGAATTATCCGGACCGGGCAAAGTCTTGTCTTGCGCGGCGGTGAGCTTCGGTTATTCTGCAACCATGCTACAGATTATCTTCAGTGCCGTGAGCGCCAAAGAGATGGCGGCGATGTCCCACCCGCTTCAGATCGAACTGATTGACGGTTTCAAAGTGATGCCGCAGGATTTCGAGCGCGCCGACGAGAAATTCGGCCAGCTCACGCGCGCCGGCAAACGGATCTATCGGTATCGCGTCAAAGACTATCGGATTTACTTCGAAAAAGACGATGGCATTATCCATGTCCTCTGTATTCTCCACAGGAATTCACTGAAGGATTTTTTCTTCCGCAGCAAGCTGCCCATCTCCGAGGACCAGCTTCTTCAAGACAACCCGAAATTCTGGGAACTTCTAGAATCCGGTGTCGGCAAGTAGTCACCGGCGGTTTTCCCGCAACAGGAATAGAATTGACTTTCCCGAATCGGGCGCGTTATACGTGAAGTCCGGAACGAGATGAGTATGGGCTTCATCTATAGCACCAGCGCACCAGCGCAACGATAGCAACGTAGCTAGCCATCTTCTTCCCCCTCACTTAACGCACAATCGGATTGTAGCCACGGCGCTCCGTCGCCGTGCACGCCGGCGGAGCGGCGTGACTACAGCAAACTCCGGCGCGTCGCGGGGCGCACCACTTTTGCCAAGGGGTGAATCCCTTGCGCCGAGTGATGCAACACTTCCGCCAAGGGGCGCATCCCTTCCGAAAAGTGTTGCAACACTTCCCGCTGGTGACGCACCACTTCGGACAGGTGCGACATCACTTTTCTCAGGTGACGCATCACCTGCGGCTGGTGATGCACCCCTTTCCACTGGTGAAGCGCCCCTTTTCGTAAGGGAAGCACCCCTTTTGGCAGGTGATTCACCCCTTTTCGCTGGTGATGCATCACTTTTCGTTGGTGAAGCACCCCTTTTCGCAGAAAATCGCCATTTTGGGCCTGAAAATGCATGAGAACCCTCAGATTCGACTCCGGGGAGCATTTCGACGACCCCAACGCCCGCTGGGGCGACCCCAGCTACGTGCTCGAACCCGGTGACCCCGGCTATGTGCCACCCGTCAATCAACCCCCAA
>CAZNOK010000101.1:0-17639 GCA_964574605.1 uncultured Verrucomicrobiota bacterium
GGCATCGGCTACGACAACGTGGACACCGCGACAGCGCGGCAACGCGGCATCCCGGTGTGCAACATCCCGGACTACTGCATTGACGAGGTGGCCGACCACACGCTGGCCTTCATCCTCGCGACGACGCGTCAGGTGGTGTCCAACGCTCTGCATGTGCGCGAGGGCAAGTGGGGTTTGGCCACGCCGCTCACTGCGATGCAGACGCTCAAGTATCTCACGGTCGGCATCGTGGGCTTTGGACGCATCGGGCGCGAAGTGGTGAAACGGCTGCTCGCGTTCAAGGCGCGGGTGCTCGTGTTTGATCCGCTGGTTGATGCGGCCGAGATTGCCAGGGCGGGCGCGGGGGCGGCCGCGTCGTTCGACGAATTGCTCGCGCAGAGCGACATCGTTTCGCCACACTGTCCTTCCACGCCGAAGACGAGGCACATCTTCAATGCGGCAGCGTTTGCGAAGATGAAACCCGTCGCCGTGTTTATCAATGTGGGACGGGGCGATCTTGTGGACAGCGCGGCGCTGACCCAGTCGCTTCAGTCGGGCCGTCTCGCTGCCGCCGCACTCGACGTATTCGATCCGGAACCGATTCCGGCGAACCATCCGGTTTTGAGAATGCCCAACGTCATCCTCGCGGCGCACATCGCCTCGGCGAGTCCTTCGGCGGTGAAGACCCTGCGGGAAACAGCCGCGCGCCTGGCCTTGAAAGCCGTGCGTGGCGAGCCGCTGCCGAACGTGGTCAATGGAGTGGCTTGACGTTTCACAGCACAATGTCTGGGCCAACATCCACCATTGTTTCAAAGGCAACCGATGTCCTGCTGATCGGCAGCGGGATCATGTCGGCGAACCTGGGCGCAATGCTCAAGCGTCTTGCTCCGCGTCTGAGCATTCAGATGATCGAGGTCACGTCCGAACTCGCGTGTGAGGCCTCGGATGGCTGGAACAATGCGGGCACGGGCCACGCCGGTATTTGTGAGATGAGCTACACGCCAGACCGCGATCGGGAGGGGTGCGTCCCCATCGGCAGGGCGCTGCACATTTTCGAGCAGTTCGAGCAGTCGAAGCAGTTCTGGGGATACGCCGCCGCCAGCGGCATGGCGAGCGAACCGGCGGAGTTCATTCACGCCGTGCCGCACATTTGTTTTGTGCAGGGCGCGGAGGATGTGGACTTCCTGCAGACACGACATGCGGCGATGAGAGAGCATCACTTCTTCCGCGCGATGCAACTGACCACGGATCCGTCAGTCATTTGCGACTGGGCGCCGCTGGTGATGGAAGGCCGCGAATCCGCCCCGGTCGCAGCCACGGTTGGAGATGGGACGGACATAAACTTCGGGCTGTTGGCGCGCAGGCTGTGCGGCTGGCTGGGACAGCAGGAGAATTGCGGTGTCGCGACGGGCTGGAAGGCAACGAGACTTCAACGCGTTGCCGGGGAGTGGCAGATCACGTTGCGTTGCCAGGCCACGGGCGAAACGCGCGTGCATCGCGCGAAGTTCGTGTTCGTCGGCGCCGGCGGCGGCAGCCTGCCCTTGCTGCAGTCCAGCGGCCTCGCCGAAGTCTCAGGTCTCGGCGGCTTCCCCATCGGCGGCCAATGGCTGGTGTGCGAGGATCCCGCGATCTGCGCGCGTCACGAGGCCAAAGTCTATGGCGCGACGCCTCCGTCATCGCCCAGCCTTGGGTCACCCCATCTCGACGTGCGGCACCTCAATGGACAGCGCCGGCTCCTGTTCGGACCCTTTGCCTCGTGGACCACCCGCTTCCTCAAGCACGCGGGACACTGGACCGATCTGCCTTTCTCCATTCGCGCAAACAATCTGACCGCGTTGCTTCGCGCTGGCGTATGCAATCGGTCGCTCGTGCGGTATCTGGTGACACAGGGATTGCAAAGCATGGATGATCGCCTGCAGGCGGTGCGGCGATACTATCCCAACGCTCGCGTCGAACACTGGCGGCTGGTGGAGGCGGGTATCCGCGTGCAGGCCATCAAGAAGGCGGATCGGGGAGCCGTGTATTTCGGCACCGAGGTGTTTTCGTCCGAGGATCGCACGCTCGCCGCGCTGCTTGGCGCCTCGCCCGGCGCATCGGTCTCGGTGAACATCGCGCTCGACGTCATCAAGACCTGCCTGCCGCATCTGCTCGCGAGCGCGGAAGGGCGCTCGCGCATGAAGCTCATGATCCCGACTTTCGACGAGGATCTGAAGCAGCCTGGCAATGCCGCCCTGTTCGAAAAGACGACCCGCGAGGCCGCGGAGAGGCTGCGGCTCGCGGCGGTCACCCACCTCCTGACCTCCAACCACGAAGCTTCAAACCCAACAACCCCCTAACCAACTATGCGCATCATAAGATACCTTGATCAATCTTCCGCCATTCACCACGCCGCATTGCAGCCGGACGGCAGTGCGCGGCGCATCGCCGGCGACATCTTCGGCCAGTTCAGCGTCACCGGTGAAACCGTCGTGCCGCACAAACTGCTTGCCCCCGTTCAACCGGTGAACCTTTTCTGCATCGGCCTGAACTACCGCCGCCATGCCGAGGAGGGCAAAGCGCCGATCCCGGAGTTTCCCGTGCTCTTCATGAAGTCGCCGGCAGCGGTGCAGAATCCCGGCGACCCAATCGTGTTGCCGCGCCACCTGCGCAGCAACGAGGTGGACTACGAGTGCGAACTTGCCGTCGTCATCGGCCGCCGATGCAAGAACGTCTCGCGCGCACAGGCGCTCGATTACGTGCTCGGCTACACGTGCGCCAACGACGTGAGCGCCCGCGACTGGCAGGGCAAGTGGGGCGGCGGCCAGTGGTGCCGCGGCAAGACGTTCGACACTTTCGCCCCGCTTGGGCCGTGCCTCGTGCTCAAGGACGAAATCCCCGATCCGGCCGCCTTGAAAATCCGGACCGTGCTCAACGGGCAGGTGATGCAGGACTGGCACTGCGATGATTTCATCTTCGACGTGCCCCGCATCATCGAGTTCCTGAGCGGCAGCACCACGCTTCTGCCGGGCGCCGTCATCCTCACCGGCACGCCCCACGGAATCGGCGCGGCGCGCAAGCCGCCGGTGTTCCTCCAGCCAGGCGACACCGTCAGCATCGAGATCGACCAAATCGGCACCCTGACCAACCCGGTCCTGGCCGAAGAGGTGTGAAGCGCCGGAGACCACCATGCGCTATCTCGGCATTGACATCGGTTCCACTTTCATCAAGGGCGCGGTCCTGGATGCCGACGCGCTGTCTCTGTCCCACATCGAGCGCGTGGCCTTTCCGGAGCCTTTCCCCGGGCTGGACCCGGAATTCCGCGAGTATGCGCCGGAGCAGATTGTCGCCGCCGTCCGCGCCTTGCTCGAGCGCCTGCTGACCCGCGCCCCGGATGCCGCGGCGCTGCTGCCGTGCAGCCAGCTTCATGGCATGGTGCTGTGCGATGCCGATGGGCGCGCGGTTTCCCGGTTCATCAACTGGCAGGACCGGCGCGCCCTCCTGCCGGCGCCGGGTTCACAGCGGAGTTGTTACGACGAGATAGAGGGCATCATCACCCGCGAGGAACGCCACCAGCTCGGCAACGAACGCGTCCCCGGCCTGCCGCTCAATTCCCTGTTCTGGTTCGCCCGGAACCACGCGCTGCCGGCCGCGCCGGTCATTCCGGTTGCCCTGCCCTATTTCGTCGCCGCCAGCTTGTGCGGCACCGTTCCCGTCTCCGACGTGACCCACGCCTACGGCCATGGCGCGCTGAATATCGGCACGCTCGACTGGCATCGCCCGGTGATTGAGAAGCTGGGACTCGGCGGCGTGCAATGGCCGCGAATCGTGCCGCAGGGGACGGTCATCGGCGAATGGCAGGCCGCGGGCCGTGCGCTGCCGGTTTATGCGCCCGTGGGCGACTACCATTGCTCCCAGGTGGGCGCGCTGCTCGACGAAGACGAGCTTTCCGTCAACATCTCCACCGGCTCGGCCGTGATCCGGATTTCGGAGAAGCGCGAGACAGGAGATTTCCAGACCCGACCGTGGTTCGATGGACGCTTTCTCAAGACCATCACGCACATTCCCGCCGGCCGTGCCTTGAACGCGCTGGTGCGCCTGCTGAGCGAACTGGCCGCCGCGCAGGGCGTCGAGTTGCGCGACCCGTTGGACCACATTCGCGCCGAAGCCGCACGCGTGGACTCGGGCGGCTTGCGGGTGAATCCCGCGTTTTATTTCAGTTCGATGGGCGACCGCGGTTCCATCCAAGGTCTGTGCGAGGAGAACATGACCCTCGGTCATCTCTTCCATGCCATGTTCGCCGGCATGGCCGACAATTACGCCCAATGCGCTGCGCGCATCTCGCCGGAACACGACTGGCGGCGGCTGGTCTTCTCCGGCGGTGTCGCCCTGAAGACCGCGCTGTTGCGCCGGCTCATCTGCGAGCGCATGGGCCAGGAACACCGGCTCGCGCCGTCCGACGAGGACACCCTGTTCGGCCTGCTCGTGCTCTCCCTGGCCTTCACCGGTCGCGCCAAGTCCGTGAGCGAGGCGATCACGCTGGCGCGAAACAACAACCAGCAACTTCAACAGTAGTATGATTCAAATAGGGAAGATATGAGCACAACCAAAGACAAAATTCGCAAAGGCCAGCCAGCCATTGGCGGCTGGGTTATGACCGGCAATCCAGCGGTCGTCGAGATCATGGCGGAAGAGGGGTTTGATTTCCTCGTCGCCGACATGGAACACACGCCGATCAACGTCGAGACGTTCTATCAGATGGCGCTCGCAGTGAAAGGCACGCGCTGCGAGTTGCTCGCGCGTCTGCCGGCGTGCGACATGGTGGTGGCCAAGCAAGTGCTCGACATGGGCGCTGCCGGCATCATCGTGCCGTCGGTCAACTCGCCCGCCGAGGCCGCGCAGACCGTTGCGGTCGCAAAGTATCCGCCCGAAGGTATCCGCGGCGCGGCCCTCTGTCGCGCCACCGGGTTTGGCCGGAACTTCGACAGCTACTATCGCAATCACAACCGCGAAGTGCTGGTCGTGGCGATGATCGAACACATCAGCGCCGTCAAACAGGTGGATGCCATCCTTTCGACGCCAGGTCTCGACGCGATTCTGATCGGACCCTACGACCTGTCAGCCTCGATGGGAATCCCCGGTCAACTACAACACCCCGACGTTCTCGCCGCACAACAACTCGTTTTCGACGCCTGCAAGCGACACGACGTCGCGCCCGGCATCCACGTTGCGCCGGTGGATCCGGAAGATTTGAAGCGACGGCTCGCACAAGGTTTTCTATTCGTGCCGTGTGGCGTCGACACGTTGTTCGTGCGCGAAGGTTGCCGGATCATGCTGAAGGGACGCTGAGTTGAGGGGCTATACGATGGCTCGATTCTCCCGACTTGATGTTCTGAACCGGATTCTCGACGAGGCGCTCATGCCGGTGTTCTATCATGGCGACTCGGAAACCGCGTGTCGCGTGGTCACCGCCGTGGCCGCTGGTGGCCCGACGCTGTTCGAGTTCACCAACCGCGGCGACCATGCCATCGCCGTCTTCAGTGCGCTGACCCGCCACTGCCAGCGGGAACTGCCCGATGTCATCGTCGGGGCAGGTTCCATCACCGACGAAGCGACCGCTGCCCTGTTCGTCGCGCACGGCGCGAACTTCATTGTCGGTCCATCCTTTGACGAGCGCGTGGCGCGCTTTTGCAACCGCCGTAAGATTGCCTACCTGCCGGGCTGCGAAACCGCAACGGAGATCGCCACAGCCGAGGAGATGGGCGTCGAGATCGTGAAACTCTTCCCCTGCGAGGCGGCCGGCGGCAAAGACTTCATTAAATCGATCCTCGGCCCCTCGCCGTGGACGCGCCTGCTACCCACCAGTCTCGGTGATGTGTCGAGGGACGGGCTGGCCGCGTGGTTCAAGGCCGGCGCGTGCGCCGTCGGCATCGGGTGCGAATTGATCTCCAAGGATTGCGTCGCGGCCGGCGATTACGCCACCGTGACCCGCCGGGTCCAGGAGGTTTGGGGATGGGTTCGTGAATCATCTGAAACCGGCGAACACGCGACCGACCGCACGAGAAAACGATCATCATGAAGAAAACGAAGAAAGAGACCACCGTTCCCGCTGGGGGACCGGGGAAAGAGTTGGGGCTGCGACTTTACCGGCAGATGTTGCTCATCCGGTTGGTAGAGGAGCGTCTCGTGCGATCACATCAACGGGGACTGATCCATGGCGCATGCCACGCCTACATCGGGCAGGAGGCGATTGCCGCCGGCGTGTGCGCGCATTTGCGGCCGGAGGATGCGGTGTTCAGCACCCATCGCGGTCACGGCCACGCACTGGCCAAGGGGCTTGAACCGGCGCAGCTCATCGCGGAACTTTACGGCCGCGAGACCGGTTGCTCGCGCGGGCGCGGTGGCTCGATGCATCTATTCGCGCCGGAGATTGGGATGATGGGCACGAGCGGGATCGTCGGCCCGTGCATCCTGATGGCGGCGGGGGCGGGCTACAGTTTCATGCTGGCGAAGACGCAGCAGGTGGCGGTCGCGTTCTTCGGCGATGGCGCGGCGAACAACGGTGCGTTTCACGAAGGGTTGAACATGGCGAGCATTTGGAAGTTGCCCGTGCTCTTCGTGTGCGAGAACAACCAGTTCGCCACCGAGGTGCCCTTCGCGAGCGTGGCCGGCAACCCCAGCGTGGCCGCACGCGCCACCGCCTATGGACTGCCCGGCGTCCAGGTGGACGGCAACGACGTGTTGGCCGTGGAAGCTGCGGCCGGCGCGGCTGTGCAGCGCGCCCGCAGCGGCGGCGGACCGACGTTGATGGAATGCAAGAGCTACCGCATCCGCCCGCACGCCGAGGGGATGGGTGACTTCGGTTATCGGACGCGCGAGGAAGTGGCTCAGTGGAAAACGCGCTGCCCCATCGCGCGGTTGAAGAAACACATCCTCGATCAAGAGTTTGCGACGGAATCCGAACTCAACGCCATCGAAAAGGAACTCGCCACGCTCAGCGAATCGGCGCATGAGTTTGCGGAGAAGAGCGCCTATCCGCCCGCCGAGAGTGCTACGCGCCATGTCTATGCCGCACCGCGAGGCGGCCCGCTGCGGGATGTGCCCGCGACGTCCGCCGGCACGCGCGAATTGACCTTCATGAAAGCCACCCTCGAGGCGTTGACGGAGGAGATGGCGCGCAATCCGAAAATCTTTGTTCTCGGCGAGGGCGTCGGCGAGCGCGGTGGCAACTTCGCCACGACCAGCGGACTGTTTGCCATCCACGGCCCCGAGCGCCTGCGCGACACGCCAATCTGCGAACGCGGATTCGTCGGCATGGCCGGCGGCGCGGCCATGGCCGGTGCGCGGCCGGTGGTGGACTTCATGTTCGCCGACTTCGTGCTCGATGGCGCGGGCGAGATCATCAACCAGATCGCCAAGATGCAATACATGAGCAGCGGACGGCTGAAGATGCCCGTGTTGTTGCGTGGCTGCATCGGAATTGGCCACTCGGCCGCCACGCATCATTCCGGCAGTTACTACTCGATGTATGCGCATTTCCCCGGACTGCGCGTGGTCGTGCCCTCGACGCCGCGCGATGCCAAGGGCCTGCTGAAGACCGCGCTCACGTGCGATGACCCGGTGTTGTTCCTCGAACATCGCGAATTGCTGGCCACGAAAGGCCCTGTGCCCGAAGAGGAATATTACATTGATTTCGGACAAGCCGCGGTTGTGCGCGAGGGCCGCAACATCACGGTCGTCGCGCTCGCGCTTATGGTGCATAAGACCCTGCAAGCGTGCGAGGCGCTCGCGCAGGAAGGCGTGTCCGTGGAACTCATTGATCCGCGCACGGTGGCGCCACTTGATGTGGACGCGATCCTGCGCTCCGTGGCCAAAACAGGCCGGCTGCTCATCGTGGACGAGGATTTCGGTGCGTGCGGCATCGGCGCGGAAATCGCAGCACAACTGGCCGACCACGGTTTCGACGAACTCGATGCTCCCATTCGACGGCTCAACGGCGCGCACTCGCCCACGCCCTACAGCCCCGCGCTCGAAACCGCCGTGGTGCCGACCGCGGAAACCATCGCGCAGGCGATCCGTGATTTATGCGCGGAGTAAAAGGACACTGACCATGCCCATCGAAATCAGAGTGCCGAGACTCGGCTGGTCCATGGATGAAGGCTCGTTCCTCGGCTGGCTGAAAAAAGAAGGGGAACCCGTCAAGGCAGGCGACCCGCTGTTCACGCTCGAGAGCGACAAAGCCGCGCAGGATGTGGAATCCACCGACAGCGGCATCCTCAGCATCGCGCCCGATGCCCCGCAGCCAGGCGAGGTCGTGAAAGTCGGGCGCATGCTCGGCTACTTGCTCGCGCAGGGCGAAACAGCGCCCGTGGCCAAACCGGGCACCGGACCTGTCGCCGCGCCCGCAGTCGCCACCGCACCGGTGAAGGCTGCCCCGCCACCAGTAGCAAAACCGCCACCCACTGCTGAAACTCCCGCCAGTCCGCGGGCGCGGCGTGCCGCGAAGCAACTGAATGTGTCTCTCGCCAGTCTTCAACCAACGGGCAGCGGAGGACGCATCTGCGAGCGCGATGTCCTCAAAGCAGCCGCTGACGGCGGCGCCCGCCGGCCGCTCAGCGCGATGCGGCGCACGATCGCACGGCGATTGCTCGAATCGAAGCAGACAATCCCGCATTTCTACGTGCGCCAGACGGTCAACGCCGAAGCGCTCGCCGCGTTTCACGCCAGCCGCAAAGCGCAGTTCCCGGTCAGCCTCAACGACATCATCGTCAAGGCGGTCGCGATTGCGGTGCGCGAACTGCCGGCATTTCGCAGCCGGCTCGACGGCGACGCGCTCATTGACTCGACAGAGGTGAACATCGGCGTGGCCGTTGGACTCGAAGACGGTCTGGTGGTGCCGGCAGTCCTGAACGCCGACCAGTTGAGCCTGCGCGAACTTGCCGCGGAGACCAAGCGCATCGTCGAGTTGGCGCGCGCCCGCAAGATCGAGAACGCCGGCAGGAGCGTGTTCACGGTCACCAACCTCGGCATGTTCGGCACGGAAGAGTTTGCCGGGATCATCAACCCGCCGGAGTCGGCACTCCTGGCCGTCGGCGCACTGCGCGAGCAACCGGTGGTCGCCAATGGGACACTGCGCGCCGGCAAGATCCTGACGTTGACCCTCAGCGCCGACCACCGGATTATTGACGGTGCGCATGCGGCGAAATTTATGGGGCGCGTCAAACAGATACTCGAATCGCCCGGACAATTCCTGGATGTCCGCCCGCAGCAACCGGAGATTCAAGTGCAACGCTCGGCGGCCGACTACGACGTCGCGGTGATCGGCAGCGGGCCGGGGGGCTACATCGCGGCGCTCGAAGCGGCTCGGCTCGGCGCGAAGACGGTTGTCATCGAGAAGTCGCCCCACCTCGGCGGCACGTGTCTCAACAACGGCTGCATCCCTTCGAAGGCGCTGCTCGCATCGGGCGAACTGCTCCACCTCATTGAACACGCCGCATCGCTCGGCGTGCGAGTCACCGGCAGCGCCGCGCCCGACTGGCCGGCCATCCAGCAGCGCAAGGACAAGATTCTCCAGACGCTCCGCAGCGGCATTCAGGGGCTGTTCCACTCGCGACGGGTGACCCTGATTCGAGGTGAGGCGCGGTTCGATGCCACCGGCCGTCTCGTCATCCAGAACGATGGCCAGACGCAGACGCTCACCGCCGGCGCGACGATCGTCGCGACCGGTTCATCCCCGGTAAGATTAAACGGCTGGCCGGCGGACGCGGCGCAGGTGTGCACAAGCGACGAGGCGTTGCACTGGTCGAGTTTGCCGGCCAGTCTGTTGATTGTCGGCGGCGGCGTGATTGGCTGCGAGTTCGCCTGCATGATGCAGGCGTTCGGCGTTGCGGTGACCGTCGTCGAGATGATGCCGCGGTTGTTGCCGGAGATGGATGAAGATCTCGCCCGGCAACTACAGAAGGTTTTCGGTGAACGTGGCATCACGATTCACACCGACACGAAGGTGAAGGAGTTGATGATCAAAGGCGAGCGATGCAGAGCGGTGCTGTCGAACGGCTCAACACTTGTTGCGGACCGGACTCTGGTCGCGGTGGGACGCCGTCCGAACACGGACGCGCTGAACCTGGGCGCCGTCGGGTTGACAACGGACCGCGACTTTCTCTGGGTCAACGACCGAATGCGGACGACTCGATGCGATGTGTTTTGCATTGGCGACGCGAATGGACGGTCATTGCTGGCGCACGCGGCCTCGGCCCAGGCAATGACTGCTGTCCACAACACGCTCGGCAAGGACGAGGCGTTTACTGAACCGATCCCAACGGCGGTTTACACCTTCCCGGAGATTGCGTCGGTCGGATTAACGGAGGCGCAGGCGCAGGCGCAATCGGTGCCGGTGGTGGTTGGCCGGTATCCCCTACGACATCTGGGCAAAGCGATGGCGATTGAGGAAAGCGATGGTTTTGTGAAAGTGCTGCGGCACGAATCGAGCGGCGAACTACTTGGTGTTCACATGATCGGCCACAACGCGACCGACTGCATCACCACAGCGGTGGCGATGATCCGTCAACGCGTCAGCGCGCGCGATTTGGCGGCGTTGGTCGCGCCGCATCCGTCCATGAGCGAGGCCTTGAAGGACGCGGCGGGCGACGCTTTTGGTGCGGCGTTGCACGCGCCGCCACGTCAACTGGAGATGAAAGGAGCAACCCAATGAAATCCGAAGGCAAGATGAACAAGAAACGCGTTCTCGTCACTGGATCAGGGACGGGAATCGGGCGCGAGATCGCACTGGAGTTTGCGCGGCAGGGCGCGGATGTCGTCCTGCATTACGCTCACGCAGCCGCGGGAGCGCGCAGCGCCGTTGAGGAAATTCGCGCCATGGGCCGCCGAGCGGAGGCGTTTGCGGCGAACTTCGATTGCGTGGACGAGGCCGTCAAGCTGGGCGATGAAGCCATCCGCTTCCTCGGCGGTATCGACTGCCTGGTCAACAATTCCGGCATCACGTTCAACAAACCGTTCCTCGACGTGACGCCACAGCAGTTCGACCGGCTGTATCACGTCAATATTCGTGCGCAGTTCTTCCTGACACAACGCATCGCCAAAGACATGCTGACTCACGGTGGCGGCACCGTCTGCAACATCACGTCAATCCATGGGGTGTCCGGGGCACCGGAACATTCCGTGTATGCCGGCACCAAGGGCGCGATCATCGCCTATACGCGTTCGCTGGCAGTCGAACTGGCGCACCAGGGCATCCGCGTCAACGCCATCGCTCCGGGTTGGGTGACAGTGGAAAATTACTACAAAGTCCTACCGGGGTTCACCGACGAGGGGGCACGCACCGATGCCTACACGAAGGTGCCCTTGGGGCGGTCGGGCGAAAAGGTGGAAATCGCCAAGCTGGCTGTATTCCTTTGCTCGGAAGATTCCGGCTACATCGTCGGGCAAACCATCATTGCCGATGGAGGCACCACGGCGCTTATGTCGCTGATTTCAGATTTCCGAACGCCCTCCAGCGCGCGGTTCGGATCGGGCTATGTCCCGGATGTGTGACGCGGTCAAAACAACAGAGCGAAAGGACAAATCATGTCAACGCAACAAATCACGGGAATCCTCTTGGTGACTTTCGCCGGACTGTTTGTCGGCAGTGGGGCTTGGCCATTCAAGCTCATGAAGAAGTTTCAGTTTGAACATTGGTGGTTCGTGGGGATGCTGACGGGCTTGCTGGTGATCCCGTGGTTTGTGACTCTCGCGTTCTGCCCCAATGCGCTGAAAGCCCTTCGGTCAGTGCCGGCGCAAACGTTGGTTGTCGCCAATTTGTGGGCGGCAGGTTGGGGGATCGCCAATATCCTCTGCGGCCTCTGCTTCGTGCGCATCGGCGTAGCGCTGACGGGGGCAATCTTGACCGGACTGGGTGTGTCGCTGGGAGTCACACTGCCAATGATTGTGAAGGGATCCGGTTTGTTCAAGGACGCACCGAGCATTACTTCCCCCGCCGGGTTGACAGTTCTCGCCGGCGTCGGCGTGATGGTGATCGGCGTCGTCTTCGCTGCTTGCGCGGGTTTCGGACGTGATCAAGTCCTGCAGAAGGAGCAGAAGCGCTCCGGCAGTTTTCTGGGCGGGTTGATCATGACCGTGGTGGCGGGGGTGTTATCGTGTGGAATTGGTTTGTCATTCGTGTACGGGCAAGGGCCAATTGTTGCCGCGCTGAAACATGAAGGAGCCGGTGATATTCCGTCCACGTTTGCCGTGTGGGCCGTGGGTTTGGCTGGCGGCTCAATCCTCAACATCATCTATCCCTGTTTCCTGTTGACCAAAAATAAATCGTGGGGAGTTTTGGGTGCGAGTTCGAAGGAATTTGTTCTCGCGGCGATTATCGGGGTCAATTTCGCAGTCGGCATCGTGCTGATGGGAAACGGCATGTTGATGCTCGGCACGCTCGGCGCTTCGGTGGGCTTTGGCATTCAACAAGCAACGCAGATGTTGGGCGGCCAAGGGCTGGGCTTCATCAGTGGTGAATGGAAAGGGGTCTTTGGCACACCGCGCCACCGGATGTACATCGCCATCGGTTTGCTCATCGTGGCGGCCATTATCATGGCCTGTGGGAACAACCTGTCCAAAATCTGAAACACTGACTAAACACCGGGAAGTGACCTCAATGAAACGACTGATCAACATCCTAAAGAAGGCGGGCAAAGAGACTGTGGTGTTCACGACTTCGTACGGCACACGCGTGTTGGTGTTGCCCTACGGAGGACGCGTGCTGGGTTTGTACTCGGGAAGAAGCGATGAGAACTTCTATTGGACACATGATGCCCTAAGATCCGCCGATACGGCGCGGGAGTTCTATGGAAGTGACCAATGGCAAAATTCCGGGGGTGACCGCACTTGGTTGGCGCCGGAACTTGATTTCTTCTTTCCGAACTATCCCAAGCTTGATGTGTACTTCCAGCAACGGTCTCTTGATCCCGGTCGTTATCGTGTGATCCGTCGGGGCGCTAACTTCAAGCTCGTGAGCCGGATGAAAGTGCGACACGCTCGTAGCGGGAGCGACGTTGCAATTCAGATCACGAAATCCTTGGGACCGGCGCCTAACCCGTTGCGGTATGAGCGCGGTCTTGATCTCAAGGGCGTGGAGTTTGCCGGCTACACACAGCGCACCTCGCTTGAACTTCTCGGACCAAGTCAACGCAGTCAGGCCCACCTTGGGCTCTGGAATCTCGTACAGATGCCACATGGTGGCGATATGCTCATCCCCACCTACTCTCGGCATCAACCCCGACATGTCTTCAGCACCGTCGGCACAATTCCGCCTAAAGACATCATCGTTACCGATCATCTCATCCGTTACCGGATGCGGCAGAAGGGCGAACACAAGATCAGCATTCGTGCTGTCCCCGTCTGCGGACGAGTTGGGTACCTCTACAAAGCCGGTAGCAGATGGGCACTCATCATCCGCAATTTCGTCGTCAATCCGTCCGGCGAATACGTGGACGTACCGTACGACGAACCGAAAAACCTTGGCTTCGCTGTCCAAGCCTGCAATGTCAACAGTAAGCTGGGGCAATTCAACGAACTCGAGTACCACATCCCCGCCATCGGCGGCGGCACCGGCCGCTCGCGCTGCGACGACACCGCCCAGGTCTGGGCATTCCGCGGCCCGAAAACACCCATCCTCGCGATTGCCAGCAGGCTTGTCGCAGGACAGCTCACGGAGAACCAACCATGAAAGTCAATCTTCAGAATCAAACCGTGCTTGTCACCGGCGCGGCCGGCGGCATCGGCCAGGCCATCGCCGGCACCTTGGCAGCCAACGGCGCGCGGGTCGTCTATGCCGACATCAACATCGAGGCGGCCCGCCGATGCGCCGAAACGACGCCCGGCGCGATGGCCCTGCGCATGGACGTGACCGACGAACAACAAATCGAGTCCGCGATGAACGAAATCATCGCCGCGCATGGCCGTCTCGACATCCTCGTGAACAACGCCGGCATCAACACCATGGCGCACCGCGTGAACATCGATTCGTTCCCCGCCGAGGAATGGGACCGCATCCTGCGCGTGGACCTCACCGGCCTTTTTCTCGTCAGCAAAGCTGCCGCAAAACACATGCTGGAGAGGAAATCCGGCCGCATCATCAACATCTCCTCCGTGCTCGGCCTTGTGCCCGCCCGGTTGCAGTGCGCTTTCGTCGCCGCCAAGGCCGGCGTGGTGAATCTCACGCGCGCCATGGCGATTGAACTCGGCTCGCAAGGCGTGCTGGTGAACTGCATCGCCCCCGGCTCGATCCTGACCGAGGGAACGAAACAACTCTTCTACGGCGACGACGGGAAGTTCAGCCATCGCGTGCAGGGTTTGTTGGCGCATATCCCGCTCGGTCGTCCGGGCGAGTGTGCGGAGATCGCGCACGCGGTGTTGTTCCTTGCCGCGCCGGAGAGTTCCTACATCAATGGCGCCGTGCTGCCCGTGGATGGCGGATGGCTGGCCGGATACATCCGCGATTTTTGAAAGGAAAGCCATGAGCAAACTGACTCTGCAACAAGTCCGCGCGCACCGCACCTCGCCGGGGCACGTCACCTTGTGGTGGCTGGGCCAGGCGGGGTTCATTATCAAGAGTCCGCGCGGCACCGTCATCGCGTTGGATCCTTATCTCAGCAACTCCTGCAAGGCCATCGGCGACGCGCACGGGTTCGACATGGACCGCTTGCTGCCGCCGCCGCTCGATCCCGCCGAACTGGCCGGTGTGGATGCCTATGCGATCACCCACAGCCATCAAGACCACTGCGACCCGGAAACCCTTGCCGCCTCCCGCGCCGCTGGTGGACACGGGCCGTATGTGGCGCCGGCGGAGACCATCGAAAAGCTCCGGGGGCTCGGCATTCCCGAGGAGCAACTCCGTCTGACTTGGCCCAACCGCGAACTGACTTTTGGCGATCTCACGTTGCGGGCCGCGTTCGCCATCCCGCTCGGCGGCGACGACCTCACGCATGTCGGCTACCTCGTCAAGATCGAGGGCGGCCCGGGAATCTACTTCACCGGCGACACCGGCTGGCATGAGTTACTGGCCGACGCGATGGCTCCGCACCGGCCCGATGTGCTGGTGACCGTCATCAACCCCGCCTTCCACAACCTCGGCCCCGCCGAGGCAGCACTCCTCGCCAAACGTCTCGACGTGAAGCTGGCCATCCCCTGCCATTACGAGCTCTTCCGCGACAGTTGCCAGCCGCCGCAGATGTTCCGCACCAACCTAAAGCTCCACAGCATCGGCGACCGCTACCGTCTTCTCCAGCACGGTGAGCCGTTCGATTACTGCAACCAAACCCAACCATGAAAACACTCCACCTCATCGCCCCCCTCTTGCTCTGTCCGTTGCTTGCCCACGCCACGCCCGCAGAGGATGCATTGCGCAACCAATGGTGGGGCAAATTCAACGCCAGTGCTTCCGCGCTGCCGTTCTCCTTTACGCTCGGCGGCAAACCTTCCACCGAGGTGCTCAAGACATGGCGGCTTGAGCGCAGCGAGCGGAAGCTCGACAACAACCGCAACGAACTCACCCTGACCTGCACCGACCCGCAGAGCGGCCTCCGGGTGCGCTGCGTCGTGGTGCGCTATCGCGACTTCCCGGCCCTCGAATGGACGCCGTATTTCAAGAACACCGGCCGCACGGCCACGCCCATCATCGCGGACATCCAATCGCTGGACGCGAGCTTCGAACGCGGCGCGCCGGGCGATTTCGTGCTCCATCACGCGAAGGGCAGTCCGGCGGAGGCAAGTTCGTTCGAGCCGCGAACCACGGTGCTGGGCAAAAAGGAACGCCACCTTCGGCTCGCGACCTTTGGGGGACGCGCCTCAAACTCCACCATGCCTTACTGGAACCTCGCGTGGGGCGGCGAAGGCGTGGTGACCGCCGTCGGCTGGCCGGGCCAATGGGCGGCGGAGTTTCAGAGCAAGGGCGCCAAAGCACTGCGCGTCCACGCTGGCATGGAGCGCACGCATTTTAAGCTCGAGCCCGGGGAGGAAGTTCGCGCCCCGCTCATCGCGCTGATGTTCTGGCAGGGCGACGAGTTCCGCGCCCACAACCTGTGGCGCGCCTGGATAGTGGCGCACAACCTGCCGCGCGTGAATGGCCAGTTGCCGCCCACGCAGCTTGTCGCGTGCAGCTCGCATCAGTTCAAAGAAATGATCGAAGCCAACGAGGAAAACCAGAAGCTCATGATCGACCGCTACGTCGCGGAACGGCTGCCGATCCGCTACTGGTGGATGGATGCCGGCTGGTATGTGAATGATGGCAAGTGGGTCAATGTCGGCACGTGGGAAGTGGACAAGAAGCGATTCCCAAACGGCCTGCGCGCCATCACTGACCACGGACGGGCCAAGGGCGTGAAGTCCATCGTCTGGTTCGAGCCGGAGCGTGTGACCACGAATAGCTGGCTCTTCGCGAACCATCCGGAGTGGTGTTTCGAACAGGACAAGATCCCGGCAGAATTCAAGAACCCGCCAAAAGATGCCACGCGGCCCCACGGCTACCATGGCCGGGGCGCCCTGCTCAACTTGGGCAATCCCGATGCCTGGCAGTGGCTGATCAACCACGTCGACAAGCTCATTACGGCGGAGGGCATTGATCTCTACCGGCAGGATTTCAACATGGACCCGCTCCCGTTCTGGCAGACCCAGGATGCGCCGGACCGGCAGGGCATCACCGAAATCCGCCACGTCACCGGCTACCTTGCGTATTGGGATGAACTCCGCCGCCGGCATCCCGCGTTGCTGATTGACAGTTGCGCCAGCGGCGGTCGCCGCAACGACCTCGAAACCGTCCGCCGTTCGCTTCCGCTGCTGCGGGACGATTACCTCTTCGATCCCGTCGCCCAGCAGGCGCACACCCACGCCCTTTCCCGCTGGCTGCCGTATCACGGCACCGGCACCCGGTTCATCACCACTTTCGTCGGCCCCTCCGATGCCTCGCAAAAGCCCGTTGAAAAGGTGGACCCGTGGATTTTCCGCAGCCACATGGCCCCGAGCCTCACCGCGTGCTGGGACGTGCGCCGCACCGATCTCGACTACGACGCGCTGCGCCGCCTGACCCAGCAGTTCGAGCGCATCTCGCCCTGCTACCTCGGCGACTACTACCCGCTCACCAGCTACAGCCTCGGCAAGGACGTGTGGATGGCGTGGCAATTCCACCGGCCAGATCTCAAAGAAGGCGTCGTGCAAGTCTTCCGCCGCGACGAGAGCCCGTATGAATCCGCCCGTTTCAAACTCCACGGCCTCGATCCCGCGGCGAAATACGAGGTCGAGAATCTCGATGGCGGCAAGGAAACCCGCACCGGCCGCGAGCTGATGGAAAAAGGGCTGGCCGTCACGATCAACCAGCAACCCGCCGCGTTAGTGTTCGCCTACAAACGGGTGAAATGAGCGGAACGGCCAAAATCAGGGGAAGAAACATGAAACACCCAAAAAACCCCATGAAACAAAACATCCTACTAACCGCCGCCCTGCTGCTCGCGCCGCTGGCCGTGATGCACGCCGCCGATGCGCCGAAGCAAAAGCCCAACATCCTCCTCATCGTCTGCGACGATCTTGGCTATGGGGACTTGGCTTGCTTTGGCGACAAGGCCCTGCGCACGCCGAACCTCGACAGGCTCGCTGCGGAAGGGGTGCGGCTCACCAGTTGCTACGCGGCCCAT